>NZ_JBBKZV010000047.1:0-30880 GCF_037889915.1 Variovorax humicola | reverse complement strand
TTCCTTCTCGGTCGCCTGCAGCAGCTTGTTGAGATCCGGCCCGACCTGCACGACATCGTGCCCCTGCACCTGCGGCAGCTTCTTGATCGCGGCCTCGGCGGCCTGCACGAGACCGGGCACGTTGGCACCGGCGCGCTCGAGCACCGCGCGCGGACCTTCGTCCTGGCGCAGCATCGCGAGCAGCAGGTGCACCGGTTCAATATAGGCGTTGTCATTACCCAAGGCGAGCGACTGGGCGTCGCCGAGGGCTTCCTGGAATTTGGTGGTGAGTTTGTCTTGGCGCATGGCTTGGTTCCGCGGTCCGGTTTGAAAGTCGAATGGGAATGCTCAGAGCCAGTCTCCGCCGCCCGAGCTGGGCAACTGTTGACCTGGATCAAGCCAATCGGCCAGCAGGCCGGCCGGATCGCTTCGGACCCTCGAAGGCCGCCGCTCCCGCATTCGCTGGCCGACGCAACGTTTGCGTTGCATCAAGGAAGCGGACGCGGAGAGCGGCGACCATGGGACATGAGCGACTTGTACGAAGCCCGGGTGCTCGGCGTCCGGCATTGGACCGACCGGCTGTTCTCCTTCACCACGACGCGCGACCGGGCCTTCCGCTTCCAGAGCGGGCAGTTCACGATGATCGGCCTGACGGTCGAAGGCAGGCCCTTGCTGCGCGCCTACAGCATGGCCAGCGCGAGCTACGAGCCTTCCCTCGAGTTCCTCAGCATCAAGGTGCAGAACGGACCGTTGACCTCGCGCCTGCAGCACATTCGCGAGGGCGACACGGTGCTGGTCGGGCGCAAGGCCTCCGGCACGCTGCTCCTGCAGAACCTGCTGCCGGGGCGCACGCTCTACCTGCTGGGCACCGGCACGGGCCTGGCGCCCTTCATGAGCGTCATCCGCGACCTCGATGTCTACGCGCGGTTCAAGAAGGTCGTGCTGGTGCACGGATGCCGCCTCGCAAGCGAGCTGGCCTATGCCGAAGTCATCTCCCACGAGTTGCCGCGCAATCCCTGGTTCGGCAGCGAGGTGTCGCGGCAACTCGTCTACTACCCGACGGTGACGCGCGAGCCGTTCAGGCACCAGGGCCGGATTCCCGCGCTGCTGGAAAGCGGGCAGCTGGCCCACGACATCGGCTTGCAGGCCATCGACGCCCGGCAGGATCGCTTCATGCTGTGCGGCAGCCCGCAGATGCTGCACGACACGCGCACGGTGCTCGAGAAGCTCGGGCTGGGCGAGGGCAACATGAGCCACCCCGGCCACTACGTCGTCGAGCGGGCCTTCGTCGACAAGTGAGGTGCCGCGAGGCCGCGCCGTCACGCGGCTGCGGCTTCGGTGCTTGGACGTTCGGTGCTTGGCGGGTTGCAGCGCCTGCGTCGCCTTGTGGCTGGCTGGCCACTTCGGCCGGATGCTTCGCTGCCCGCGCGGCCTTGAGCGTGGCCTCCTGCGCCACCTTGAGTGCGTCGCGCGTGGCCTGGGCCGCCTGCTCGGCTTCCTCGGCGCTCGCGTGCATTGCGCGCTTCACTGCTTCGGCGACCGCGGTGGACACCTTGCCCGCCGTGGCTTCGCTCTTCGTCACCGCGGACTTCGCTTCCTCGGCGGCCTTGTTCCCCGCGCGTTCGGCCTCGCTGGCAGCCTGGTTCGCGGCGTTCCAGACCTTCTGGCTGGCGGTGTGGGCTCAGCTGGCCGGGCGCCATGCCCTCGGCGGCGCAAGCCGACACGCAGGCGCCATCACGAGCAGGCCGAGCATTTCTTTCGATCTCATGGAATCTCTCTGAAGTCGACAGGGAGACCGAGCATCGCTCCGGCAGGACCAAGGATCCTTGCGCCAGCGTAAGCAGGGCGCTTGCGAGCCACATCCTTGATCTGGCGCAACACCGTGGCGTCTGCGGCGGCGCACGCTGTCATTCATTCGGATAAATCGCTCGGTGCGTGCATTGCCTGCAATGAAAGGAGACCACCATGGACTGCGATGCCATCTATTGCTTCGACAGGGGCAGCGTCCTGTTCGCGCTGTATCCGCGCGGGAGCGACGGTCCGCGCGTCGTGGCGGAGATCTCGGAAGACGCCTTGCGGGACCTGTTTGGCGCCCGAGGCGGCGGCGACAGCCTCGTCGAGGCATGCCGGGACAACTTCGGGCAGATCGAGAAGGTGGCGTTGCTGCACTACCGGCGCCATCCCGCGAAGCCGGTGCTGCTGGCAACCGGCGACTTCGAGTTCCCTTCCTACCTCGAGACCGATCCCGCCGGCTGAAAAGCGCCCACCGACGGCGCGGTGTCTTCGGCCAGGCGGTCGAGCAGTTGCCCGATGGCCCGCGCATGCGCCTGCGGCGTGTCCGCCTCGCCGTCGATGGTGTAGCTGCGTTGCTCGGTGCGCACCAGGCGGGCGGGACGATCGGTGCTCCATACCGACAGGCGGGCATCGGCACGCAGCCGCTTCTCGTTGCGCACGTAATCCATGCGGGTCAGCTGCAGCTGCAGCGAGAGGGCGGCGGAGCGTTCGCTGCAACTTGATTCGCAAATCTCCCAGCCGGGCAGGTGCCGGCGCAACGCGTCACCGAAGGCCTCGGTGGCCGCGACCTCCAGGCGCTCGGCCCAGTAGGCATTGGGCCATTCGGCCAGGGTGGCATCGTCGGCACGGAATCGCATGCGGCGCGCCTTGAGGTACTCGGGGATTTCGAGCCGGCGCAGCGCGATGACGCGTGCCGTCGCGCCCGCCGGCGGCGCCGCAGCCGGGCCGGCGGCCGTTGCCGGCAGCGTGACCAGCAAGGGCGGTGGCGCGGCCGCGCAGCCGGCGAGCGCCAGGCCGATGCACAGGGCGAGCGCCGCGCGTTGCCTCGGGAAGCTCATGGCCGCCCCTTTCCGAAGACGATGGCATTCGGCCGTTCTTCCAGCAGTTCGCTGACCGAGCGGAAGCTGCGCGCGGCTTGCGACAGGTCGGCCACGGTGGCCTCGAGCTCGGTGCGCAGCGACGCGTCCGGGGCGGTGATGTCGGCCAGGCGGTCCATCGTCAGCCTGGCGGATTCGGCGGCTTGCCGCGTGCCCACGATCGCACGCTGCAACTCGGGCTGCGCGGCGCTGACGGTTTCCCGCGAAGCGTCGGCCAGGCGGGTCATGGCCTGGAGCGTCGCCGCGGACTGGCCCTGGACCTGGCGGATGGCCTCGGTCGCCGCGGTCAGCGTGCGGCGCGATTCGGTCGCGGTCAGCGCCAATTCCTTGGAACCGGCCGCCAGGGTCTGCTGCGCACTGTCCACCGCATGCTGGACCGAGACGATCGTCGCATGCAGTTCCTGCACGGCGGCGCGGATGTCCGTGACCGAATCGCGCAGCGGCAACTCCGCCACCTGGTCGATCAGGGCGCCGAAGCGTTCGGGCGTCGCGGGAATCTCCGGCACGCCCGGCCCGCCGAGCAGCACCGCGGGCGTGTCGGGCAACAGATCGAGGTCGATCGCCTTCTGGCCGGTGACGATGCTTTGCGAGGCCAGCCGCGCGCGCAATCCGCGCTGCACCAGTTCGTGCACGTCCAGCGTCTTGCCGGCCGGCTCGTTGGCGAAATGGAGCACCGAGGGCTGCAGCTTCAGCGACACCGGCACCGTCGTCTTCAGCGAGCCCGGTTCCATCTGGATGCCGATGTCCGTGACCTGGCCCACGGTCACGCCGCGGAAGGTCACCGGCGCGCCGACCGACAGTCCGCTCACGTTGCCCTGGTAGTAGACGCGCGCCTTCTTCTGCTCGCTGAACAGGTCGTTGCCGCTGAGCCAGAGGATCGAGCCGACGGCGATGACGAGGGCCAGGATGACGAAGCTGCCGATCAGTACCGCATTGCGTTTCATGCCGAATGCTCCAGGTGGGCGGGCGGTGCCGCCGCGGGCGGGACCTCGCGGTGAAGGAAGGCCTGCACCGTGGGATGCGCGAGGCGGGCGGCGAGGTCCCTCGGCGCACCGTGCGCAATCGGTTGCTTGCTGTCGGCGTCGAGAAAGATGCCGTCGTCGGCGATCGCGAACAGGCTCGGCAGTTCGTGGCTCACCAGCACGATCGCGGCCCCGGTGCGGTCGCGGATGTCGAGGATCAGGTCGTCGAGGCGGCGCGAGCTGATCGGATCGAGGCCCGACGAGGGCTCGTCGAGGAACAGCAGCGGCGGCTCCGCGGCAATGGCCCGTGCCAGGCCGGCGCGCTTCTTCATGCCGCCGCTCAGGTCGGACGGGAAGTAGTCGCAGAACTCGGCCATCTCCACCCAGGCCAGGACCTCGCGTGCCCGCGCCTCTTGCGCGCGTGTGTCGAGCTGGGTCTGCCGGGCCAGCGGCAGGCAGACGTTCTCGAGCACCGTCATCGACGACCACAGCGCCGCGCTCTGGAACAGCATGCCGAAGTGCGAGCGCAGGCGGCTGCGCCCGGCTTCGTCGCTGGCCCAGTAGTCGACGCCGTCGTAGCGCACCGTGCCGGCGGCGGGCGTCAGCAGGCCGACCAGGTGCTTCAGCAGCGTGCTCTTGCCGCAGCCGCTGCCGCCCATGACGGCGTAGATGCAGCGCTTCTCCACCGCGAAGGACACGTTCTGCTGGATCAGGCGGCTGCCGAAGCGCATTTCCAGCCCGTCGACCTGGAGCACGGCCATTCAGATCCCCAGCGCGTTGGCGCACAACGCGAACACGGCATCCAGCACGATGATGCCGACGATGCTCGAGACCACCGCCTCTGTGGTGGCGACGCCGACGCCTTCGGCATCGCGGCTGGCGCGCAGCCCGTGGTAGCAGCTCACCAAGCCGATCAGCACGCCGAAGGCCACCGACTTGGTGACGCCCAGTTCCAGGTGCACGGCGGTGAGGGCGTCATTGGTGCGCAGCAGGTAGGCGGCCGGCGACACGTCGAGCATGATGGTGGCCACCGTCATGCCGCCGAGCAGGCCCGCCACGCACGCGAACACGTACAGCAGCGGCATCATCACGAGCAGCGAGGCCACGCGCGGCAGCACCAGGAAGTCGATCGCGCCCAGGCCCAGCACTTCCAGCGCGTCGATCTCCTCGTTGGCCTGCATGGTGGCGAGCTCGGCCGCGAACGCCGCCCCGGTCCGGCCGGAGATGACCACCGCGGTGATGATGGCCGCCATCTCGCGCACCACCGCGATGCCCACCAGGTCGGCCACGAAGATCCCCGCGCCGAACTTGGCCAGCTGCACCGCGCCGACGAAGGCGAGGATGGCGCCCACCAGCGCGTTGACCACCAGCACGATCGACACCGCCCTGGCGCTGCAGTCGGCCAGCACCCGGACCAGGTCCTTCGGGCGGAACAGCCAGTGGCCGCCGACCGCCGCACTGCCGGAGATCAGCACCCCGCCGAGAAAGGCCACGGGGCGCGACAGGGTGCTGATGCGCGGCGGCATGGTGGCCGTTCAACGCGGCGGCGACCATGCCGGCCGCTCGCTCGCGCCCGAGTCGACCACGATCACGTAGCGCCCTGCATCGTGCACCGGCGCCTGGTTCATGGGCAGCACCCAGTTCGGCATGCCATCGGCCGCGGCCGCGAGGTAGTCATCGTCCAGCACCCCGTAGTGGTCGAGCAGGCGATTCAGGCTGGCCGGAATCCGGATGCAGCCCTTGGACTGCACGCTGCCCAGCCGTTGCTCGAGGCGGTCGGGATCGGTGGCATGCATCTGCAGGCGCATCGTGCCGCGGCCACCCGCGCCCCAGAGCCTGGTGGCTTCCTGCCAGCCCAGGTCGAAGACGCGCATGCCCTTGGCGCCATAGCCGCGGATGCCGTGCTCGTTCAGCGTGCCCTCGGCCCGGAAGTCCGGGTTGGCCAGCGAATGTTCGAACACGCCAAGCGGTGTCTCGAA
Organism: Variovorax humicola; assembly: GCF_037889915.1. Taxonomy (NCBI): domain Bacteria; kingdom Pseudomonadati; phylum Pseudomonadota; class Betaproteobacteria; order Burkholderiales; family Comamonadaceae; genus Variovorax; species Variovorax humicola. The sequence continues at coordinate 25,069 of NZ_JBBKZV010000047.1, read as the reverse complement.
ATGATCGAACTCGCCGCCGCGGCCCGTGGATACCGGCGAAGCACCGATCAGCACCGGCGGAAAGCCGCCGCCGACCCAGAAGAGGAAGATCGCCTGCACGTGCGGATTGCGGTCGACCAGCGCGACGTACTGCGGAACGAGGATCGGGATGCCGGCCTGCACGAGTGCGGCCACGGCCAGGCCGCCATAGTGCTCCGCCGATTCCGCGGGCACCCGCAACCGCCGATCGATCTGTTCCCGGTACGCTTCGCTCAGCGCAGAGGGGCCCGCGCCCGCGGTTCCCAGTGCGGCGGCGAGCAGGCCGGAGATGACGATGCGGCAGGCGGTTCGGAGGATGTGCATGGCACGGAGTCTGAGGCGGCCGGCGCGCACGCCCTTGATCCGCGTCAAGGCGCGTGGCGGACGCGTGTTTCCATGCGCATCCTCGCCGGCCCGCGTCAGTCCAGCGTGACCAGCAGAACCCAGGTGTAGAGCACGAGCCCGGCGACCGCCGATGCCAGGGCGGCCGCGCCGGCCCAGATCGCGGCGACCAGAAGGCCATGGCGCATGCCCGGGCGATGGATCGTTCTGTTCATCGTGTCCTCACATAGGTGCCCGGCGCATCGCACAGGGGTGCATGGCCGCTGGCGGCATGGAACATGCGCGGTGGCTTGCGTCGCGCGCCGGAGTGAGCGGCGAGCCAGCGGTGCAGGGCAGGCCACCATGATCCGTCGACCTGCGCGGCCTCGGCGACGAACTTGTCGGGTGGCACGTAGGGCGCGTTCCTGGCGCGGTGCAGGGCCCGGTAGTGCCGCCGTCCGTGTCCCGGCTCGTTGACGATGCCGGCGTTGTGGCCGCCATCGGTGAGCACGAAGGTGATGTCGGTGTCGCACAGCAGGTTCAGCTTGTAGACCGAACGCCATGGCGCGACGTGGTCGCTGACCGTGCCGACCACGAATACCGGCACCTCGATGTCGCCGAGCGACACGGGCTGCCCGGCGACCTGGTACTTTCCCTGCGCCAGCGAATTGTCCAGGAACAGGCTGCGCAGGTAGTCGGCATGCATGCGGAAGGGCATGCGCGTGCCGTCGGCGTTCCAGGCCATCAGGTCGTTCAGGGGCGCGCGCTCGCCCATCAGGTAGCTGCGCACCATGGGCGACCAGATCAGGTCGACCGGACGCAACAGCGCGAAGGCGCCGGCCATCTGGCTCGAATCGAGGTAGCCCTGCCGGGCCATCAGGTCCTCCACGAAGCTCAACTGGCTCTCGTCGATGAAGAGGCCGAGTTCGCCCGGCTCGCTGAAGTCGGTCTGGGCCGCGAGCAGGGTCACGCTGGCCAGGCGATCGTCGTGGTCGCGCGCCATGGCCGCGGCGCCGATGGCCAGCAGGGTTCCGCCGAGGCAATAGCCCAGGGCGTGCACGCGCTGCCCGGGCACGATCGCGCGCACCGCGTCGAGGCTGGCCATGAGGCCGAGCGAGAGGTAGTCGTCGATGCCCAGGTCCCTGTCGCCCGCGTCCACGTTCTTCCACGAGATCGCGAAGACGGTGTGGCCTTGTTCGACCAGATAGCGGATCAGAGAGTTGTGCGGCGAGAGGTCGAGGATGTAGTACTTCATGATCCATGCGCTCATGATGAGCAGGGGCTCGGGATGCACCGTCGGCGTCGTCGGCGAATACTGGATGAGCTCCATCAATGCATTGCGCAGCACGACCTTGCCGGGGGTGGCCGCCACCTGCACGCCCGGCGTGAATGCTTCCGCGCCCGGTGGCGGCAGGCCCTGCAGATTGCGCTGAAGGTCCTCGCGCCAGTTCAGCGCGCCCTGCAGCAGGTTGAGGCCAGCGCTGGCCAGCGTCTTGCGCAGGACCTCCGGATGCGTGGCCGGAAGGTTCGCCGGCGAGCCGATGCCCAGCAAATGGCGCGCGGCGAAGGCGACGATCTGTTCGTGGTGCTGCTCGACGCCGGGCACGCCGGTGCTCATGTCGTCGAGCCACCGCGCACCCGCGCGATAGGCCTCCCGGTACATCGCGAAGGGCCATGCATCCCATGCGGGGTCGGCCAGGCGCCGGTCGTGTTCGTGCGCGCCAGGCGTGGGCGAAGTGTCCGCCTGCGGCTGCAGCGCCTGCGACGCCGACGCCACCGCCCGCAGCCAGGGGTGGACCATCATCACCTGCGTGCTGCGCATCGGCTGCGCCGCGAGGTGGATGGCCCAGTCCGACCAGGCCAGCATCAGCGAGGCCGGCGACACGCCGCGGGTGAACTTCGCCATGCCCGCATGCAGCATGCGGTCCCAGGGGTCGACGGCATCCTGCATGGTGGCTGCCGCGCTCAGTGGCCGCTGGCGCCCGAGGCGCCGATGCCGGTCTCCGAGCGCACCTGCTGCGCCAGGAAGCCGTTCTTGTCGACCTGGGCGCGCGTGCTCCGGTCCAGCACCGAGAACAGCCAGATGCCGACGAAGCCGATGGTCATCGAGAACAGGCAGGGCGAGGTGTAGGGGAAGGGCGCCGATCCGGCCGGGTAGCCCAGCGTCGCCTCCCACACCGACGGCGAGACGATGGTCAATCCCACCGAGGAAATCAGCCCGAGGAAGCCGCCGATCACCGCGCCGCGCGTGGTGCATCCCTTCCACAGCACCGACATGAACAGCACCGGGAAGTTGGCCGACGCGGCGATGGCGAAGGCCAGGCTCACCATGAAGGCGATGTTCTGCTTCTCGAACACGATGCCCAGCACCACGGCGACGATGCCGAGCGCGACGGTCGTGATCTTCGAGACGCGCAGCTCCGAGGCGCTGTCGGCGTCGCCCTTCTTGATGACGGTGGCGTAGATGTCGTGCGACACCGCCGACGCGCCCGACAGCGTCAGCCCCGCCACCACGGCCAGGATGGTGGCGAATGCCACCGCCGAGATGAAGCCGAGGAAGACGTTGCCGCCGACGGCATTCGCCAGGTGGATGGCCGCCATGTTGCCGCCGCCGATCAGCGCGCCCTTGGCATCGACGAACTGCGGGTTGGTCAGCACGAAGGTGATCGCACCGAAGCCGATGATGAAGGTCAGCAGGTAGAAATAGCCGATCCAGCTGGTCGCCCACATCACCGACTTGCGCGCTTCCTTGGCGCTGGGCACGGTGAAGAAGCGCATCAGGATGTGCGGCAGGCCGGCGGTGCCGAACATCAGCGCCATGCCGAAGGAGATCGCCGAGATCGGGTCCTTGACGAAGTTGCCCGGCCCCATGATCGACTGGCCGAGGCCGGCCGCCATCTCTGCGGTCTTGCCTTCCTTGAGCGCCAGGTCGGTCTTGATCTTCACGGCACCGGCGAACATCGCCTCGGGGCTGAAGCCGAAGTGCCACAGCACCGACAGCGCCATGAAGCTGGCGCCGCCCAGCAGCAGACAGGCCTTGATGATCTGCACCCAGGTGGTGGCGGTCATGCCGCCGAACAGCACGTAGACCATCATCAGCGAGCCGACGATGACCACGGCGATCCAGTACTCCAGCCCGAACAGCAGCTTGATCAGTTGCCCCGCGCCGACCATCTGCGCAATCAGGTAGAAGGCCACCACCACCAGCGTGCCGGAGGCGGCGAACACGCGCACCGGCTTCTGCTCGAAGCGGAAGGCCGCGACGTCGGCGAAGGTGAACTTGCCCAGGTTGCGCAGCCGCTCGGCCATCAGGAAGGTGATGACCGGCCACCCGACCAGGAAGCCGATGGAATAGATGAGCCCGTCGTAGCCCGCCGCCATCACCGCCGCCGAGATGCCGAGGAAGGAGGCCGCCGACATGTAGTCGCCGGCGATGGCCAGGCCGTTCTGGAAGCCGGTGATGCCGCCGCCCGCCGTGTAGAAGTCGGCCGCGCTCTTGGTCCGCGATGCCGCCCACTTGGTGATGAACATGGTGCCGACCACGAACATCGCGAACATGCTGATCGCCGTCCAGTTGGTGGGCTGCTTCTGCAGCTGCCCCAGGTCCGCGCCGGCCGCCAGCGCACCGGCCGATGCGCCCAGCAGCAGCGCCGACGCGAAGGCGCGGCGCAGGATCGGGTGGGGGGTCATTGGCGCGCTCCCTTCACTACCGCCTCGGTGAGGGTATCGAACTCGGCGTTGGCGCGCCGCACATAGAAGGCCGTGATCGCGATCGTGAAGACGATGACGCCGAAGCCGATCGGAATGCCGACGGTGGTCACGCCGTCGCCGATCTGGCGTGCCAGGAAGGGCTTGTCGAAGGCCACCAGCAGCACGAAGCCGTAGTAGACGACCAGCATCAGGGCCGTCAGCGTCCACCCGAAGCGCGAGCGGCGCCCCTTGAGCTGCTGGTATTGGGATTGGCTGGCGATGCGCCGGGCCAGGTCGTCTTCCATCGATGTCTCCTCGAAAGTGGTGGGGTCATTCGATTGGAAATGCGGCATCGCCGCGGCTCTTTGCGCCAGCGCAAGGTTTGTCCAAGCGCTTTGCCGGACCATGCGCGGACCATCCGCCGCCACAGGCCCAACCCTCGGAGACACGCATGAACGCTTCGGAGAAGATCCACAACCTTGCCGGCTATCCGCCGCCGCACCGCCTGCTGCACACGGCCCACGTGCCGGGGCGAGCGGCCTACAACGCGCTCGTCGCAGAGTCCGAGGAGGACTACGCGGGCTACTGGGCCCGGCTCGCGCACGTGTTCGTCCAGTGGAAGACGCCCTTCACCCGCACGCTGGACAGCGACAACGCGCCTTTCTACAAATGGTTCGAGGACGGCACCCTGAACGTGTCGTGGAACTGCCTCGACCGGCAGGTCAACGAAGGCAAGGGCGACAAGACGGCCATCGTCTTCGAGGCCGACGACGGCACGGTCACGCACACCAGCTATGCGCAACTGCTGGGCATGACCTGCCGCATGGCCAATGCGCTGAAGGCGCTCGGCGTGAAGAAGGGCGACCGCGTCGTGATCTACATGTCGATGTCGGTCGAAGGCGTGGTCGCGATGCAGGCCTGCGCGCGCATCGGTGCGATCCACTCGGTGGTCTTCGGCGGCTTCTCGGCCCATTCGCTGCGCGACCGCATTGCCGACACCGGCGCCGTGCTGGTCGTCACCGCCGACGAACAGGTGCGCGGCGGCAAGACCTTGCCGCTGAAGGCGCTGGTCGACGAGGCGCTGTCGATGGGCGGCTGCGAGGCGGTGCGCAACGTGCTGGTGTACCGCCGCACCGGCGGCGACATCGCCTGGACCGCGCGCGACCGCTGGATGGACGAGATGGCGAGCGCGCAGCCCGACACCTGCGTGCCCGAATGGGTCGGCGCCGAGCATCCGCTGTTCCTGCTCTACACCTCCGGTTCCACCGGCAAGCCCAAGGGCGTGCAGCACAGCAGCGGCGGCTACCTGGTGCAGGCGGCGGCCACGATGAAGTGGACCTTCGACATCCGCGACGAGGACGTGTTCTGGTGCACCGCCGACATCGGCTGGATCACCGGCCACACCTACATCGCCTACGGCCCGCTGGCCGTCGGCGCGACGCAGGTCGTGTTCGAAGGCGTGCCGACCTACCCCGACGCCGGGCGCTTCTGGAAGATGATCGAGCGGCACAAGGTCACGGTCTTCTACACCGCGCCCACGGCGATCCGCTCGCTGATCAAGGCCGCCGAGGGCGATGCCCAGTTGCACCCGGCCCGCTTCGATCTGCGCAGCCTGCGCATCCTCGGCTCTGTCGGCGAGCCGATCAACCCCGCCGCGTGGGAGTGGTACCACGCCCATGTCGGCGGCGGCCGCTGCCCGATCGTCGACACCTGGTGGCAGACCGAGACCGGCGCCCAGATGATCACGCCGCTGCCCGGGGTGACGACGCTGGTGCCGGGCTCCTGCACGCTGCCGTTCCCGGGCATCGCGGCGGCCATCGTCGACGAGACCGGCGAGGACGTGCCGAACGGGCAGAGCGGCCTGCTGGTCATCAAGAAGCCCTGGCCTTCGATGATCCGCACCATCTGGGGCGACGATGCGCGCTACGTGGCCAGCTACTACCCGCCGGAGCTGCGCGGCTACTACCTCGCCGGCGACGGCGCGTCACGCGACAAGGACACCGGCAACTTCACCATCGGCGGGCGCATCGACGACGTGCTCAACGTCAGCGGCCATCGCATGGGAACGATGGAGATCGAGTCGGCGCTGGTGGCCTGCACCGAGTTGGTGGCCGAGGCCGCCGTGGTCGGCCGGCCCGACGACACCAGTGGCGAGGCGATCTGTGCCTTCGTCGTGCTCAAGGGCGCGCGGCCGACCGGCCCGGCGGCCGACAAGCTGGCGGTGCAACTGCGCAACTGGGTCGGCAAGGAGATCGGGCCGATCGCCAAGCCGCGCGACATCCGCTTCGCCGACAACCTGCCCAAGACCCGCAGCGGCAAGATCATGCGCCGCCTGCTGCGCTCGGTGGCCAAGGGCGAGGCCATCACGCAGGACGTCTCGACGCTGGAGAACCCGGCGATCCTGGCGCAGCTGAACGAAACGCACTGAGGACGGGCGGCTCAGCGCGGGTCGCGGCGCGCGCTGCGCTCCGGCACCTCCACCGGCACGTAGGCCCGGCGGCCGTTGCGCTGCACCAGCAGCGCGGCGGTCCGGCCGGCTGCCATGCCGGCCAGGATGCGTCCCATGTCGGCGACGCGGTCGACCGACCTGTCGTTGATGGCCATGACGATGTCGCCCGGCCGGATGCCTTCGGTGCGAGCGGCGCCGGCGGATTCCCTCACCAGCAGCCCTTCCTCGATGCCGAGCTGCGCCTTCTGCGCGCCGGACAGCTCGCCCAGGCGCAGGCCCAGCCCGTCGTTCCATGCCGACGGCGGGCGGCTAGCGACGGGCGGCTGCGATGCCAGGTCTTCCTGCAGCACCAGCGATGCCGCGGCGGGACGGCCATGCCGCCACAGTTCGAGCCGCACGCTGCTGCCCGGCTGGCGCTGGGCGATGTCCTGGACCATTTCGGTGAAATGCGAGATGCGCTTGCCGTCGATCGCGCGCACGATGTCGCCGCGCTGCAGGCCCGCCGCGTCGGCGGGGCCGTCGCGCTGGATGCGCACCACCAGGGCACCGGCCGGATCGGGCAGGCCGAAGGATTGCGCCAGCGCCGGGCTGACCTCCTGCATCTCGGCGCCGAGCCTGGCGCGCCGCACCTTGCCGTGCGCGCGCAACTCTTCCGAGATGCGCAGCGCCAAGTTGATCGGCACCGCAAAGGAAAGGCCCATGAAGCCACCGCTGCCGCTGTAGATCATCGAATTGATGGCGACGACCTCGCCGCGCGCATTGAACAGCGGACTGCCGGAACTGCCGGGGTTGATCGCCACGTCGGTCTGGATGAAGGGGATCTCGCCGCTGCCCGCGACATAGCGGTTGGTGGCGCTCACCACGCCGGTCGTCACGCTGCCCTTGAAGCCGAAAGGCGTGCCGATGGCGGCCACCCAGTCGCCCGGCGCAAGCTTCGACGAATCCCCCGTCACCGCGGCGCGCAGGCCGCGGGCCTCGATCTTCAGCAAGCCGACATCGGTGCGCTTGTCGCAGCCCACCACCCGCGCGTTGAAGTGGCGCCCGTCGGCCAGCCGCACCTGGGTTTCGTCGACATCGGCGATCACGTGGGCGCTCGTCAGGATGTAGCCGTCGCCGGCGATGATCACGCCCGAGCCCAGGTCGCGCTCCTCGCTGGCGGCGTAGCCGGTCGGCAAGGGCAGGGCGAAGCGGTCGGCGAAATCGTTGTCGGGAAAGACATCGACGTTGTCGACCGAGTCCTTGTAGTAGTCGCCCTCGCGCTCGCGGCGCAAGGTCACCACGTCCACCACCGACTCGCTGCGGCTTGCGACCAGCGCCGCGAACGCCGATGTCTCCGACGTGGGCGCGGCCGGCTGGGCCGCGGCCGGCGTGCCCAGCAGCAGGTTGCCAGCGATCCAGCATGCCATCGCGAAGCGCTTCATGGATTCTCTTTGCGGCCGGTTGTTCGAAACATGCCTGCCGACGGCCACGGAAGGCCCCTCGATTCTTCGGCGGGCGGGCGCGCCGTCCCTTGATGCGCATCAAGGCCCGGGCTTGCGCGCGGCCGGACACTGCAGGCATCACTTGACGCACGAGGTCCACCATGTATGAACGAATCCTGGTTCCCATCGACGGCAGCAACACCTCGCTGCAGGGTCTGGACGAAGCGGTGCGGCTGGCCACGCTGACGCACGGACGCCTGCTGCTCGTGAACATCGTCGACCAGCTCAAGTACGTGACCGGCTACGAGACCTTCGGCTCGTACACCTCCGACCTGCTGCCCTACATGCAGCATGCCGGCGAGGAGATCCTGCAGCATGGCCTGGAGCGCGCGCAACGCGCCGGCATCCCGGCCGAGACAATGCTGTTCACCTCGCTGGCCGACCGGGTCTGCGACGTGGTCATCGGCCAGGCCGATGCCTGGAAGGCGGATCTCATCGTGATCGGCACCCACGGCCGGCACGGTGTCGGACGTGTGCTGCTCGGCAGCGATGCCGAGCAGATCCTTCGCATCTCCCCGGTGCCGGTCCTGCTGGTGCGCTCGAAGCACACCGATTCCGAGGCGCAGGCCGAGCCCGCGCCGGCCGCTGCCGATGTACCGCACCGCGTCTCCATCGCCGCTTGAGCTTGCACCGCCGGCCTCCTCCGGGCCGGCGCCGGCACTCGCGGTTGCGCCGGTGCCCGCGCGTCATCGGGTGCGCGAGGCGCTGCGGCGTTACGGCCTGTTCGCTCTGCTGGCCGTCTTTGGCATCGCGCTGATTCCGTGGGGGGCACCACGGCTTCTCTACGGCCCGCGCATCGACGTCGACCCGGTCATTCGGCGCGACTTCGTGCAGTCGGTGGTGGCGAGCGGGCATGTCGAGGCGCCGCATCGCGTCAGCATCGGAACCCAAGTCGTCGGAACGGCCCGCAGCGTGCCGGTGCAAGAAGGCCAGGTCGTGCGCGAAGGACAGGTGCTGGTGGCGCTCGACAGTGCCGAACTCGAAGCCACGGCCGCACAGGCCGACGCGGCGGTGCTGCAGGCGCAGGCGCGCATCCGCCAGCTCCGGGAAGTGCAGGCACCGATCGCCGAGCAGGCGATGCGGCAGGCGCGCATCAACCTGGCCAACGCGCAGGCCCAGCAGCGCCGCAATGCCGAACTGGCCCGCCAGGGCTTCATCGGCCAGGCCGCACTCGACGATTTCGACAAGGTAGTCAGCCTGGCACAGGCCCAGCTCATTTCGGCGACCAGCCAGCTCGCCACCACGCGGGCCGATGGCAGCGACTATGCCGTGGCTGCCACGGCACTCGCACAGGCGCGCGCGAGCGCGCAGGCGGCGCATGCGCGGCTTTCCTACGCCAGCATCGTCGCGCCCGTTGCCGGCACGCTGATCGACCGGGCGGTCGAGCCCGGCGACGTGGTCCAGCCCGGCAAGGCGCTGATGGTGCTGTCGCCTTCCGGCGCGACGCAGCTGGTGGTGCAGATCGACGAGAAGAACCTGCAGTTGCTCGCGCCGGGCCAGGCGGCACTGGTCTCGGCGGATGCCTATGCGGACCAGCGCTTTGCCGCGATGCTGGTCTACATCAATCCCGGCGTGGACGTGCAGCGCGGTTCGGTCGAGGTCAAGCTCGACGTGCCGCAGCCGCCGGCCTACCTGCGCCAGGACATGACGGTGTCCGTCGACATCCAGGTGGCATCGCGGCACGACGCGGTGCTGGTCCCGACGCAATCGGTGCGCCAGGCCGAGCGCGGCCAGCCCTGGGTGCTGAAGGTCGACGGCCACCGTGCCCGGCGCCAGCCGATCCGCCTCGGGATGCGTTCCGGCAGCATGAGCGAGGTGCTGGAAGGACTGCAGCCCGGCGACCTGGTGGTGCCCGCGGCGGCCAACGGCATCGTCGAGGGCTCGCGCCTGCGCGGCGTGCCGGCACGCCCGGCCCCGTGACGGTCCATGAATCACTGGCTTCCATTCGAATGGATCGTGGCATCGCGCTTCCTTCGCGAGGGACGCATGCAGACCGTCTTCATCATCGCCGGCATCACCATCGGCGTGGCTGTCATCATCTTCATGTCGGCGCTGCTGACCGGCCTGCAGGCGAATTTCATCCGGCGCGTCCTGACCGCCCAAGCGCACATCCAGCTTCTTCCGCCCAAGGAAATGGCGCGGCCGCTCGGCGCGGCAGTTGGCGGTGCTGCGGGGCTGGGCGAGATCCCGGTGGTGCAGGCGCCGCTGCAGCGCCTGAAGTCGATCGACCAATGGCAGGCACTGGCCCGGCAGATCCAGGCGATGCCGGAGGTGACGTTGGTATCGCCCGCTGCCACAGGCTCTGCGCTGGTGGTGCGCGGTGACGCGAGCCGCGCCATCTCGCTGATCGGCGTGACGCCGGAGCTCTACTTCCAGGTGGTCGACGTGCCGTCGAAGCTCGTCATGGGCAGCCCCCGCCTCACCAACACCGACATCCTGGTCGGCCTCGAGCTGGCCAGCGATCTCGGCGTGTCGATCGGCGACAAGCTGCGCGCCACCTCGGCCAACGGCGGCGACAACACGCTCACCGTGACGGGGATCTTCGACCTCGGCAACAAGGGCGCCAACCAGCGCACCACCTACGTGGCGCTGCGCACGGCGCAGTCCCTGCTGGGCCTGCCGGGCGGGGTGTCCAGCATCGACGTGAACCTGCGCGACATCTACGCGGCGGAGCGAGTGGCGCAGCGCATCACCCGCGAGACCGGGGTCGAGGCCGACAGCTGGATCGCGACCAACGCGCAGTTCTTCACCGCGGTACAGGCGCAGAAGACCTCCAACACGGCGATCCGCTTCTTCGTCGGCCTGTCGGTGGCCTTCGGCATCGCCAGCGTGCTGGTGGTGTCGGTGGTGCAGAAGTCGCGCGAGATCGGCATCCTGCGCGCCATGGGGGTCTCGCGCGCGCAGGTGCTGCGGGTGTTCCTGATCCAGGGCGGCTTGCTCGGCCTGCTCGGCGCCGTCGGCGGCTCGCTGATCGGCCTGGTCGCCCTGGGCCTGTGGCGTCGCTATGCGCTCAACCCCGACGGCACGCCGCTGTTTCCGCTGGCCATCGAGCCGGGGCTCTTCGTCGCCTCGCTGCTGCTGGCCACTCTGACCGGCCTGGCCGCCGCGTTCGCGCCCGCGCTGCGCGCGGCGCGGCTCGACCCCGTGGTGGCCATCCGTGGCTGAGGACGTGGTTTGCATGCGCGGCGTGCGCAAGGCCTTCAACATCGGCATGCCCAACGAGGCCGAAGTGCTCCATGGCATCGACCTGTCGCTGGCGCGCGGCGAGTTCTGCGCCGTGATGGGCCCGTCGGGCTCCGGCAAGAGCACGCTGCTCAACATCGTCGGCCTGCTCGACCGGCCCAGCAGCGGATCGCTGCGCATCTGCGGCGAGGAAACCACGCAGCTCGACGACCATGCGCTGACCCGGTTGCGCGGGCACAGCATCGGCTTCGTCTTCCAGTACCACAACCTCCTGTCGGCCTTCACCGCGCTGGAGAACGTGATGATGCCCATGCTCGGCGACGCCGGCTTCTTCAACGACCGCATGGCCGAGCGTGCCGCCGACCTGCTGGGCCGCGTCGGCCTGTCGAGGTGGCAGGACAGCCGGGTCGGCCAGTTGAGCGGCGGGCAGCAGCAGCGCGTCGCGGTGGCCCGCTCGCTCGCCATGAAGCCACCCCTGCTGCTCGCCGACGAGCCCACCGGCAACCTCGATACGCAGGCTGCGGATGCCGTGTTCGACCTGCTGCGCCAGGCCAATCGCGACAGCGGCATGGCCATCCTGTTCGTCACGCACAACCCGGCGCTGGCCGCGCGCTGCGACCGGACCATCCGGGTCGTCGACGGCATGCTGGCGGGGGCCGGGCAGGCATCGGGTGTGCCGCAGGCTTGAGATGGCGCAAGGTGCCGTTCGCAAAACGGATCGGCCATCTCGATGCCCGCCCACTCTGGCGTTTCCCTTGCCTTGCGGTTGTCGTTGATGCGCTCCGCCGCATGCAATCGATGCCTGGCGAGCTACCGGGGGATCGAACGTAGCGCGGCATTCTGAGCGGCTTGAGCTTGACCTTTCAGTGTCCCCGCAGACGAACGTCGGGCCGTGCGATGTCGATGCCCATGAGGGCCCGCGCGAAGAGGTAGTTGTTGCGTGTGCGCTCGCTCATGGAATCCATGTCGACGTGTCCCAGCGCATCGCAGGGAAATGCGAACGCCTGGCCGCCGTCGCACAGGCGGCAAAAGCGCAATTCGTAGCCGATGGAAGCATGCGATTCGTTCATCATCGTCTCCTTTGGAAGCCTTGAAACCGGGATCGCGCACTCTCTGGGGGCGCAGTTTCAATCTAAGCGTCCAATGTCAACGGCGTATCAATGCTTCGTGTCGTTTGGGAAGGGTTGGTGAACGGCCTGTCAAGCTTCGGAGCTTTTCCACCCAGGGGCGCCAGTCGCGCGTAGAAGAATCGCTTGGCGGTCTCGACCAGGGCAAGATAGGCCACCAGCATGCCCCCCAGCCACGCGAAGAAGACCAGGGGTGGCTGCTCGAAGTGGAAGAGCGCGCCCAGTGGCGTGAACGGCAGCGCCAGGGCGGTGGCCACCGCCAGCAGTGAAGTCGCCGTCAGCACGCCGCTCGGCCGGCTCGCCCATGGCCGTCCACGCGTGCGGATCACGAAGATCACCAGTACCTGCGTGACCAGGGATTCCATGAACCAGCCGGTGCGAAACAGCGCCTCATCGGCGTGCATGATGTGCAGCAACAGCCAGAAGGTCAGCGCGTCGAACGCAGAGCTGATGGTACCGAACAGCCACATGTAGCGCTGGACGAATGCCATGTCCAAAGTGCGCGGTCGGGTCAGGTCGCTCGCGTCCACCTGGTCGAGGGGGATGGCCGCCTCCGACAGGTCATAGAGGATGTTGTTGAGCAGGATCTGCGTCGGCAGCATCGGCAGGAAGGGCAGGAACACCGAAGCCACAGCCATGCTGAGCATGTTGCCGAAGTTCGAGCTGGTGCCCATCATGATGTACTTGAGCACGTTGCCAAAGGTGCGCCGGCCTTCGATGATGCCGTCGTGCAGCACGGACAGGTCGTGGTCGAGCATGACCATGTCTGCCACCTCGCGCGCCACGTCGGCGGCGCTATCGACAGTGATGCCGACGTCGGCGGATCGCAACGGTGGCGCGTCGTTGATACCGTCACCGAGGTAGCCCACCACATGGCCGCGCGCCTTGAAGGCGAGCACGATGCGGTTTTTTTGCGCCGGGTTGACGCGACAGAAAAGGGTGGTGCGCGACACGCGTGCACGCAGCGCGGATTCGTCCATCTGCGCGATCTCGCGGCCGGTCAGGACGCCCTCCACGGGAATGCCCAGCAGACCGCACAGGTGCTGTGTGACGAGCTCGCTATCGCCGCTGACGATCCTCACCTGCACGCCGCTGCGCGCGAGCGCGGCCAGGGCCTCGCCGGCACCGGACTTGGGCGGGTCGATGAAAGTGGCGAAGCCCGCGAACACGAGTTCGCGCTCGTCGCGCACGTTGGCATGGTCATGCTCGCACGACACCACGCGCCATGCGACGGCCAGTACGCGCAAGCCATCGCGTTCGAAGCCGCGGCAACGCTCGTGCAGAGCATCGATCGCAGCCGCGTCCAGTGGACTCGTGGCCTCGCCGTCCTGGCCGTCCCGGCTGCTGCACTGTGCGAGCACGTCATCGGGGGCGCCCTTGACCACGAGCCAGCGTTCCGCGCCGCGTTCGACCAGAACCGACACGCGCCGGCGTTCGAAGTCGAAGGGGACCTCGTCGATCTTGCGCCACGCCGAAACGTCGGCGTTGTGGGCCAGGATGGCATCGTCCAGCGGGCTCTTGAGTCCGCTTTCGAAGGCGCTGTTGAGGTGGGCCAGCATCAGCGTGCGGGGGCTGTCGCGTCCCTCGGCGTCGCAGCAACCGGCCAGGCTGATCTTTGCCTCGGTCAGCGTGCCGGTCTTGTCGGTGCACAGGACGTCCATCGAGCCGAGATTCTGGATGGCCGGCAGCCGCTTCACGATCACACGGCGCTTCGCCATGCGCATCGCGCCGCGCGACAGCGTGACCGAGACCACCATCGGCAGCAGCTCGGGCGTGAGGCCCACCGCCAGTGCCACCGCGAACAGGAACGAATCGAGCAGTGGCCGGTGCAGCCAGGCATTGAACAGCAGCACGAAGAGCACGAGCAGGATCGTGAGCCGCATGATCATCAGGCCGAAACGGTGGGTCCCGATCTCGAAGGCCGTGGGCTCTGGTGGCGCGAGCAGGCTGTGCGCCACCTCGCCCAGCGCGGTGGAGCGGCCCGTCGCCATCACAAGGACCTGTGCGCTTCCGCTGACCACGGTGCTGCCCGTGAACACCGCATTGACGGCCTGCTGCAGTTCGCTGGCGTCGGCGGGAAGGGTGCCCGGGCGCTTCTCGACCGGGTAGGACTCGCCGGTGAGGAGGCCCTGGTTGACGAAGAAGTCTCTCGCTTCCAGCACGCGGCCGTCCGCCGGCACGCGGTCGCCCGCCGAGAGGTGCACAAGGTCGCCGGGCACGATCTCCATGACGGCAACCTCGCGGGCCTGCCCGTCGCGCACGACGCTCGCGCGCAGGGCTACAGAGGCGCGCAGCTTCTCGGCCGCATTGCTCGCACGATGCTCCTGCACGAAGTCGATCGTCACGCTCAGCAGCACCATTGCCATGATGATGATGAAATTGGCGACGTCCCCCGTCATTGCCGACACCGCACTGGCTGCCAGCAGGATCAGCACGAGCGGGTTGCGAAAGCGCAGGATGAACTGCACGAGCAAGGACTGGCGTTCATGTTCCTCGAAGGTATTGGGACCCCGTTCGATGAGCGCCTGGGCGGCGCGCTCCTGTGTCAGTCCTGCGGCGGCGAATGGCGCTTCACCACTCCACCAGGGCGCGGTGTGTCCGTCGGCCCCCGTGCGGCCCGAAGTCGTCATTTGGCGATGGCCTGGAGCCGCTCGAGGAACACGCGCTGTGCCTCGTGGATGTGCAATCGGGCCGCCTCGAGGTTGAACCATGCCGCACGGTCGACCTCGGCAAACGCCCGACGCTGTCCGGAACGAGGTGGCCATTCCATTTCGAAGGCGTTGGAGACCAGAGCAGCGGGATCGGCATCGCCCTCAAACGCCCAGGCGGTGACCCGCTTTCCGCTGCGCTGGCGGACTTCGCCGAGCCCGATCCATTGCGTGCCTGGCGCAAAGCCCGTTTCCTCGGCAAATTCGCGCTTCGCGGCGTCGAGGGGGTCTTCGGATGCATCGTTCATCTCGCCCTTGGGAATGGACCAGGCACCGAGATCGCGACCCGCCCACAATGGCCCGCCCGGGTGAACCAGCAGCACTTCGAGCGTGCCGCAGCGGCGGCGATACATCAGTAGCCCCGCGCTGCGCCGGCCGATGCGTCGTGACGGGCTGTCCATGCGCAGGATTGTGTGCTGCGCGGGAAGTCCTTCGCGCTGCTGGGCGGACGTCGCAGCTTCCACGGCCTCTATTCGATCGACAGCGCTGTCGACGGGATGCTCACGCGAGCGGCCACCTTTGGGGCATCGGCCACCGCGGCTTCCTCGGGCGAGCGCACCAGCAACACCGGCACGGACGCGATGCGCAGGATGCTTTCCGCGCCACTTCCGAGGAACATGCGCCCGATGCCGCGCCGGCCATGCGTGCCAAGCACGATCAGGTCTGCCGGCCAGCTGGACGCTTCTGCCGCCACCAGTTCGGCTACCTTGCCGTTGAAGCTGTCGTGCAGCACGACCTCGGCGTCGATGTCGGCAGCAAGTGCCTCCGCCTTGGCACCCTTGAGCAGCTTCATGCCGGCTTCGCGCAGGGTGTCGAGCCAATTGCCGGCATGGCCCGCATAGGCGTCCATCGCCAGTGCAAAGGACAGTTCATCAATGACGTGAACCAGGCGCAAGCGGCCCTTGGTTAGTTTGGCCAGGCGGATCGCCTCCTGCAGGCCGCGCGAGGAGGTATGGCTGCCGTCGATGGGAACAAGGATCTTCTGGTACATCGCAATCTCCTTTTGTGATGGGATGCGGCCAGTATGAAAACGGCGGTACGCCGTGGGTTTGATGTGGCGCAAGCAAATTCGATCTCGCGCGCAGGGCCGTTCGTCTATCGGCGCGCAAGGATTGATCTGGCGCAAGCGGGCAAGGCGCAAGTTGCGCGAATCTTCAATGCACCCCCATAGGAGGCATCGCATGACCCAGCAAGTCACCACCCACACCACCACTCGCATCATCCGGGAAGAGCATGCCGCGCTGTCGGCGATGCTGAGGTCCATCCTCATGTTGCTCGCACAGCACCGGCGAGACGGCACCTTGCCTGACTTTGCGGCGCTGCGCGCCATGCTGTTCTACGTCGACGAGTTTCCCGAGAAGCGTCACCACCGCAAAGAGTCCGAACTGCTTTTTCCGAAGCTGCGTTCAAGGACACCGATGTCACGTGAACTGCTCGATCGGTTGGATGACGACCACGATCGCGGCGAGAGGAAGATTCGCAACGTCGAGCATGCCCTGCTGGCTTTCGAGATGATGGGCGACTCACGCCGGCAGGCTTTCGAGACCGCGATGGAACGCTACGTGGATTTCTACCTGGCGCACATGGCTATGGAAGAACGCGAAATCCTACCGTTGGCCGAACAGGTGCTCACCGAGGAGGATTGGATTGAACTCGATCGCGCCTTCGGCACGAATCATGATCCATTGACCGGATGCAAGCCGGATGCCGAGTACACCGCCTTGTTCACCCGGATTGTCAAAGCAATACCGGCTCCTATTGGATTGGGTGCGGCAAGCTCCGCCTGACGTTAGGTGGCTTACATCGAGGCCGTCCAGCACGTCCCTCAAGCGCGGCAACGCGTCGGCTTGCTCGAGCGTTCGGCAATAGGCGTCCGCGGTGATGGCGAAGCCGTTGGGCACATGCACACCGTGCGGGGTGAGTGCGCGATACATCTCGCCGAGCGATGCGTTCTTGCCGCCCACGGTCGGCACGTTGTCGGCGCCCAGCTTGGAAAACCAGCGGATGAAGGTTGCTTGCGGGGACATTGGCGTCCCCTCGACGTTTTGCGGTATGCGATACGGCTCGGTCGTGCGCTGCTCATTCCTTGCCGTCCTGCATCGCAGCACGAACGAGCAGCACGGGCACCGGCGAGATGCGAAGGATCTGCTCGGCGCTGCTGCCCAGCATGGCTCGCTGGAGACCGCGCCTGCCGTGCGTTCCGATCACGATGAGATCGGCGCCCCACGACGCCGCTTCCCGCGTCACCATCTCTGCCACGCGATCGTTGAAGGTGTCGTACACGACGCCATCCGCCTCGACGCCTGCCACCGCGGCCTTGCCCTTGGCGATGGTGAGGAGCGTGGCAGCATCCTTGCGCAGGTCGTCCAGGGAGGCTCCGGACACGCCGCCATAGGCGTCCAGTGCAAATGCAAAGGACAGGTTGTCGATGCAGTGCACCAAGCGAAGGCGGCCATGCGTCAGCTCGGCCATGCGGATCGCTTGGGCAAGACCTTCGTCGGACGTCGCGCTGCCGTCGACAGGAACAAGAATTCGCTGGTACATGGAGCACTCCTTTGCGGCGCTGAATCGGTCGTCGACTACGTGATTGGCCAACGCATGAAACGCAACGGGCACATGCAGTGGACTCGCGTCGGAGCAAACGCGCTGCTGCAGATGCGTTGCGCCGTACTCAATGGGCAAGACGTCAGAAACTTCAAGCGCTGGTATCCGCCGAATCGATCGGCCGCGACCCCCACGACACCTTCACTGATCCCCCAGATCCAGCCTCCGATTTTGCCGCTCCCGACGCGCGCTGCCCGAAGCGGGCGCGATGAAGGACGACGGGCAGGGTGCCCGTGTCGACTGCAACTACAGGCCGGCGGCAACGCCGTCCCGGGCAGCGGGGTCGCGCACCGGCTGCGCGGCCGGGTTCACGGTCAGGCGGTTGATCAGGGTCCTGACACCCTCGACGCGCCGGACGGCGGCTTCGGCCGCCACTCTCTGGCGTTCGTCCACCAAGATGCCGCGCAGGATGACGACGCCTTCCTTGACGCGCACGTCCACAGCACAGGCATCGATCGCGGGCTCCCAGTTGAGGGCCGCGAAGACTTCGTGTCGCAGTTCCATGTCCGGGTTCATGAGGCGGCTCCTTGTGCTGGTTGGTTTCCGTTTGCGCCGACGCGCGGATCGACATCCTGGTTTCTTCGCGCCACCTGCCGGCTTCGCTCCGACGCCTGGACGCCAGCCTCGGCAGGCGGTTGCGCCGAAGTGATGCGCCGCCGGAAGGCCCGCAGCGAGCAGGGCGATTCGCGAAGCTTGCTGGCGAGCAGTGCCGCCGCACGCTTGAAATCCGACGATGTGGCTGGCATGGCGGCTCCTCAGGTGGCGCCGGCTTCGGCGGGCTCGAGGGCGGGGCGTGCCGGCACGGCCTGCGCCCCGGGCGATGCGGCGCGCACGAGCAGCACCGGCACCGGCGCGCGACGCAGCACGTCCTCCGCTTCGCTTCCATAGAGCAGGCGGTCGACGCCGTGCCGGCCGTGGGTGCCGATCACGATGAGGTCAGCGTGCCAGGCGATCGCCTCGGCGATGATGACTTCCGAGGTGCGCGCCGCCAGGTTCTTCAGCAGCCGCGTCTGCACTTCGACACCATGCGTTGCGGCACGGTCGCCGGCACGCTGGAGGATGCGCTTGCCCGCGCGTTCCATGGCCGGGAGCGCGTCGTTGAAGAACACCTCGCAGGGCTCGAAGCCGGTGACGTGATCGGTGATCTCGATGACGTGGACGAGGCAAAGGGTCGCCTTGGCCAGCCTGGCCAGTTCGGCGGCCTCGTCCAATCCCTTGTTGGAGGTGTCGCTGCCGTCGACGGCCACCAGGATTCTTTGGTACATGGGGCTTCCTTTCCTTGGCCGATTCATGCTGGCGGATGCGCGGCCATATCTTTTTCGAGCAGGCGGGTCCGCGTTTCGAGCCACCATGCCGGCGTGTCCCCGGCGAGCGTCTCCGTCGTGCAGGTGAACGGATGAAATCCCCGCTCGAAGCGGGTCGCGACGTGGCCATCCTCGAATGCCACCTCGGTGGCTGCGCCGAGCCACTCGCGCGGCAGCGGATGCCGCGCGTGGGGGTTGTGGACCAGCACCGTGCCCTCGTTCCAGGCTTCCCGTTGCGTGCCACGCTGGCCCACCTCGTAGACAAAGCCGGCTGGCGCGTCCAGGTCGCCTTGGGCGCCGAGGCAACTGCCATGGCGCAACAGGTGCACGGCTCGGGAGCCGTGCCCCTCCTGTGCGAGGCGGTTGAACTTGGAGACCGTGGCGTCGCAGCAGAACAGGATGCCCGAGATGTGCTCGGCACCGCCCAGGCCGAAGAACCCTTCCGGAAGCACTGCACCGATCTCTTGCGAGGGTGGCGCGCCGAAGAGGAAATGCAGCACCGCCGATGGTGGGGCGCCGTGCGGGAGTTCCATGTGCTCGAAGTCCTGGACCGCGATGACGAAAGGCAGCCCGTCCGTGTGGGGCAGAGCCCACTGCCGTTGCTGGAGCTTGCGAATGAGGCTGCCGCCGGCGCCTGCGCGCGGCTGTTCGTCCCGCGGCGATCCCGAAGCCGGACCGCTGCCATCGCCGAACTGGATCCCGACCGTCAGGGCATCGACCGCGGCGCGGATACCGCCCCGGGCCAGGAGAAAAGCAGGATCGCGATGGCTGCGGTCCACCTGGTGGCCGCCCGAGCGGAACATCTCGAACAGGTAGATCTCGAGCAACGCTGCCTCGAAGCTGCCGGTCTGGAATCGCTCGGCGAACTCACGGTCCGGAAAGTCCCCCTGCAACGCACGCAGCAGGTCGCGTGCCGGTGCCAGCAAGGGACTGTCTCGCAGTTGCCGGAAACCGGGGTGAAGTGCCTCCTCCGGCCGCCCGGCGTCATCGAAAAGGTCGACCGCCGGCGGCTGGAGACCGTCGTCGTCGGCACGTGGCGGGAAAGAGTCGGACATCGCGTTCTCCTGCATGGCGGTGGATCGACTGTAGGAACCATGCGCGATGCCGGTCTTGATCTGGCGCAATCAATGGGACACATGGAAAGAAAAGGCCCGCCATCCTTGCGGATCGGCGGGCCTGGTGAAGGTCCCGGCCCCTGCGCTGACGCGCGCGCTGACTGAGCCTGGCTTCAACCCACGGCATCGGGCGGATGCCGCGAAATCCCTCGCGCGGGGGATGCGTTCACTGTAGTCTTCCTCGCGTTGGAGGGCTTGACGCAGGTCAAGGAATGTCCGGTCTCCAGTCATCCCTGGTCATTCTTTGCCTCGGCGCGAACGAGCAGCACGGGCACCGGCGACAGGCGAAGGATCTGTTCCGCGCTGCTGCCCAGCATGGCTCGCCGCACACCGCGCCTGCCATGCGTTCCGATCACGATGAGATCCGCCTGCCAGGACGCCGTTTCGCGCATCACCATCTCCGCCACGGAATCGTAGAGGTTGTCGTACACGACGCCCTCTGCCTCGACGCCTGCTGCCGCAGCCCTGTCCTTGGCGCCGTGCAGAAGGGCGGCGGCCTTCTTGCGCAGGTCATCCAGAAAGCCGCCCGCGACGCCGGCGAAGGCGTCCACCGTAAACGCGAACGACAGCTCATCGATGCAGTGCATCAAGCGCAGGCGGCCATGCGTCAGCGCAGCCAGCCGGACGGCCTCGGCAAGACCGGCGCTGGACGCCGCACTGCCGTCGAAAGGCACAAGCAGTCGTTGGTACATGGGGTACCTCCATGGTGGGGCGGTGGGTGTCTACTTCACGACGAAGACCGGCTGCTTCGCCAGCGCCATCACCTTGTGCACGACAGAGCCGAGCAACATGTCGGCCACCGCGCCGCGCCCCTTGGAACCCAGCACGATCATGTCGAACTTGCCTTCGTTCGCGCATGCGACGATCTCCTGCGCGACATGGCCCGTGCGGATCTCCATGTCGTAGCCGATGTCATCGGCTTTCAGCAGCTTGATGGCTGGCTTCATCTCCTTCTCGCTGAGTTCGCGCAGGTAGTCCGCGACCTGGTCCTTGCCGACGAAGGACCTCGCATGCCTCAGGCCGGCGTCGTCATGCACGCTGATCAGCGTGATCTTGTTTCTGGTGCGCAAGAGATGCGCGAGTCGCGCCGCGTACTTCACGGCGCGCAGGGCATATTTGGAGCCATCGGTTGCGACAAGGATCTTCATGAAAATGCTCTCTTTCGTCAGGCCGTCTGCCGGCTCAGCGTGATGGGGTGAACGGGGCGAGGGGCGCCTTCTGCGCGGACGAGTTCCTCGCCGAAGGATTGAAGGCGCTGCGCATGGCTGCCGCTCTCGACTTCGCGCTGCGTGAAGGCTGCGTGGAGGAGGGGCGCGCGACCGAGAATTCGTGAGACCTCGTCCACCGCATTGGCAGCGCCACCGCCGCCCATCACCGAGACGACGGCGACGTCCGGCAGGTGGTCTTGTCGCCGCATCACGAAGCTGCGCATGGGACTGGCCAGGCGCCAGGCCCAGATCGGCGACACGAGCACCACGGCGTCGAACGACTTTGGCAACGGGCCGTCGTAGCGAATGGGCGGATGGCGACGCAGCATCGAGTCGAGCACGCTGCGCAGGTAGCCCGGGAGGCCCCTGCGCGGCAACTCATCCGTGATTTCAGCGAGGGTCCAGCCATGCTGCTCGCAAAGCAGCTGGGCGACCTTGCGCGAAGTGCCTGTATGGGAATAGAACACCACGAGTACCTTGCTCATGATCGGCTCCTTTGCGTGAGTTGATGAAAGTCCTGGCCTGTGGGCAGTGCGTGCGCCCGGGGAACAAGAGGGTTCCGTCGTGCGCTCATGCTCGCGGAGCGGACCGCCGAGGGGGTTGCGCTGGATCAAGGGACCATCGACTCGGGTGGCGCACTCGCTGGATCCGGTTGATGAGCAGATTGCGGCGTCTCCCGCTGGGAATGGCCGCGGTGGCTGTCGATATGCCCACGGTGCCCGGACTTGATGCGCCGCAAGACCAATCCAGGCGCGGCGGCGCAGACTGCGGGGCTCCCGTCACCGAGCCCCCATGGACCTCATCGCCTCGCCCACTCAACCGTCGCCTGCCGCGCACACACGCACCGATGCCACGGCGTTGCTGCGGCTTGTGGAAGCGACCCTGCTCGAATTGCATCCCGACGCGGCGGACCTGCCGCCGGTCACGCTCGCCAGCCGGCTCGACCAGGATCTGGGCCTCGACAGCCTTGCCCGCACGGAACTGCTGCTTCGCGCAGAGCAGGCGTTCGGCGTGTCCTTGCCGGAAGACGCACTGGTGACGGCCGAGAAGGTGAAGGACTTGCTGCACGCCCTTGAGCGCGGCCACCCTGTCGACCTTGCCCCGGCCAAGTCGGCACCGCGGCCCTCGCCCGCGCCGCTTGCGCCACCCGCACCCGATGCGGCGGGCGAGCCGGCATCCGCTTCCACCTTGCTGGAAGTGCTGGCCTGGCACGCGCGGGAGCATCCCGGTCGCACCCAGGTGACGGTGCTGCAAGACGGGGAAGAGCGCCCCATCACCTACGGTGCGCTCGCAGCCGATGCGGCGGCGCTGGCCGCCGGGCTGCAGGCACTGGGCGTCGCGCCACGGGAGACCGTGGCCATCATGCTGCCGACCTGCCCCGAATATTTCAGCACCTATCTGGGCATCCTGATGGCGGGAGCGATCCCGGTGCCCATCTACCCACCGGGTCGGCCCTCGCAAATCGAAGAGCACGTGCTGAGGCATGCCGCCTTGCTGGACAACGCCCGCGCCGTGGCGCTGGTGACGGTGCCGGAGGGGCGGCTGGTCGCGCGCATGCTGCAGGCCCGGGTGAAAGGCCTGCGGACGGTGCTCACGCCGCAGCAGCTCACCGCGCACGGCGCGACGCCGGCGCCGCTTGCCGTGTCCGGCAAGGACGTCGCCTTCATCCAGTACACATCGGGCAGCACCGGAAGTCCCAAGGGCGTCGTGCTCTCGCATGCCAACCTGCTCGCCAACA
The DNA here is from genome assembly GCF_037889915.1 of Variovorax humicola. Taxonomy (NCBI): domain Bacteria; kingdom Pseudomonadati; phylum Pseudomonadota; class Betaproteobacteria; order Burkholderiales; family Comamonadaceae; genus Variovorax; species Variovorax humicola. Next base: position 2,123 of record NZ_JBBKZV010000047.1, on the reverse strand, counting down.
TCCGCGCCATGGCACAGGCGATCGAAGCCAGCCCGGCCGACGTGTTCGTCAGCTGGCTGCCTCTGTACCACGACATGGGCCTCATCGGCGCCTGGCTCGGCAGCCTTTACGTCGGCATGCCGCTGGTGGTCATGTCGCCTCTGGCCTTCCTGGCGCGGCCCTCGCGCTGGCTGCAGGCGCTGCAGCGCTGGCGCGGGACGATCTCGGCCGGGCCGAACTTCGCCTACGAGTTGTGCCTCCGGCAGATCGACGATGCGGCGCTGGCCGACCTCGACCTGCGCTCGGTGCGCCTGCTGTTCAACGGTGCCGAAGCGGTCAGCGCCGCGACCGTACGCCGCTTCAGCGAGCGCTTTGCGGCCTGTGGCCTGCGCGCCGAGGCCATGGCGCCCGTGTACGGGCTGGCGGAGTCATCGGTGGGGCTGCTGTTCCCGCCGCTCGGCCGGGTGGCGCCGGTGGACGCAGTGCAGCGCGAGGCCTTCAGCCGCGAAGGCCGGGCGCTGTCGACGCGCTCCGACGACGCGAACGCGCTGCGCTTTGTCGGTTGCGGCAGGCCGCTGTCCGGACATGCGGTGCGAATCGTCGACGGGGATGGCCACGAGCTTGGAGAGCGCCAGGAAGGGCGGCTGGAGTTCCGTGGCCCGTCGGCAACGCACGGCTACTTTCGCGACCCGCAGAAGACCGCGCAACTGTTGCACGACGGCTGGCTCGACAGCGGCGATCGCGCCTATGCGGCCGCGGGCGACATCTACATCACGGGCCGGGTGAAGGACATCGTGATCCGCGCCGGCCGCAATCTCTATCCGCAGGAGATCGAGGATGCGGTCGGGCAGGTGGAGGGCATCCGCAAGGGCTGCGTCGCGGTCTTCGGCAGCCCCGACGTTGCGACCGGCACGGAGCGCCTGGTCGTGTTGGCGGAGGCCAGGCCCGCCACCGCCGATGAGCCGCGCCTGCGGCAGGCGGTGGCAAGGGCCGTGATCGACACCATCGGAGAGCCGCCGGACGACGTTGTGCTCGCGCCGCCGCACACCGTGCTCAAGACCTCCAGCGGCAAGATCCGGCGCTCTGCATGCCGCGCGCTGTACGAGGGCCGCGGCGGCCGTTTCGGCCCGGACGCCCGGCACCTGCAGTTGTTGCGGCTGGCGGCGGGCGCGGCCCGCATGCAACTGGCGCGCGCCGCCCGGTCGGCGGGTGAGCTGCTGTTTGCGATGCATGGGGCGCTCGTGTTCGGTCTGCTCGCGCCGCCTGCCTGGCTGCTGACTGTGGCGCAGCCCCGTCCCGCACGCGCGTGGGCCGTCAGTCGCGCAGCGGCGCGGGTGTTCTTTGCGCTCACGGGCATGGCGCCCCGGATCGAGGGCCTGCAGAACCTTCCTGAGGGCCCCTGCGTGCTCGTGAGCAACCACGGCAGCTACCTCGACGGGGCGATCCTGTTGGCGGCCTTGTCGCGGCCGTGCGTTTTCGTGGCCAAGGCCGAACTGGGGCCGCAGCGCGTCGTCGGCCTGTTCCTGCGCCGGCTCGGCGCTGTCTTCGTCGAGCGTTTCGACCCGCGCCGCGCGGCGGAAGACACACATGAAATGACTTCGCATACCCGACGGGGAGATGTCCTGCTGGTGTTCCCTGAAGGGACGTTCGGGGCCGCGCCGGGCCTGTTGCCGTTCCGGCTCGGCGCCTTCCTCACGGCGGCGCAGGCGCAGGTGCCGGTGGCGCCCGTGGTCCTGCACGGCAACCGTGCGGCACTGCCGGACGGCAGCTGGAGGCTTCGCCGCGTGCGGCTGGAAGTCGAGGTGCTGCCGCCGGTCCCGCAGCCGCCGCCGGGTGAGCTCCTGGGGCGCGCGGTGCGCTTGCGAGACGCGGCCTACGCGGCCATGGCCGCACGGGTGGATGCGGGCGAGGAGCAGCTGTGAACTCGGGGCAAGGCCCAGGCATTGCGGCACTGCACCCGGGCGTGCCAGTCAGGTTCGATGCTGGCGCACGTACCGCAATGCCTGCTGCTGCGCGTGGCGAAGCGCTTCGGCCCGCGTTGACGCGCATGGCGTATCACGCGCGAAAGATCGATTTCACAGGCGGCGCGCTCTCCGATGAGTCGCGCGGTGGGGTGGGCGAGGACGCTGAAGCACGGGTGGTCC
>NZ_JBBKZV010000046.1:0-34486 GCF_037889915.1 Variovorax humicola | reverse complement strand
GGCACTGCTTGCTGCCGGGCTCTTGTGGCGCGTCGCCGCCCGCGAGAACGGCGCATACCTGCATGAGCTGGCTGCCTACTTCGTGCCGGAACGCGAGCTGATCCGCGACGACGAATGGGTCCGCCTTGGAAGGCCTGTGCTTCGGTTCCAGGTTCGAAGGGCGATGGGCCGAGCCTTCGGTGCACGGGCACGACGCCTGAAGACCCAGCTGCAACGGGAGCAACTCCGGCTGATCCGGAAAGCGGGTATCTACGGGCGCGGACCGCAAACCCTGCGCCACGAGATCGCGGTCAAGCGCATCCGCGCGGAGTTGGAGCCGCTTCTCAGGGCACAGACATGACGAGACCGGCTACGCCGCCCTGATTGCCCGCACCTCTGCAGCACGGGCATCGACCGGTATCGTGGGCAACTCCCCCGGTCGCTTGACCGGGGGTCGGCGCAGGTGATCCATGATGGCTTGCCACTCCTTGATTTCCCTCGGCGCGCCATTGCCTCCAGCCGTGGCCAAGCTGCGCGCGTCCACCTTTCCCGGCGGCGCCAGCATGTAGGGCGACTCCGTGTCGCTGGGCAATTCGAGTGCATCGACCCTCGACGCCAGAGGCTCACCCTGGCGGTTCTTGGCCGTCAGGTTTGCCGTTCGCCAAGCTCAGGCCCAGCGTCTCGATGCTCGGTTGTGAATCGAGCTCCAGCATAAGCAGCGGTTTCGGTTCCGACTCGAACGCTCCCTCACAAACCGCCAGACTGAGTTTGATCTGCATGGCCTACCTCCGAACAAGCAAGGAAGGCTGAATCTCAGCGGTCGCCGCTGCTGCATCTGATCATCAGGCAAATATCGGCTGCTCACCCCACCAAATCGAACGCTCTTGTTGGCACATGCGCCATCGGACCTTGATCCGACTGCGACTCGCACAGTGCGTGCTGCCACGCCGTCGTTTGGGAATGCGAATCAGCGACCTTCACATCACGGATGGAAGGCTCATTGCCGGCAAATGAAGCGTGCGCTGATCCACAGAAGCCACCTTGAGCCCTGGCATCCTTTGACGGCGCTCAAGGCGTACTTCGAAAGTTGCCTGCACAGTATCCCCTGCAGCCGGCAGTTGCAAAGCTTTCGATGCACGCCGATCGGTTGGAACGATAGGGTTGAACAGGGCGTTCGCGACGTTTTTCGGCGCCTCCAAAGCCGTGCTGACGCATACAAACATGAGGTCATCAAATGCAGGTCATGGTTCTGGGTTCGGGTTGCAGCAAGTGTCTCAGCACAATCGGCATCATCGAACGGGCCGCGCAGGCCGTAGGGGTCGAGGTTCAGATTGTCAAAGTCGAAAGCCCGCAAGAGATTAGCCGCTACGGTGTTCGTACGCCCGCAGTAGTGATCGACGGCAAGGTGGTGCACAGTGGTCGCATTCCCTCGCACGAGGCAGTGCAGGCGTGGCTGAAGCCCGGCCTCTTTGAGTTTCTGGAACACCCGACCAGATATTTGTTCTTCACCGGAAAGGGTGGTGTTGGCAAGACGTCCCTCTCGACCGCGGCCGCGCTGAGACTCGCCGATGCGGGAAAGCAGGTGCTGCTCGTCAGCACCGACGCCGCTTCGAACCTCGATGAGATGCTGGGAATCGAGCTCCGAAACACGCCGGTCGCCGTGCCGGGCGCACCAGGCCTGTCGGTGCTGAACATCGATCCCGACACCGCCGCTGAGTCGTATCGGCAGCGGGTTCTCGCGCGAATGAGCGTCGGTGCCAGCGCCGGAGAACTCGCGACCGTGCGCGAGCAGCTGTCCGGCGCCTGCACGACAGAGATCGCCTCCTTCGATGAGTTCTCCTCACTCCTGTCCGAGGGCGCCACAACTTTCGACCACATCGTCTTCGACACGGCACCGACGGGGCACACCTTGCGGCTGCTCAGCCTGCCCAAGGCTTGGGCTGGGTTTCTGAATGGCAATGATCGCGGCGCCTCGTGCCTGGGACCGCATTCGGGCCTGAAGATGCAGGAGGTCCGCTTCAAGGCTGCGCTCGACGCCTTGATCGATCCGGCGAAGACCACGGTGATCCTGGTCACTCGGCCGGACAAGGGGGCAATCGCTGAAGCGGCGCGCACCTCGGGCGAATTGCATGACCTGGGCTTGCACAATCAGCGGCTGGCGATCAACGGCATGTTCCACGCCAGCAAGCGCAACGACGCGGTGGCCTGCGCCATCGAGGACTTGGGGCAGCAGGCGCTGGACGCAATGCCAGCGTCGCTGCGCTCACTGCCGCAGGACCGCGTGGCGCTGAGGGCTTTCGATACAGTCGGCCTGCCCGCGTTGCGCGCACTGCTGACCACTGGTGCCGGTCCGATCACACCGGCCAAGATTTCAGTTCCAGAAACCAGCGACAAGCTTCTAGGCCTGGAAGCACTGGCCGATGAGTTGGCCGCCGCCGGGCACGGGCTGATCATGGTGATGGGCAAGGGAGGCGTCGGCAAGACGACGGTCGCCGCAGCGTTGGCCTTGGGCCTGGTTCAGCGCGGCAAGACCGTTCACCTCAGCACTACCGATCCGGCGGCCCACCTGGCGCGAACGCTGAGCGGCGACGTACCGGGCTTGAATTTGAGCCGAATCGACCCGAAGGTCGAGACGCAGCGCTACATCGAAAAGATCATGGCAGCCAAGTCACCCAAGCTCGACGCGGCCGAGCAGGCGTTGCTGCTGGAGGACCTGCAATCGCCCTGTACCGAAGAGGTGGCCGTTTTCCACGCCTTCTCACGCATCGTCAGCGAGGGCCGCAGCGCCTTCGTCGTGCTCGACACCGCACCCACCGGCCATTCCATGCTGCTGATGGACGCGACTGGTGCCTACCACCGGCAAATGACGCGTGAGTTCGAAGGGCACAGCACCGCCCACATCGTCACGCCCTTGATGCGGCTTCAGGACGCCGCGTATACCAAGATCATTCTGGTGACGCTGCCGGAAGTCACGCCGGTGTCGCAGGCTGCAGCGTTGCAGGAGGACCTTCGCCGTGCGGGCATCGAGCCCTATGCCTGGGTGCTCAACAAGAGCGTGCTAGCGGCCGGCACAAGTGACCCGTTGCTGGCAGCGCGACTGGCGGGTGAAGGCAAGCAGATGGAACGCATGGCACACGGCTTGGCGAAGCGCATCTTCACCCTGCCTTGGTTGACCTTGCCTCCGATCGGATTCGCCGAGTTGTCCAAACTTGTGGCCAAGCCTTTTCGCGCTGAAGCAGCCCACGCCTGAACTACCAACCATCGAGGCTCATCATGTACGGATTTACCACCACGCTCAGCGGCACCACGTTCGACCAAGCCCTGGCCAAAACCCTTGCCGGTTTGAAAGCTGAAGGCTTCGGCGTATTGAGCGACATCGACGTGCAGCGCGCGATGAAGGAGAAACTCGGCGTCGACATGCCTCACTACCGCATCCTCGGTGCGTGCAACCCGCCACTGGCGCACCAAGCCCTCCAGGCGGTGCCCGACATCGGCCTGCTGCTGCCCTGCAACGTGATCGTTCGCGAGGAAGCCCCGGACCGCGTCGTAGTAGGGTTCCTCGATCCGCAGATCCTGGTGAACCTGGTCGGCAAGCCCGCGGTCAAGGCGGTGGCCGATGCTGCAGAGGAGCGCCTACGCCGTGTCTGCGAGAGCCTCGGTGGATCCGCATCACAGGCCACCTGACGCCGATGCGGGCGTTGTTGGGGATGTCGAGCTCGCGGCGAACGCGGCTGACAGGCCACACTTTCCGGCGAGGCGACTCGCCGCACGGAGAGCACACTTCACGTGGCATGGCCTACTGCGTTTGCTCGTGACGGCTGGATCGTGGCCGGCATTCTGCTTCCGACATTACACCGGAGAGCTCTTTCAGCATGCACTCCTCGCGCGTCAATGTCCTGATTTCTTGCGTAGCGAGGCGAAGGCCGGCGATGTCACAAGCGCTCATGGCGGCCCGCTGGTGCTCGCTCGAAGGCGATTCGAGGTATCGTTGCCATGTGCGCTACCGCCTCACACGCGCAGAACAAAGGTCCCGCTCGCCATGAAATGCCGCTCATCAATTCAATGATCAAAAGGCTTGACACACGAGCACGAGTCCTCATGGAAGCTGACCTCAACAGCAATGCATCGGATCAGCGGCGCGGGATCGGCAGTAGCGCCTAGACACGCGCCGCAGTGTCATGAAAGATCGCACGCTGCTGCACGGGCTCGAGCGACGCAAGGACACGGCAGCACGCGCGGATTTGCGAGGACTCGGTCGAGCAGCTCGGTCCTGATCCTGCGAGCTGCGGCACGCATTCGATGGGACGAACCAAGGCAGCGCTAAGGCAATACTGATCAAGTGATCTGGTCCGGGGATTGCTGTGTCGGAGGCATAGTCATAGCGAGAGTGCCGAAGATGAAGCAGCAGACATTGGCGATGGCGGCGGACCAAGGTGCGGGATTCGAACGATTTCGCCGTCGCACCAAGCGCGAGGACTTCCTGGACGCGATGAACGTTCCGTGGGCAGAGTTGTGCGCGGTGATCGAGCCGCACTATCCCAAGGCCGGCAATGGACGCCCTCCAATGGACTGGAGCGCATGCTGCGCATCCACCTGCTGCAGCACTGGTTCAATCTGGCCGACAACGCGGTCGAGGAGGCGTTGTATGACATTGCCAGCCTGCGTCGCTTCGTGGGCATCGATGGCCAATATCTATCTCGCGAGGCAACCACTGTTGGCACAAGTGCGTGCACAGCGAACCAGGACCGGGCAATTGGCCCGTAGTCAGGGTCGGAACGGACCGATTTGTCTCTAATTGCGCACCACAATCGATCAAAGTCCGGCGTGGTTGTCGCACTTCATGTCACTGACAGACCCGCACCACTGGTCAACGAAAAGCATGGCAGCCTCGCCCTAATCTACCGGCGCACGAAGAACCTGCGTGCTGTGCGATTGCTGCCCCGCGACGCCATGCAAGCTACCGCGGTCGCGAAGCACGATCAGCGGAATCGCGATGAAACCACTGACAAGAAGTAGCAAGTCCTGTGGGACGTTCAGCAGCAACGCAGCGCTTCCGCCGATCAACGACCAGACGAACGGGATCACGACAATCCATCGCGACACCGGCCCCGTAGTCAGCAGCAGCAAGCCAAACGTAAAGACCGTCACGGGGCAAGGCGTGATGCCGAACATCGGCATCTCGGGATATCGATGACCGACCCGGCTTCCGACCAGCGGGTACAAGACGGCCGCATAAACGACGAGCGCCCAACCCAGCCAAGCTGTTGGCCCTGCAGCCGGTCCGAACTTGAGATGGTCTCGAAGTACCGCGCCATGGAGCAGGATCACTCCTTGCAGGACGAATAGCGCTCCGAAAACGAAGCCAGCCCTGTTGATCGAGGAAAAGTAGAACCAGTGGTACGCGATCCCCGTCCAAACCCACATGAGAGCAAGCCCGCCACCAATGATGCGGTCGCCGATTCGGGATCGACGAAAAAGCAGGATCACCATGCCCAGCCCGAGCATGTACGCGAGAACCTGCGCGGGCCACACGCCGGAGTTGTAGTTTGCGAAGACGGCTACGAACTGCTCTCTAGTGAATGGCAACATAACCCACCTTTGCGGCTGATTGCCACATGCTGATACGGCTGCCCAGTAAGGACATTGATTCGCATCAAAACTCTGCGCCGGGGCCGCCCGTTGGCCTCACGAGGCTTAAGTTGTCGCCGAAACCAAAGTGACCGCTTTTTTAGGTGGGGCGCGCCGGTAACCGGGGTTTTCCAATGCGCTTCACGCGCATCCAGCGGCCGATTTTTCGCTATTGCGACAGATCCTCTATCCGTGTGATGGCTATCGCGCCGTTGATGCGGTCTGCTGAGAACCGAACCTTGTCGCCTTCCTTCAGGCTCTCGAGCATCTTCGGGTCCGCCGCCTTGAACACCATCGTCATCCCGGGCATGTCGAGATTGGCGATGGGTCCATGGCGAAGCGTTACTTTGCCCGCCTCCTTGTCTACTTTGCGGACTTCCCCTTCAGTCATGGAAGCCGCCGACGTCGCGGCGTCGCCCTGGGGTGCTGCCGAGATGGTCTGCGCGGGGGCTCCAGCGGCAATGGACACCACGAAGAGCGCAGCAAGCAGATTGGACCTTGTCATAGGGGTTCTCCTGAAATTGAGGTGTAACGGGTAGGCGCGGACGTTCACTCGACCGTGACTTTGCCAACCATGCCCGCCTCGAAATGGCCGGGTTGCAGGCATGCGAACTGGAACTCGCCCGCCTTGGTGAACTGCCAGACGATTTCGCCATCCTTGCTCGGCTTGACGTGCGCCATGTTCGGTTCTGAGTGTTCCATCTCGGGGAACTTCTTCATCAGCGCGGCGTGCTCCTTGAGCTCCTGGGGCGTGCCGAGGACCATCTCGTGAAGAATCTGGCCGTCGTTGTGAATGCGGAACCGGACGGTCTCGCCTCGCTTCACCGTGATGTGGGCCGGCGTATAGCGCATTGCGTCGGTCATGCTGAGCCTGATGGTCCGTGTGACCTTCGTCGGGTCGCCTTCCTGGCCAAAGGCCGTGGCCCCCACCTTGGCAGGGTCAAAGGTCTTGTGCTTTGCAGCGTTGTCTTCGTCTCCGTGAGCGAGTGCCGCGGTAGACGCAATGAGCAGGGATGACGCAAGAACTTGAAGAATGAGTTTGATCCTCATGGGAGGTGCTTTCGGTTGAACCAGTTTGAAATCAATGGCCTTCGTGGCCAGTTGGCTTGCGGGCGTTGAACGTGCGTTCATCCGCCGTCGACGCTCGACCGCGTGCGGGTTCGCCGAGGTTGCCCGTGTATGCCTTCGCGAGCGTGCCGGGGGGGTGCTTGAACCAGCCGGGGTCGTTGTAGTCACCTGGCTTCTGGTTGTCGCGGACCTTGAGCACGCTGAACATGCCGCCCATGCCGATGGCGCCGAACGGGCCGGAGCCGGTCATCATCGGCAGCGTGTTGTCCGGCAGAGGCATTTCCATCTCCGCCATGTCGTGCATGCCGCGGTCGCCCATGTGCATGTAGTCGGGGATGAGCTTCGTAATCTTTTCGGCAACCCCTCGAGCGTCGACACCTACCATGGTGGGTACGGCGTGGCCCATCGCGTTCATCGTATGGTGCGACTTGTGGCAATGAAAGGCCCAGTCGCCGGCGGTCGCGTCGAACTCGAACGCCCTCATCTGCCCGACAGCCACGTCGGTTGTCACTTCCGGCCAGCGGGCGGACTGCGGCACCCAGCCGCCATCGGTGCCGGTGACCTCGAAGTGATGCCCGTGAAGGTGCATTGGATGGTTCGTCATCGTGAGGTTGCCGACGCGGATGCGCACGCGGTCTCCCGTCCTCGCAACCAGGGGATCGATGCCGGGGAACACGCGGCTGTTCCAGGTCCAGAGATTGAAGTCGAGCATCGTGTTGACCTTGGGCGTCGCCGAACCAGGTTCGATGTCGAAGGCGGAGAGCAGCAGCACGAAGTCGCGATCGACCTTGTACTGTTCGGGGTCCTTCGGGTGCACGATGAACAAGCCCATCATCCCCATCGCCATCTGCAGCATCTCGTCCGCGTGCGGGTGATACATGAACGTGCCCGACTTCGTCAGTAGGAACTCATAGACGAAGGTCGTTCCAGGCGCAATGGCCGGTTGTGTGAGACCGGTCACGCCGTCCATTCCCGATGGCAACAACATCCCGTGCCAATGAATGCTTGTGGGCTCCGGCAGCCGGTTGGTCACGAAGATGCGAACACGGTCTCCCTCGACGGCTTCAATCGTTGGGCCGACGCTCGTGCCGTTGTAGCCCCACAGGTTTGCCTTCATGCCGGGCGCCAGTTCACGCACCACGGGTTCGGCAACGAGGTGGAATTCCTTGACGCCGGCCTTCATGCGCCAGGGCAGGGTCCAGCCGTTCAGCGTGGCAACGGGGCTGTAGGGACGTCCGGTCTTGGGAACCAGTGGCGGCTGCGTCTTGGGCGATGCCTGGCTCGCCGCTTCCGGCAGCGAAGCAGCGCCGACGCGCGTCACGGCCGCTGTACCCAATGCCGTTGCGCCGGCAGTCCGGAGGAAGTTTCTTCGATTGTTCATAAGTTGTCGCTCAGTGCCCAGCATCGCCGGCCGAGGTCGCGCTGACGAAGGGGCTCGACATCGAGCCCGTCCCGGGCGAACCGGCGGTGAGTGCTGTTTGGAGGTTGGTTTGCGCAATCCAGTAGTCACGCAGCGCCTCGATGTACGCGGTGACGCTCATGACCTGGTCGCGTGAATCCGCAAGCAGGTCGAACACGCCGATGAGCATGCCGTTGTAGCGCAGCAGGTTCTCGTCGGAAATGCGCTTCTTCAATGGCACCACTTCGTCGCGGTAGTGCCTGGCGAGGTCGTACGCCGTCCGATATGCTGAGTGCGACTCGCGCACCTCCGACTGTGCGTTGACGGCGACCTCGGCGGTCCGCTGGACCGACTGCATGTAGGTCGCCTCGGCGCGTGCGATGCGCGCAGTGCCGAAATCGAACAAGGGCAATTCGACCTCGATGTCATAGCCGTTCTCGCGCGTCTCGCCGGTCTGGGTCTTGTTTGCGTAGCCTGCATGGATGACGTTGACCCATCGCGTCGCCTGGGTCAGTCCCAATGCCTTCGCTGTGGCCTCCGAGTTCCTCTTGGCGATCTGGACATCGAGGCGCCTGTCCATCGCCGTCTGCTCGGCATCCTTGGGCTCGAGCGCATCCTTGGGCAAGTCGGGCAGTCGCTCGGGAAGCTTCAGCGCGCGCGGGTCGCCCGACAGGCCGACCATGCGGACGAGTCTCTCGCGTTCCGCTGTCGCCCGGTGCTGGGCACGCGCCAGTTGCGAGGTGGCGTCAGCGTAGAACGCCTGCTGGCGCATCTGGGCGAGCTTGTTGAAGTTGCCCGCCTGCACCATCCGGCGCGCGAGTTCGTTGGAGACGTCGGCTGCGTCCTTGACCTGCATGTAGTAGACGACGAGGTCCTGAGCCGCGACGGCGCTGAAGAATGCCTTGCGCGTCTCTGCCGCGACTTTGACCACGTTGAATGCCGCCTGGTACTGGGCCCTTTCGAAGCGACGCTGCTCCACCTCCTTTGCGATGGGCATCGTCAGCAGGCCCAACACACTGAACATGATGGAGCGGTCGATTTCGGTGATGCCGCCACCGCTCAAGTGCCCGAAGGTGAATGTGGGATTGGCGAGGCGTCCCGCGCGCACCAAGTCCGATTCAGCGATGCCGAGTTCGGCGTAGTTCGCCTGCAGCCCCGGGTTGTTGAGTAGCGCGAGTTCGACGGCTCCGTCGGCACTGAGGGGCTGTGCCATCAGCTCGCCGGACCGCTTGCGGGCCGAATCGGCGTCCGCTGCTGTTCTCTGCCATGAGGCGTTCAGGCCCGTGCGTTCCTTCGTGAGCTCCACCACCTTGTCGAACCCACCATCCTGCGAGAACGATGCGCATCCAGCCAGGAACAGTGCCGCGGTGGCGACGGCGGTGAGGCGCATCATTTCTTGTCTCCGCCCATCGGGTGTCCGCCATGGCCTAAACCGATGGATGGTGGTGTTCGCGGAGCGCTCAAGCCCATCGCATGGCCGACCGGCGGTTTGCCGACTGCCGCGTTGATGGCCCTCCAGTCGCCAGGCCTCGCGTCCTGGTAGGGACGGTAGTCGGCGAACGCTGATTCGTAGCGCAGCTCCGGCGCGGGGGTTTTGGGGTCAGCCCGGCCGCTGGCGGGGACCTGGGCAGCGACCCATAGCGGGAGGCCGAGCGCCAACGCGCTTGCAAGAGTCTTGAGGTAGTTCTTCATGTTGAAAGCACCTGAACGACCGGCTCGGACAGGACCGGCCAGCCAATGCCCGCGCGATGGACGCACGAGCGCTATCGGGCCTCTCAGCGGAGGCCCCGCGGGGTCAGATGCTTCGTGGGGGGCGGTCCTGCCGCTCCGTGAGATAACTCGGTGAGGGAGCGAACAGGTCGGGGAAGGAGATCGCTGCGACGGCTTGCGGCAACGGAACTGTCGGCAAGCTGCTCAAGAGCGGTGTGAGGGAGCACAAGTCGCAGCATAGGTTGCACTTGTCGGGAGCGCTGCCTGAGTTGGCATGTTCCCCGGTCGTACCGTGTTCATGTGCCACATGGTCATGGTCAACCGCATCCGGCTGTGCCTGGCCGGAAGGATGGAGATGAATTGCCGCCTGGCCTGCCCCGCCTGCGGGCTCGCACGACATGGAGGCTGCAACCGCGCCCCGAACGGGGAGCAGCACCGCAAGAACAAGGAGAAGGACGACGCGAAGAAATTTCACGGATTAAAAATGAAGGGCGCAATGCACCTGAACAAGCGAGCACTGTATAGCTTGACACCATTGGAAGGTCAAGGCTCTGGTGCGCCTCCTTCATGGTCATTGGCCTGGTGGGGTTGACCTTCCCACGATGACAGGGTTGACACTGATTTTCATCAATCACTATTCCTGGAACCAAGCGATGATTACCTTCGAAGTAGACGACATGACCTGCGGTCACTGCGTGGGCACCATCAGCAAGGCGATAGCCAGCCTCGACAACGGCGCACAAATCCAGCTCGATCTGGCCACACACCGCGTTCAAATCGAGCCGATAGCCGCAACCGCACAACAACTCAGCAACGCCATCAGGAACGCGGGCTACAGCCCAGCCGTCATCGACGGCTCCTCGCCCATCCCCGTGGCGACGAAGCGAAGCGGTTGCTGCTGTGGATAGCCCAGGACCCGTCGGGTCTCATGGGTTTGTGGAAGTGAGCCGGGGTAGCGCATCTGCCTTGATTTGCATCAAGGGTGAAGGGGGCACTTGCGGGCATTGTGGAGCCATCGGGTGCTTGCCCTTAACACTCAAGAACGACCCATGAAGCTCATAAGTATTTTGGCTGCGGCCACAGCGGTCACGCTTGCCGGCTGTTCCTCATTTCCTGGCTCGACAGCCAAACAAGCCGAAGAACACCAGGCGCACCACCCGGCGGCCCAAACCGCACCGAAGGTCGACCCTGCCAAGTTCGACCAGCAGATGAAGACGATGCAGGAGATGCACCAGAAGATGATGGCCGCCAAGACGCCGGCGGAGCGTGCCGCGCTGATGAAGGACCACATGAAGGCCATGCAGGACGGCATGACCATGATGGGTCAGATGGGCGATGGCGAGCCGATGATGGGGCAAAAGGGTGTTGGCATGCCGATGCAGGGCGGTGACCTGTCCTCGATGCCCGGCGGCGCGTCCATGCGGAAGGACATGATTCAGCGCATGGAATTGATGGAAATGATGATGCAGATGATGGTGGACCGCGAGGCGGCAAGGCCTCCGGCGGCCAGGTAGCGACTGCTGTCGAGGAACGTTGAAATGGACATGCAAAACAATGAGCCGCGTTTCTGGCGCTCACCCAGTGGAATCGTCTTGCCTGTCGTCGCTCTCGTCGGCGGCTTCTTCCTGCTCTTAGAGCACAGGGCACATCTGCTTGGGTGGCTTCCATTCCTTCTCATCCTTGCTTGTCCGCTGATGCACGTCTTCATGCACCACGGGCACCATCACGGTGAAAAGCACTCCGGGCACAACCCGTCGGGAGGCGACCATGAACAGCGCAAACAATGACTACGGCTTGTGGAGCCTGGTGCTCCTGAACTCCGTCATCTTCATCGGGTTCGCATACAGCTTCTTCAAGCCGTCTACGCCGCGGGACTGGAGGAGTTTTGGCGCCTACTCCGCGTTCATCGTGGCCTTGTTCGCGGAGATGTATGGCTTCCCCCTCACGATATTTCTGTTGTCCGGCTGGCTCGGCGCCAAGTTTCCGGGTGTCAATCTGTTCGGGCACGACGCTGGGCACCTGTGGTGGCTGTTTACGGGGCAGCACGGAAATCCACACGCAGGGGTACTGCACATCCTGAGCTTTGTTGCCATCTTTGTCGGCTTCATCCTGTTGTCAAAGGCATGGCACGTCCTGTATCACGCGCAGCGGCGCCATGAGTTGGCCGCAACCGGCCCATATCGCAGCATTCGCCACCCGCAGTACGTCGCGTTCGTGCTCATCATGTTCGGCTTCCTGCTTCAGTGGCCGACGCTGCTGACCCTTGCGATGTTCCCGGTGCTCGTGCTCATGTACGTCCGGCTCGCCATTTCCGAGGAACACGATTCAGAGCGCGAGTTCGGGGAGGCTTGGTGTGCATACTCCGCCGAGACGCCTCGCTTCATTCCCGCCTGGGGCGGTGGTCGCCATCGGCATGCTTAGTCGCCCGGCTCTCGTCAAGAGCGCCGAGCTTTTGTCAGGGGTCGGTGCCATCGTCCTCGGAGCGGGAATAGGTCTGCTTGCGCCCTTGCTTATGCAGCGGCACGCCTTGCTACTGCTGGGTGGCGGTGTGTTCCTCCATGGCGCGGGGATGACGCTCAAGTATCGGCTTGAGGCAGGGGGTCGCGAGCCGAAATGGTGGGACCGTGCGCTGTTTTGGGCTTGCTGGACTGTTCTGTTGGCGACCCTGGGGTGGGTCGCTTTTCTGTTCGTTGCGCAGCCTTAGAACAAAGGCAAACGAAACCTATGCGGGCTTGACCTTCCAATCATGGGATGGGTGAAGACTGGGCCACCACCATTCAAGAAAGAAGATGCCAATGACGTCGGACACTTCGTCCAAGCTTGACGCGGCCAAGATGCATGAGCACATGGCGCATCAGGGTCCACATGACCATGGCGCGCACGCCGGCCACGCGCAATCTTTGCCGACGAGCGCGACTAAGGCGGGCTCAAAGGACATCGAGTACACCTGCCCCATGCACCCGCAGGTGCGGCAGATGGGGCCGGGGAACTGTCCCATCTGCGGCATGCCGCTCGAGCCAGTCCTGGCAATGGACCAGACCGGCGACAGCCCCGAGTTGCGCGATATGACCCGACGCTTCTGGGTCGGCCTCGCGCTGACCATTCCGGTCTTCGCGCTGGAGATGGGCGCGCACTTGATGGACATCCATCACCTGATCGGGCAGCAGACCTCCAACTGGATTCAGCTTCTGTTCGGGACGCCGGTCGTGCTATGGGCCGGGTTGCCGTTTTTTGTCCGTGCTTGGGCGTCGGTCATGAACCGCAGCCTCAACATGTTCAGCCTCATCGCGTTGGGCACCGGCGTGGCCTGGGCCTACAGCATCGTCGGGACCGTGATGTCGCAGGTCTTTCCGGCCGCGTTCAGGGGAGTTGACGGCGCGGTAGCCATCTACTTTGAAGCCGCCGCGGTCATCACCGTGCTGGTGCTTCTTGGCCAGGTGTTGGAACTGCGGGCCCGGGAAAAGACTTCGGGCGCGATACGGGCGCTGCTTGACCTGGCCCCGAAGGAGGCGGTGCGCGTGAAGGCCGACGGCACCGACGAGCGCGTTCCATTGGACACCGTGCAGGTGGGTGAGTTGTTGCGCGTGCGTCCCGGCGAAAAGGTGCCGGTTGACGGTCAGCTCACCGACGGCAAGGGCACTGTTGATGAATCGATGGTCACCGGAGAGCCTATGCCTGTGGCGAAGGCGCCAGGTTCGAAGGTGACCGCGGGGACTCTCAACCAGACCGGCGGCTTCGTGATGCGTGCCGAGAAGGTCGGCGCCGACACCTTGCTCTCGCAGATAGTCCACATGGTGGCCGCCGCCCAGCGCAGCCGCGCGCCGATTCAACGCATGGCAGACCAGGTAGCTGGGTGGTTTGTGCCGGTCGTCATGGGCGTGGCCGCGCTCGCTTTCTCCACCTGGTTTGTGTGGGGGCCCAGTCCGGCGTTCTCGTATGCGCTCATCGCAGCGGTCGCTGTTCTCATCATCGCGTGTCCCTGTGCACTGGGTCTGGCGACACCGATGTCCATCATGGTGGGCGTCGGGCGCGGTGCGCAGAGCGGCGTACTCATTCGGGATGCCGAAGCGCTTGAACGAATGGAAAAGGTCGACACGCTGGTGGTCGACAAGACGGGCACCCTGACTGAAGGACGCCCCAAGGTCGTGACCGTGCAGCCTGTCAAAGGTTTTGACGCAAGCAACGTTCTTCAGAAGTTGGCCAGCGTGGAGCGCGCCAGCGAACATCCCTTGGCGGCCGCCATCGTCGCGGACGCGCTGGAACGCAAGCTCCCGCTCTCGCCTGTGACGGACTTCGACTCGCCCGTCGGCAAAGGAGTGATCGGTGTCGTGGATGGCGCCCGCATCGTTTGCGGAAGCGGGAAGTTCCTGGCGGAGAACGGCATCGAGATCGCCACGCTCACCGCGGCTGCTGAGGCCGTCAGTGCCAAGGCCGCTACCGTCATATTCGTTGGCGTCGATGGACGCCTCGCCGGATTCGTCGGCATCGCCGACCCCATCAAATCAAGCACGGCCCAAGCCATCGCCGCATTGCGTAAGGCAAACATCCGTGTAGTCATGCTCACTGGCGACGGGAAGACAACGGCGCATGCGGTCGGTCGGGAGTTGGGCATCGACGAGGTCGTCGCCGAGGTGCTTCCGGAGGACAAGGCCGCTGTGGTGCAGCGCTTGAAGTCCGAAGGCCGCGTCGTTGCCATGGCCGGAGACGGCGTCAACGACGCGCCGGCACTCGCCGCGGCGGACGTCGGCATCGCCATGGGAACCGGAACCGATGTCGCGATGGAGAGTTCAGGCGTGACGCTGCTGCACGGCGACCTCATGGGCATCGTGAAGGCGCGCCAGTTGTCGCGGGCGACGATGGGCAACATCCGCCTGAACCTCTGGTTCGCCTTCGGCTACAACGTGCTCGGCATCCCCGTTGCGGCCGGCGTCCTCTATCCGTTCTTCGGCATCCTGCTGTCGCCGGTCGTGGCCGCGGCCGCCATGGCGTTGTCCTCGGTGAGCGTCATCGCCAACTCCCTTCGGTTGCGGACTGTCAAACTGGACGACTGATGACCCGAAGGAAATATGACGCTGCGCTGATGAGCAGTAGTCTGGTTGAGCAAGAGCCCGGGCGCCACGACCAAAAAAAGACAGCAGTGGTGCTCAGCGGACGGACTCGATGTACGTCACCGTCGCTTCGCCGTTCTTTATTTCAGCGTTGAACCGCACCTTGTCGCCAGGCTTCAGACGGTCCAGCATCCGCTTGTCAGCCACAGCGAAGCCCATCGTCATCGCCTCCATGCCGAGGTTGGGTAGGTCGCCGTGATTGATGACGACCTCGCCGTGTTCTCTGTCAATCCTTTCCACTTCGCCCACCGTGAGGGCCATCGCGGGACGAATGCCGGCGCTCCAAGCTTTACCAGAGGCAGAATTCGGGCCTCTGGCCGTCTGCGCCTGCGCCGCGGCGCACGCCAAGAGCCAGAGCACGACGATGATGGCAATTCGTTTAATCATGACCTCAATGATGCCTGCTGAGCGGGGTGGCTCCCGAAAACCGTTTCGCGGTTTTTGATGAACCTTGTACGGGTCTTTGAGGTCTCCGCATTTCACGCCCGGCGACCCGACGGGCATCCCGGCACGGCGAGCCGGACAGCCTGCAGCCTGGCGGCTTGCAGGCGCTTGTCTTCAGCCGCGCGCCCTCTCACGGCATGCGCCCCCGCCCAGGTTCTGCCGAAGCCTGAGCTCATTGCGCTCGAACTGCGACCAATCGATATAACCCGTGTGGGCATTGCGGATCAGCACCTTCCAATCCTGCTGCCCCACGTCTCGCCGAGGCCGGCGGATACGACGAGCCTGCGTATGGGCCAGGCGTGGCGGGCACTTGGCGGTCCACCGCAGGCCGGGCACACTCCGAACGTTGGCGGCGGCACGAAACGCCCGCTGGTACGGAGTGGCAGGTGCGCTGGTTCGACCGGTGGACCCTGAGCTGGGGGTCATCCACGTCAACGCCTTCGAAGCCGAAGCCTATTGCGCGCGGGCGGGCCGGCGACTGCCGCGCGCGACGTAGTGGGAACACGCCGCAGCGGTGTTCGACATGGCGTTCCACTGGGGCCGGCGTCTGGGAGTGGACCAGCGACGCATTCCAACCGTAGCCGGGCTTCAAGGCCGGCCCGTACAAGGACTACTCGCAGCCCTGGTTCGCAGACCACCGCGAGTTGCGTGGAGGAGCTTTTGCGACTCACCCGCGAACGCGCGACCTGCGCTACCGAAACTTCTTCATGCCGCAACGGGCGGACATCTTTGCGGCGTTCCGGACTGTGTCTTCAAGCGTCCCATAGCAGCAGCGGCCAGCGCCTCACACCCAGCGCCGCACTGCCCGCCGGTAGGCATCGTACTCAGTCCCAAACAGCGAGGACAGCGCGCGCTCTTCGCTGACGATTTGGAACCGATGGATGTAGAGGACGAAGAACGGCAACACGGCAAGCGCGAGGGGGGCCCACAGGAAGACCGCCCAAGCCGACAGGTCAAGCAGTAGGCCGAGGTACATCGGGTTGCGCGTCAAGCGGTATACGCCACCGGTGACGAGGGCGGAGGCCGTGTCGGGCGTGAACGGGTTCATTGTGGTTCTCGCCCGGTGGAAGGCCCGCATGCCGGCCACACTGAAGCCAACCCCGACCGCGGCAATAGCGATGGCAAGAGTGGCGCGCCAGGCAAACGGGGCCTCCTGCACCACCGGAGGCAGCAGTGATGCAAACCACATCAACAGGGCTGCGGCCAGCGCGACAAACGGAGGGGGAATCCGATTCTCCAGTGCATGCATGAACGGCCTCCTTCGAAGCAGCTGGAACTATCTTGCTCCAGCTGTACCGCGCCAGCAATGCCGACCGACCGCGGCGCCTAAACATTCTAATAACCAATAGAATATTGGCATGAGAGAAGTCAAAGACCAGCTCTACGAGCAAGTTGCGCGCATCGGCAAGGCCCTCGCCAGCCCGAAGCGTCTCGAGCTCATAGAGCTCCTGTGCCAAGGCGAGAAGACCGTCGAGGTGCTCGCAACTCAAGCTGAAATCAGCGTCAAGCTCGCCAGCGCCCACCTGAGGGAGTTGCGGCTGGCACGGCTTTTGGAGACCCGCAAGGAGGGAAAGTACGTCTTCTATCGCTTGGCCAGCACGAGCGTGGCCGACCTTTGGGTGAACCTCCGCTCCGAGGCCGAGGAACGCCTGGTCGAGTTGCAGGTCGCGCTGACATCCATCGTCAAACACGGCGACGAACTGGAAGGAGTTAACCGTGCCGACATCCTCAGGAAAGCCAAGTCGGGCGAGGTCCTGGTTCTCGACGTCCGACCCGAAGTGGAGTTCGCCACGGCGCACCTGCCGCATGCGCGGTCGATGCCCCTCGCTGAACTCAAGAAGCGACTGGCCGAACTCCCCAAGGACCTACCGCTTGTCGCTTACTGCCGCGGCCCGTTCTGCCTCATGGCAAAGGACGCCGTCGAACTGCTGCGCAAGAAAGGCTATCGCGCCTTCCACCTGACCGACGGCGTCGCCGAGTGGCGTGCATGCGGTCTGCCACTCGAGAAATCGACCTGAGGCATCGGCATGAAGACGCTGCTCATCCTGAACGACGCACCCTACGGCAGTGAACGCACCTACAACGGCGCCAGGTTGGCCGGGGCGGTCGCCAAGCAGGCTGACAACCATGTTCGCGTGTTCCTCATTGCGGCCTCTGCTGCACACCGCCTTCAGAAGGAGCCAAACGGCTTCTACAACCTCGAGGTCATGCTGGGGTCCATCGTGAACCGCGGGGGAGACGTCGGCGTCTGTGGCACCTGCATGGATGCACGCGGAATCGCCGTCGAGGACCTCATCCCCGGCTCGCACCGGAGCAGCCTCGACGAACTCACCCAATGGAGCGCCTAGGCCGACAAGGTACTGGTGTTCCAAGACAGGAGGCAGCCATGTTTTTCAGGCAAAGAGCTACAGAGAACGCGACGCTTTCTTACTTCTTCGGCTGCGCCGGCTTAGGCAAGGCAGTGGCCGTGGACGTGGTCGCCGGCGACGAAGACTGGTTCGTCGCCGAGGCAGAGCGAGCGGGCGTCCGGATTGCCCACGTCATCGACACCCATGTGCATGCCGACCACTACTCCGGTGGCCTCGAGCTGGCCCGTCGCGTCGGCGCGCCATATTGCCTGCACGAGAGCAACGAGGGGCGCGTCCGATTTGAGTTCGCGCCTCTGGCGGATGGCCAGCGCCTAGAGGCTGGCAACGTGCTGGTGGATGTATTGCATACCCCGGGTCACACGCCGGACAGCGTCTGTCTGCTCGTTCGCGACATGCGCCGGGGTGATGAGCCCTGGTTCGTCATTACTGGCGATACCTTGTTCGTCGGCGCCGTGGGGCGTCCGGACCTGGCCGGTCGGGAGCGCGAAATGGCAGCGCAGCTGCACGACTCACTGCACGACAAGCTGCTCACACTGCCTGCCGACCTCGAAATCTATCCCGGCCACCAGGCTGGCAGTGCCTGCGGCGTCGGCCTGTCGGGCAAGCCCGCGTCGACCATCGGATTCGAGAAGCGCTTCAATTCGATGCTCTCGATGCCGCGCGAGGCGTTCATTTCTGCACTGACAGCAGAAATTCCTCCGCCGCCTGCCGACATGGCCCGCATCATGAACGCCAATCTGCGGGGCGCCATGCCCGAGCAGTCGCTCGCTTGGACATGACCAACCGTCCCATGGACTACGGCATCCGCACCAACCTCGCTCAGGTGCTCCAGCAACTGCTGCAGGTCCTGCTAGTGGGCATGACCATCGGAATGATGCGAACCGTGGTCCCGGCGCTGGCAGAGAGCGAGTTCGGCGTGCCGCGAGGGTCCTTCATGCTGCTAGTTGCGTTCGTCGTCGCCTTCGGTTTCGTCAAGGGTGCGATGAACTTCATCGCCGGTCGTCTGGCCGAGCGCATCGGCCGGCGGCAGGTCTTGCTTTTCGGCTGGCTCGTGGCCCTGCCAATTCCGCTGCTGGTCTACTTCGCCGCGTCGTGGAGCTGGATTGTCGCGGCGACTGTTCTGCTGGGCGTGAATCAGGGACTGACCTGGTCGATGACACAGACGGCCGCACTCGACATCACACGCGCCGACCAGCGCGGCCTGGTCATCGGGTTGAACGAGTTCTCTGGTTACGTCGGCGTCGCCATCGCTGGCGTCATGACAGGTTATGCGGCGTCGCTGCTCGGCCCGCGCGCCGGCCTGCTGTGGTTCGGTGCCGCAGTAATCGGCTTTGCCACCCTGCTGGCCTGGACGGCCGTGGTCGAGACCCTGCCCTGGGCCCATGCCGAGGTGAAGCGACATGCCGACGCGCCGACCGCGCAGGCCCTACGGCCGCGCTACCCTGCGGCCGTGAGCGAACGGCCCACAACGGCAGAGATGTTCGCCCTGATGAGCTGGCGAGACCGCCGGATGGCCGCGCTGTGCCAGGCGGGTCTGGTTGAGAAGTTTGTCGATGCCCTGGTCTGGGCATTCTGGCCGGTGTACCTGCACCAGCAAGGCGTGAGCCTGCCCGGCATCGGATGGATAGTCGGCATCTACGGCTTCGCCTGGGGCGGCGCGCAGTTCTTCACGGGAAAGCTCTCCGACCGCGTGGGCCGTCATCACCTCAATGCCGGAGGCATGTGGCTGTGCGGCGCCGGCGTCGCTCTCATGCCGTTGGGCCACGGGTCCGCCTGGTGGGCTGCCTCGGCCGCTATCAGTGGCCTTGGCATGGCCATGCTCTATCCCAATCTCAGCGCTGCGGTGGCCGACATCGCCCATCCGAGTTGGCGCGCGTCGGCCATCGGCATCTATCGGTTCTGGCGCGACCTGGGCTATGGCATCGGTGCACTTGGCTTGGGCGCTGCTGCCGCCCTTGGCGGTCGTCTCGAAAGCGCCTTCTGGTTCGTCGCCGTCGCCATGCTGCTGTCCGGCGCCGTGCTTTACCGTTGGGGCGAGGAAACTCATCCGAGGCTCAACCCGGCTCAGTGACTTCCCACGCTTAGACTCATACAGGGAACCATCCTATGACGAAACACATCATGCAAGCGACGTTCGCGGCGCTCATTGCCCTGCCGCTTGCCGTGCACGCCGCAGACATGCAGCGCCGGGTCGAAGTTGCACGGCTCGGCGCCGACGTAATGCCATTCAGCCTCAGTACGACCACGCACATCTTTGCCAAGATCGCCGACGGTGGAACCCAGCGCGTGGTCGCCAAGAACAGCGCCGACACGAAGCAGGTCGACCTCGTTCGCGCCCACCTGCATGACATCCAAGCCGAGTTTCTCAAAGGGGACTTCTCCGGTCCTTCCCACATCCATGGAGAACAGATGCCGGGGCTGGCGCAGCTCAAGGCCGCCAAGCCGGGCCAGGTCGCCATCGCGTACAAGGACGTGGAGGGCGGCGCAGAGCTGACGTATCGGACATCTGATGTGAAGCTTGTGTCGGCACTGCATGCCTGGTTCGACGCGCAGCTCTCCGACCACGGAGCAGACGCAATGGCCGGCCATCAACACCACTCTCACGATGAGATGCAGAAGCGGTAAGGGGCCAGGCTTCCTTCCGGCCCAGCGCGACCACACGGCATGAAGGCACTCACCCACCACGGCGTGCTGGCCGCCCTCGGAGCGGCGGCGCTCTTCGGCGCTGGTACGCCAGTTGCAAACTGCTCGGTATCTGAGGAGTCCTTCATGATTGCTTTCGCTTCGCTGCTCGCCGGCCTGGTCTTTGGCCTCGGCCTCATCGTGTCCGGCATGGTCAATCCGGCCAAGGTGCTTGGCTTCCTGGACCTCGCGGGTCACTGGGACCCCTCCCTGGCTTTCGTCATGGCGGGCGCCATCGTGGGCGCCGTCGCCTTCGCAGTCGCCAACCGTCGTACCCGGTCCTTTCTCGGCGCCGAAATACGGCTGCCTTCGGGTCGCCACATCGACCGCCGCCTGGTGCTCGGAAGCGTGCTCTTCGGCATTGGCTGGGGCGTCGCAGGCTTCTGCCCGGGCCCGGCTCTTGTTTCGCTCGGCATGGGCGAAGCCAAGGCGCTCGTCTTCATGGCCGCCATGCTGGTGGGAATGGGCGCCTTCGAGTTCTTCGAGCGCCGCAAGCGCGTGCCGGTGCCGCACGCCGCCTGAGGTCAGTCGATGACGAACATGGCGACTTGGCTCGCGGTGCTGGCCACGGTGGCCCTCCTCGCGGTCTACGAGGTCGCGCTCGCCTTCGGGCATCGCCGAAAGCTCGAACGCCTCGCGCGCACCGCGCATGCGGCGCTGCGCGAGGAATGGTTCGCGGCCGTCTCGGCACAGAAGGGCTCGGAAATCCTGGCGGTGCAGACGCTGCGCAATTCGCTGATGTCGGCCACGATGACGGCCTAGACGGCCTCGACGGCCGCGCTGGCGCCGGCGGATGTGGACGGGCTCGTCGTGCTCGGTCCGCAATTCCACGAGGCGCGACCATGTTCGTGCCGGCCATGGTCGGCGAATACCTCGGCGTGCGGCTGAACTTCGCCGAAGT
The DNA here is from genome assembly GCF_037889915.1 of Variovorax humicola. Classification (NCBI taxonomy): domain Bacteria; kingdom Pseudomonadati; phylum Pseudomonadota; class Betaproteobacteria; order Burkholderiales; family Comamonadaceae; genus Variovorax; species Variovorax humicola. The sequence goes on along the minus strand of NZ_JBBKZV010000046.1, from coordinate 13,198 downwards.
GGCCGATCTCGGCGGTGCCAGCTCGGTCGGCATGGTGTGGCGAGCCGCGGCGGCCATCGAGTTGGGGCTCGCCAACACCGTGCTGTGCGTGATCCCTTCGCGCCTGGCGCCAGTGGCCGAGAACGACAAGCTTGAGAGACAGGCCTATGCGCACACCCATCGGTGTGGCGATGGCGATCCTCGTGGCCTGCGCCGCGGTGTATTCGGTTCTCGCCCCGTGCCACACCGCCGCTGGCGGCAACGCACATCGCGGTCGACCGGATGCAACTGAACACCCTGGCACGCTCGAAGGCCGGCCTGGTGACGGCGGGCGAATTGAGGAACATCCTGGTCTCCGCCCGACGAGGGTCGGAGCTGGCTGCCGGCCACCGTCGCACCGCAGCGCTACGCGCTGATCACGCAGATCGTGTTCGTCATCGACCTCGTCGGCATGGCGGTGGGTCATGAGGGCTGGATCCTTCGCACCGAAGACGGCGGCAAGAGCTGGAAAGAAGTCGCCTTCGACAAGGAGAACGGCGAGCCGCTGATGAGCATCGCGAAGCTGCCGTCGGGACACTGGCTGGCCGTCGGCGCCTTCGGCCGCACCCTGCGCTCCACCGACTGCCCAGCCCGTGGCGCCGCAGTCGCCTGGAGCCGTCAAATGACCATCACCAACGCCAAGCCATCCCGGGTCGACGCGCTCGTCGCGCGCATCGCACGCACCCTGATCGCCTTGCGCAAGCCGCTCGGCATCATCTCCCTGCTCATCACGCTCGCACTCGGCTGGTCGGCGACGCGCGTGCACCTGGACCCCGGCTTCAACAAGCTGATCCCGCTTCGCCACTCGTTCATGGCGGCGTTCCTCGAGCACGACGCGCGATTCTCTGGCGCCAACCGCATCCTGGTGAACGTGCAGTGGAAGGGCCAGGGCGACATCTACAACGCCGAGTTCCTGAAGGTGCTGCGCGGCGTGACCGACGAGGTGTTCTTCACCCCCGGCGTCAACCGCGGCCAGGTGTTCTCGCTGTTCACGCCGGCTTCGCCCTTTCCTCTCTACAGCGCATTGCGGATCTTTTTCCAGAACCGCTCACATCGTGTCATCAACAGTGGGCGTTCGCCAGCGAAGTACTACCGTGCGTAGATTGGCCCTTCACTGCATGCAGCTTCATTCCGAGATGGAACCAGTCGAGGATTTTTGGCGCGACGCGCGGCACGACCGAGGTCACCAGTGAGCGCATGCCCCTGGCTCCGTCGGTGAGGACGTCGACGAGTGTGGCTGGTGTCCAGCCGCTTTGCTCGATCGCAGCAGCGATCAGCACCGTTGTGAGCGTTCGCCGCGGAAGCGAACAGACGAAGCGCCGGCCCATGAGACCGTCGCGCTCGACACGACCTGCGATGACCTCGAACTTGGCTGCATCCTGGTAGGGCAAGGCGTTCAGAATCGTTCCGTCAATCCGCCGCCAAGTGGAACCCAGGTCAGGATGAGCGGCACGTTGGCTGCGCCACTGCGCATCATGAGCTCGCGAGGCCGATTACGCTCATTCCGGTGCCACAGAGATCTCGGCATCGACGACCGGTTCCCGATTTCCTGCCTTAGCGGATTTTGAAGGTTCGGCCCTCTGCTGTGACCACGCCCCACCGCACATCAGGGTGAAGAAGCAAGGAGGTGCGCGATTCAACAAGTTGACGTTGCAGCGCGAGTCGGCTGGCTACCCCATGAGCAGCGCCTCATACTCATGACCAAAGTGATGCAAGGAACTTTCCACCACCGTCGCTGCGCCGTCGATAAGCCCGCATCGACCGCTGCCAGGGAGGAGATTGCACAGGTTCGCCAGCGCATCAAGGTCGCTTCTCACGCCGCGCCCGGTGTCGATCCGATTGAGGACCCGAGCAAGCTGGAAGGTGCCGCTCTTGCAGGGCGGGCATTGTCCACATGAGCCCTGGGCGAAGAAGCTCACGTACTCCGCGACCTTGCGCACGATGCTCGTGCCTTCGGACACCACAATCATCGCGCCCGTCCCCAGGCGCGAGCGCCGCTGCCGAACCGAGTCGAAGTCCAGCGGTACATCCAGATCGCCACGGGTGAGCAGAGTGTTGGACGGCCCGCCGGTGAACACCGCCTTGAACTCCTTGCCCTGCAGCATGCCCGCGCCATGCTCGAAGACCAGCTCCTGCAGGCTCGTTCCCATCGGCAGTTCGTAAAGTCCGGGCCGCAGCACATCGCCCGACAATGAATAGAGCTTGGTGCCAGAGGCATCCCCTAGGCCCAGGCCGCAATACCAGGCCGCCCCGTTGCCCAAGATGCCAGGCAGATGCGCCAGGGTCTCGGTGTTGTTAACGATGGTGGGTGACCCACGCACGCCGTGCTCGGCCGGAAAGGGCGGCTTGCGGCGCGGGAAGGGAAAGCCTCCCTCGACCGTCGCGATCACCGCCGTTTCCTCGCCGCCGATGTAGAGCCCCGAACTCGGCACCACCGAAAGCGACAGCGGCCCGCCCAGGAAGGCCTCCAGCGTTGAGAAGTACTCGTGCTCACGCCACTGGCCTGCTGCCTTGCGGACGACGGATAGGGCACGCGCCTCGTTCGGATTCACGTACAGCACCACGTGGTTGGCGCGGGTGGCGACGGCCGCGATAAGCGCCCCCTCGATCACCTGGTGCGGCGTGTGCTCAAGCAGGAACCGGTCCTTGAAGGTCCCTGGCTCGTCCTCGTTTCCGTTGCAGATGACGTACTTATCGCCCTCGGGAGCGGCGGCCACGGGCGCCCACTTGCGATGCGTCGGAAACCCGGCTCCCCCCATGCCGCGCAGGCCAGCCCGGTCGATCTCCGGGATCACCGCGTCAGGCTCGCGCAGGGCTTTAGCCAAGCCCTTGCCGCCACCGCGAGATAACCACGCCGCGAGGTCGGCACCGACGCGGATGTCGTCCTTCAAGAGCACCTGGTTTGGCTTGTGCATTGCTTTTCTGCGCCCGCTCTGGTCAACGCACGCCGGCCACCACGCGCGGCCGTTCCTGCGGCCGCATGTCCGCATCGGCACGGAGGTCGAAGTGCGCGTAGTCGGGGAAGAGCTGCGGCGATCGCAGATCCAGCGGCAGGCTCGCCAGCATAAGCTCGCGTTGCCACGCATGCACGTGCGAGATGCCGACCCGGCCGGTGATCAAGCTGCCCGCCGATTCGGCCGCCTTCGCGCCAGCGCGCCTTCCCATGCTCAGGATGTCGAGCAGCGCATTGCCCATCAGCCGGTTGCGACCGTGGATGCCTCCGGTGAGCTCGCCAACGCAGTGCAGGCAGGCGACCTCGGTGGCGCCATGCTTGTCGATGGCGACACCGCCATTCTGGTAGTGCAGCGTGGGGTAGACCATGAAAGGCTCCGCGGCCGGATCGTGGCCGCACCTGTGGGCCAGATGCCGCAACGTGACCAACCGCTTCTCCAGAATGCCAGGGTTTTCTCTTTCGAGCGTCGGAGTGTCGAGGAAGACGCCGACCTGCCCGTCGCGCTCGATCCCCCGGCCTTCCCCGCACTCCCGCAGGATTGCGGAGGCCACTACGTCGCGCGCCTTGAGCTCATCCACGAAGCGGTCTCCCTGCCCGTTGATCAGCTTGGCACCCGCCGAGCGCGCCGCCTCCGAGATCAATCCGCCCGCCAGATGAGGGGGATAGGCGATGCCGGTTGGGTGGTATTGAAAGGAGTCGAGCTCGCGCAGCCTCGCGCCCACACGGTAGGCCAGCACCAACCCGTCGGCGGTGGCGCCATAGTGGTTGGAGGTGGGAAAGCGGTTCAAGTGCAGCCGGCCCGCTCCGCCCGTGGCCAGAATGACCGAGCGCGACCGCACCATCACGAAGCTGCGCCACTCAAGGTTGTAGATCACGGCACCGGCGCATCGACCGCGGTCGTCGGACAGCAACTCCACCGCCGGGCAGCGGTTCCAGACCGAGATGCCGGGTTCGAGGTCTACAGCCTCGCGCAGCACGCGCATCATTTCGAGACCGGTGTAGTCGCGGTAAGAATGAATGCGCGCCGCCGACGCACCGCCCGGCTTCTTGCGCAGGAGCCTGCCACCCATGGGGCCGCCCTCGTCGAGGTCGAACGTCATGCCGAGCTGGATCAACCAGCGCAGCACGTCCGGGCCATCCATCACCATCTGCGCCACCAACTCGGGCTCCGCGCAATGATGCCCGGCGCGCAGGGTGTCCTCAAAATGAAGTTGCGGACTGTCGTCCGTGCCCACGGCGGCCTGGATGCCCCCCTCCGCCATCACCGTGTTGCTGTCACCCAGCCGCAGCTTGGTGGCAAGGATCACCTTCGCGCCTTGCCGGGCCGCGGTGAGTGCCGCGGCGCAGCCGGCGCCGCCGCCACCAATGACCAGCACGTCGGTTGTCAGCAGTTGCGCGCCGGCAAGATCGATGTCGTCGATGAGCGAGTTGGCCTGAAGCAGCCGCGCGAGATCGGGCTGGCAGGCATCGCCGCGGTTGACGCCGACGGCCAACGGAACGCGGGCGTTGGCCCCGTGGTCGGGGTGCCAGTCCTTGAGCAATTGCTGGACCGGCGTGGCGTCTTCGCGAAATGCGGGCGCTACGACGGCCTGATAGCGCCGGCGCGCTTCTTCATAGGGAATCGAGCTTGCCATCGTCTCCGGTCTCCCCTCAGGGTGTCGGCTGCGCGCCCGGCGCATCGAAGTCAATCGCCATGTCGCCGCGCTCGATCTGCTCCAACCGCCGCATCAGGTCGGCGGGCCGCAGCGACAGGCTGGCGACAATGCGCCGGACGAACAGCCCCAGGTGGTTCGGGTCGATGTTCTCGGGGCATGCCAGCGTGCACAGGTTGCACATGACGCACTCGTCGAACACCTGGCCGGACGCGGTCAGCTCTCCATCCACCGCCAGGTTGACGCCGCGCTGCACTTCCAGTCCCTTGGGGCAGGCGCGGTCGCAGCCGCCGCAGTGGCGGCAGTGCGGTGCCTCGGGAAAGAACTCAAGGAGCTTGCGCGGCGCCTGCCAGCTGTCGGCGATGTCCTCAATGCGGTAGACATGGCGGGTCGAGGGTGTCAGGTAGTCGATGAACGAAACTTGCATGCCCTCCTCGATGACCGTCTCGCAGGCAAGTTCCGTCTTGACTTCCTGCAGGCCCGCACGACGGACCATCACGCGACAGGAGCCACACACGCCCTGGCCCATGCAGCCGACACCCGCGACGAGCGTCTCCCCAGCCTGCACGAAGGCCTGCAGGATCGAGCTGGTGGCCGGTGCCTCGATCGACCGGCCTTCGACAATGAGGCGTACCATCCTGTCGGCTTTCTCTTCGGCCGCGCGTTCAGGCGCAACGGGTGATCCCTTCGATGGCGGGTGAAGAAACAATAGCACAGCGAGGAGATCCCATGAGTATCTTCTGGAAGGCTCTGGCGCCCATGGCCCTGGCGATCGCTATCGCCCTGATTCCTGCGCCCGCCGGATTGGGGCAACATGCGTGGTACTACTTCGCGATCTTCGCCGGCGTGATCGTAGGGCTGATGCTTGAGCCAATCCCGGGCGCGGCCATAGGCCTCATCGCAGTCACACTGGTCGCGGTATTGTCGGAGTGGGTCTTCTTCAGCCCCGCGGAACTCGCCAGGCCAGGCTTCAAGGCGGCCAACGCATCGCTTTCCTGGGCCCTGTCCGGCTTTGCCAACGGCACTGTCTGGCTGATCTTCGGCGCCTTCATGTTCGCCCTCGGCTACGAGAAGACCGGCTTGGGCAAGCGCATCGCATTGCTGCTGGTACGGTCGATGGGCCGCCGGACTCTCACCCTGGGCTACGCGATTGCGGCGGCGGACACGCTGCTGGCGCCCTTTACGCCGTCCAACACGGCGCGCAGCGGCGGAACCATCTTCCCCGTCATCCGCAACCTGCCCCCGCTGTACGGTTCCAGGCCCAACGATCCCTCCGCCCGCCGCATCGGCTCGTATCTCATGTGGACTGCGATCGCCACCACCTGCGTGACGAGCTCGATGTTCCTTACCGCGCTAGCCCCTAACCTGCTGGCGGTCGAACTGGCCAAGAAGGCGGCCAACGTGGAGATCGGCTGGATGCGCTGGTTCCTGGCCTTCGCGCCGGCGGGCATTCTGATGCTGCTGGCGGTACCCTTGCTCACCTACGTGCTGTACCCGCCGGAAGTGAAGGAAGGCAAGGAGGTACCGGCCTGGGCGACAAAGGAACTTCTCGAGATGGGCGGGCTTTCTAGCCGGGAGATCATCCTGGCCGTGCTGGTGCTGATTGCGCTCGTTCTTTGGATCTTCGGCGGCGACTTCATCAACGCCACGACGGCAGCCCTCGTGGTCATCGCGCTGATGCTCATCACCCGCGTTGTCACGTGGGAGGACATGCTGGCCAACAAGCAGGCATGGAACACCTACGCCTGGTTCGCCACGCTCGTCGCACTGGCAGACGGCTTGGGGCGCACCGGCTTCGTCAAGTGGTTTGCCGACACCATCGCGGCCCACATGGTCGGCTTCTCGCCCACCGTCGCGGCGATTGTGCTGGTGCTGATCTTCTACTTCTCGCACTACCTGTTCGCCAGCGTCACCGCCCACACCACGGCCATGCTGCCGGTGATGCTGGCCGTGGGCTCGAGCGTGCCGGGCATGCCCATGGAGCCTTTCACGCTGATGATGGTGGTTACCCTGGGCATCATGGGCATCCTCACGCCCTACGGCACGGGGCCGAGCCCGGTGTACTTCGGCAGCGGATACCTGCCAGCCGCCGACTACTGGCGGCTCGGCGGCATCTTTGGCGTGATCTTCATTGTGCTGTTCCTACTGGTGAACGTGCTGCCCAGGGTGCTGTAGTCGACAGAGTCTGCAAGCATGTGGCGCGGAGGCGCTGCGGGCGCGGCAGAAGGCTGAAATTTCAAGATATCGACGGTGCGGCCGACCTGCTGGAGCGGGGCCGATGACTGCCCGAAAACGCGCCTGCGGCGCTGGTCTTCGCTGCTGTCGGCAGCCCTGCTTGCAGCGCAGCTCATGTTCCCGGAATGAGGTTTACGCTCTTCCCGCCCAGATTCCCTCAGAGCTGAATTCGGCAGGAGACCAAGGCGCAATGCAATGCCCACCGGCACCAGCATTCTGGTCAGCACCGGAACAGCGCCAAGGTCGTTGATCAGCCAGCGCCCGCGACCAATCGTTGTGGATTCGACATTGGGCCCCTACCATCGCGGAACGGTCATGGTCACATTACCGTCATTTCTCAAATCCACCTTACTTTCGACATTGACAAATTTTCCGGAGGGCTCGCGATGAAGAAATACGTGGCGCTCATGCTGCCGATGGCTGCTTGGGCGGGCATCGGTACGGCTTCGGCTCAATCCTCCATCATTGTCTTTGCGGTGGTGGATAACTCCGTCAGCGGCTATCGGAACCAGGCCAAGGGCCCGCTCGGCACCTCTGTGACAACAAGCCAGACCGCCCTGACCAGTTCTGCCTTGACGCCCAGCCGCTTCGGCTTTCGCGGCAGGGAAGACCTCGGCGGCGGGCTGGGGGCCAGCTTTTGGCTCGAAGCTGGCGTCAATACCAATGACGGTACAGGCGCCGGACCGGATGGTCTTGTTCAGTTCAACCGACGATCTACCGTCAGCATCGACGATGGCGATCTGGGCGAGTTACGCCTGGGCCGCGACTACACGCCGACGTACTGGAACGACAGCCTGTTCGATCCTTTCGGAGTGAACGGCGTCGGCACGAGCCTGATCGCCACCGCCAGCGGGCAGGCTCCACCGGGCAGTTTCAAGAGCGGATGGTCAAACGCGCAATATTCGCGTGCCAGCAACTCGATCGGCTATCACTTGCCGGAGCTGGGCGGCTTCTACGGCCAGGTCATGTATGCCTTCAACGAAAAGATCACGTACGACCCGGGCGGCACGACACCTCCCGGCGTGGCTGCGATCGCCGCCAATCCGGCGCTGGCAGCAACCCCCGACAACGCACGTGCCGGCCGATACGTCGGGGCGCGCGGCGGCTACAGGAGCGGACCAGTGGACGTGGCACTGTCGTACGGCGAAAGCACCGTCGGATCCAATTACTACGTTGGCTCGACCACCACCATCAAGATCTGGAACGTCGCTGGTTCATACAACTTCGGAATAGCCAAGGTCCTGGGGGAGTACTCGAACAACAAGATGGACACAAGTCTCGCGACCAACGCCTTCAATCCTTTCGGCGTCACCAGGCCGGAATTCGACGGCATTCTGATCGGCGTAGTAGCACCCTTGGGGCAGGGCGACCTCCGCGCCTCGTACTCCGCGGTCCGGTACAAGCACGTCAACATGAACACCTTCGGGCTCAACCCGGACCCGAAGGCAGACAAGTTCGCGATCGGGTACGTCTACAACTTTTCCAAGCGAACGGCCGTGTACGCGACCTTCGCCTACCTGAGCAACAAGGACGGCGCGGGCTTGACGATCGGTGGACCGAACTACTACACGCAGGCGATTGCAGGCGTGGCGCCGGTGCCGGACAAATCGTACGGCTACGACCTGGGCCTGCGCCTCTCGTTCTGATCCTGCTGCGAGATCGGATCGGTCGACTACCCATCCAACCCCTCGACGATGCCAAAGTCATCGGCGTCGTGCGCGAGTTCACCAAGCCGCTTCGATAAGATCCGGGAGAGTTCATGAGCGTTCGAGAGCGTAACAACGTGCTGGTCGGCGGGGCCGGCCCTGACACGGTCATCTTTGCCCACGGCTTTGGTTGCGACTTGCACATGTGGAGGCTGCTCGAGCCAGCCTATGCCGCGCGATATAGGACCGTGCTGTTCGACCACGTCGGCGCTGGAGAGTCGGACCTGGCAGCCTATGAGGCAGAAAAGTATTCAACTCTTGCTGGCTATGCCGACGATCTTGTGGAGATCGCGCAGGAATTCGGCGGGGGCCGGACGATCGTCTTCGGGCACTCGGTGAGCGCGATGATCGGAATGCTGGCCGACCTGGCTTCGCCCGGCATCTTTGCAGCTCACGTCATGATCGGGCCGTCCCCTTGCTATGTGAACGATGAAGGCTACGTCGGCGGGTTTTCTCGAGAAGATGTGGACTCGCTCCTGAGAACGCTCGAGGGCAACTATCTCGGCTGGTCAAGCAACATGGCTCCTGTGATCATGGGTGCACCCGGGCAGCCTGAACTCGGCGCTGAGTTGGTCAACAGCTTCTGCCGTACCGACCCGGACATCGCGGCGCGCTTCGCGCGGGCGACCTTCCTCGCCGACCATCGCGCCGACTTGCCCCGGCTTGCGACGCCTACCCTCATCCTCCAATGCGACGATGACATCATCGCGCCGGTCGCAGTGGGGGAGTACATGGCGCGGACCCTGCCCGACGCCGAGCTGGTGGTCATCGAGAACGTGGGGCACTGTCCGCATCTGAGTTCCCCGGGTGCAAGCGCGGACGCAATCGATGCCTTCTTGGCTGGGCGTGGCCTTTGAGCGCGCCTGATGTCGAGTTCCCAGGCGAGGAGCCGGCGCCGCTCGATGACGCAGCATGCGGACTGCTCACGACCGATGGGAAGGGGGTGATCCTCGCCGCCAATAATACGTTTTGCGCCTGGATCGGCATGGGAAAGAGCGATTTGGTGCGCCGCCTGCGGGTTCAGGATTTGCTCACCATGGGAGGGCGAATATTTCACCAGACACACTGGGCGCCATTGCTTCAGTTGCAGGGCTCGGTCTCCGAAGTCAAGCTGGAAATCAAGCATCGCGACGGCACCATCGTGCCAATCATCCTCAACGCGGTCCGGCGCGAGCGCAACGGCGCGATCGTGCACGACTTGGCCATGTTCGTCGCCCGCGACCGGGACGTCTATGAAAGCGAATTGCTGGCATCGCGGGAGGAACTCAGGCTTTTGGTGCACGAGGCCACGCGGCTGCAGGAAGAGGCGAAGGACCGGGCCCTTTTTGCTGAGCAGATGGTAGGTATCGTGAGCCACGATCTGCGCAATCCTCTTTCGGCGATCCATTTGGGGGTGCTCGCCCTGTCGCGCGGCGAACTCACTTCCAATCAGATCCGGGTGCTTGGCCGTATCTCGCGCTCCACCGAACGCGCGCACCGGCTCATTGCAGACCTGTTGGACTTCACCGCCGCGCGCGTTGGCAAGGGCTTGTCCGTATCTCCGAAGGCAGTGAACCTGCATGGCGTTGTTGCGGACTCTGTGGAGGAATTGGGGATGGCGTACGCGGACCGGCGAATTGCGCATGTCCAGGAAGGCGCGGGCAGTTGCCGCGTTGATCCAGATAGGATGTCGCAGCTGCTGGGCAATCTCGTTTCGAATGCCGTAGCATACGGTGACCCCTCACGCCCTGTGACCGTGTCGTCTCGGATCGGGCCAGGGGGATGTGCGGCGGTCGAAGTTCATAACTTCGGCCCGCCGATCCCGGCCGACACATTGCCTGTGCTATTCCAACCCATGGTTCGCGGGGATGTGGGAGGAGCAGCGCGCAGCGTGGGACTTGGGCTATACATTGTCAGAGAGATTGCCGAGGCACACGGCGGCACCATAACCGTACTGTCAAGCACGGACCTGGGCACCACGTTCACCGCAACTTTTCCTTTAGACCCCACCCCGGGGGCCTGAGTTACCGTCTTATAGACAAGCGGAGCCTCTGCCGGATCCTGTTATTGATCTTCTCTAAAAACAGGTCCTTTAGCCAAAACCGTCGAAGTACGATGGGCGAACGTCCATGTCCACGCGCTCGACCGTCCATGGCGGCGTCACGTCCAAGCAGTTGTCGATAGCTCAGTGCCGTCCATCGCGTCACCTCGGTTCGGAGAACGTGCCGTCTCCGCTCGTCGCGCTCCTCTGAGTAAGAAACTATTGCCTGGCTCCGCCGATAGCGCAAAACTGCAATAGCGCCCTTCTCGGTCCCTGCCCGACCGTGGATCACGGCTAGGCGCATTCGCCAGCCGGACACTCAAGTCTGCACGCCAGCCATGTTCTCTGACAACGAATAACTGGTTCCGCGGCAGTCCCTCGCTGGGGCGCTGCAGGCATGGCCGGCCCTACGTTGAAACCATGTTGCCGTCGCGGCTCCTGCGCAGTAAAAGCACGCTATTGCTCCAAGAGGAAAAAGCATGTTGGCAGCCGATTGCGCTTGGGCCGTACTGCGTGCCGAGCACGCACACATTCGCGAACTGCTTACCCTCGTCGAAAACGCCGTGGAATCCGGCGGCTGGGCCTTTGGGGGATCCCAGGCGCAGCAGTTGTCCGCATTGATCGAGCGCGTGCAGGCTTTCGATCAAACCACACATCGGCCCAAGGGGGTGGTTTTGGTACAAGCGCTACGGGGTCGGTCGGTGCAAGCCGACGATCTGCTGATCCGGCTCGAAAGCGCCCGCGATCATGGCGACGAACTGCTGACCGAGGCCACGAACAGGTTGAAAGCTGCAGCATCAGGCGTGCCCATTGCCGCCAGTGGAGTCGACGCGCTGTTGAAAGAGCACCGCCTGCTGGTGCTCGCCCATCTCGACGAAGAGGACTCTCTGCTATGTACCCACACCGCCGAGCACCTGACCCGCGAAGATTGGGCGGCGGTGGCCTCTTCGATCTCGGTGACCATGGTGCCTGCCAAAGTCTGATGGTCGGGCGTGCCGACAACGCCAAACTTGAATGCTAGCGAACGGTCCGGCACTATGAAGACGTCCTTGCGCGAATCGAATATCTCGCCGCGTCTTAACCTGACGGACGTTCTGCGCTCAAACACACCCTTGCACCGCTGCTGTCCATGGCGAATGTCGAACGCCTGCTTCGCTCAGCCAATGAAGGCAAGACGATAACTGCGTGGGGCTCGACCAAGGACAGTTGACTCGGCGTGCAATTGCGGTGGTGCTTGCAGGCGGACGGGGCTCGCGCCTGCATCAGCTGACGCTGTCGGTGAATACGGCCGCTCCAAGCTCGCGCGCGAGACGGACAACCTCAACCTGCTGCCCGAGCCAACGGCGAGAACGGCCTGGACATGACGGTAGGAGGCCCCGCCATGGTCACTACCGTCGGAAACGTCGCGTTGTCCGGCAAGACCTCGAAAGGCTACGACACTGGCATTCGCCACGCCTTCAAACTACCGCTCGTGTCAAGCGCACCGTAGGTTGCCGCTGCCCCAACAACCCGCCATCCGCTGTCATCGGACCGTGCCTGTGCGCGCGATGCTCACACCTTTTATTGCAACTGGAGACGATCATGGGCTTCCTTTCGGAGATTCTGGGCGGTCTCGCCAACAACGCGCTCGGCGGACGCGGGGACACGCGCACGGCGGGCGGCGCACGCAGTCCGTTGCTGATGGCCTTGCTGCCAATCGTGCTCAGCATGCTCAGCCAGCGCGCGCGGAACAGTAGCGGCGCCGCCGCCTCTGCGAGCGGGGGTGGCTTCGGCGGACTCGGCGATTTGCTCGAACGCTTCACGCAACGTGGATACGGCCCGCAAGCAGCTTCATGGGTGGGAACTGGCGAGAACAAGCCGTTGCCCCCGGAAGCGATCGATGAAGTCTTCGACACCCAGGAACTCCAACAGATGGCCAATCAGGCCGGTGTCAGTCGCGACGACGTGCGATCGGGCCTGTCCGAGTTGCTGCCGGACGTCATTGACCACGTGACCCCAGGAGGCGCCGTGCCAGAGGCCGATTCACTGAGCGCCAGCGTGGACGACTACCTCCGGCGCTTGTCCTGAGCGGCGCGGCGGCTCTGCCCGCAGCGCAATCCAATGTTGATAACAGACATTTGGATATCGATTCTCGAGGTGCGTGAGCGCCGGGTTCGTTCAAACTCGTCACGCTCATCGGCATCGCGCACCGTGCCGCTGTTGTTCCTTGTCTTACTCATGTGCCGAGCCCCGGCGGCACCGCAGTTTGTCGTTGTAAAGGACGATCGACCTTGTTGCAGGAAGTGAGAGCGGGCCAATGTGGGGGCTACCCTGCCCTCCTGAACAGTTCTGGGTCCCATCGAGAGCCTGGACAAGGCTTTGGCGGGCGAAGCGGAATCGGCATCGCCCGCGGCTTGAACTCGTCGTTGAGCACACGCACCCTCACCTGCGCCAGCAGATGCGCACCTTCGTCGGACCAGCGCATTTGTCGATGCCTGGCCATGCGACTGCTGACGACCTGATTCCCCCGATGGCCACTCAAACTGCTCCACTTGTGGCCAGGTCAAACTGCTCCACCTGGCCACCGGTGTTTGAGGCGCTGATTTCGGCGTCGTCGTAGATCGGAGCCTGGCCG
>NZ_JBBKZV010000045.1:0-34764 GCF_037889915.1 Variovorax humicola | reverse complement strand
GTGAAGCTGATCAACCCGATCGCGATGGAAGAAGGCCTGCGCTTCGCCATCCGTGAAGGCGGCCGTACCGTGGGTTCGGGCGTCGTGGCAAAGATCCTGGACGTCTGAGTCGGCGAAAAGAGTACCGGAGGGGTATAGCTCAATTGGCAGAGCGTCGGTCTCCAAAACCGAAGGTTGTAGGTTCGATTCCTACTGCCCCTGCCACCTGAAAGTGGCGCCGTAACCCGGCAAAAAGCCCGTCGGTAAACACGACGGGCTTCGGCATTGAAAGATGCCGCATCGAATTGAAGGCCGAGAGGCCACAGGAACACCGCCCAAGATGGCTACTACTCAAATTGAAACCGTGAGCACCGGCGCCGACAAAGCCAAGTTGGCTGCGGCGGTGGTGCTGGTGGTGGGCGCGATCGTGGCGTTCTATCTGCTTTCGCGCCAAGGCGGCGTGGTGCAGTGGATCGCCTTGCTGGTGGGCCTGGCTGCGGCGGTCGGCGTTTTTGCGACTTCCGAGAACGGCAAGCAGTTGATCGCGTTTGGCCGCGACTCCTGGCGCGAGGTTAAGAAAGTTGTCTGGCCGACCCGCAAGGAGGCCATCCAGATGACGGCCTACGTTTTCGGCTTCGTGGTGATCATGTCGATCTTCCTTTGGCTCACCGACAAGACCCTCGAATGGGTGTTTTTTGACCTCATTCTGGGTTGGAGAAAGTAATGACCGAAGAAGTTGAAGTTTCGTCGGAAGTGACGTCGGCGCTGCCGCCGTCGGCAAATCCTGATCTGCGCTGGTATGTCGTCCACGCCTATTCGGGCATGGAGAAGGCTGTTGAGCGCAACATCACCGAGCGCATCAACCGCGCAGGCATGCAAAGCAAGTTCGGCCGAATCCTGGTGCCGACCGAAGAAGTGGTCGAGATCAAGAACGGCCAGAAGCGGACGACCGAGCGTCGTTTCTTCCCGGGCTACGTCCTGGTCGAAATGATCATGGACGACGAGAGCTGGCACCTGGTGAAGCACACCAACAAGGTGACGGGCTTCGTCGGTGGCGCCAAGAATCGTCCGGCGCCGATCTCGCAGAAGGAAGTCGAGGAAATCGTCAACCAGATGCAGCAGGGCACCGAGAAGCCGCGCCACAAGGTCGAGTTCGTCGTGGGCGAATTCGTGCGCGTCAAGGAAGGCCCGTTCACCGACTTCAACGGCACCGTCGAAGAAGTGAACTACGAAAAGAACAAGGTGCGCGTGTCCGTGATGATTTTCGGTCGCGCCACCCCGGTGGAGCTTGGCTTTGCCGAGGTCGAAAAGACCTGACGAAAATTTTTTGGAGCATCGCGCGCACTTCCGGCTCGGCGCGCGATCTGAGTTGAAGAGTCGTTAACCCCGGGGAGCTGCCGCCAGGTGCGCAGCGTCATCACCCGCAAGGAGCAAAGCATGGCGAAAAAAATCGTCGGCTTCATCAAGCTGCAAGTGCCAGCTGGTAAGGCCAACCCGTCACCGCCGATCGGTCCCGCACTGGGCCAGCGCGGTTTGAACATCATGGAGTTCTGCAAGGCGTTCAACGCGCAAACGCAGAGCTACGAGCCGGGTCTGGCGCTTCCGGTGGTCATCACCGCGTTCGCCGACAAGAGCTTCACTTTCATCATCAAGTCACCGCCGGCAGGCGTCCTGATCAAGAAGGCCATCAAGCTGGACAAGGGCTCGGCCCGCCCGCACACCGACAAGGTCGGCAAGATCACCCGTGCGCAGCTCGAGGAAATCGCCAAGACCAAGATGAAGGACCTGACTGCCGCCGACATGGATGCAGCGGTTCGCACCATCGCTGGAACGGCTCGCTCGATGGGCGTGAATGTGGAGGGCGTGTAAATGGCCAAGATCACCAAGAAGCAAAAGACGCTCGTCGGCAAGGTCGATACCACCAAGCTGTATCCGCTGGTTGACGCCATCGGCATCGTCAAGGAAGCCGCCACCGCCAAGTTCGACGAATCGATCGACGTGGCTGTGCAACTCGGCATCGACGCGAAGAAGTCGGACCAGGTGGTGCGTGGCGCGGTCGTGATGCCCAACGGCACCGGCAAGACCAAGCGCGTGGCCGTGTTCGCCCAGGGCGCCAAGGCTGAAGAAGCCAAGGCCGCCGGCGCCGACATCGTCGGCATGGACGACCTGGCTGCCATGGTCAAGGCTGGCGACATGCCTTTCGACGTGGTCATCGCCGCGCCGGACGCCATGCGCGTCGTCGGTACGCTCGGCCAGATCCTCGGCCCGCGCGGTTTGATGCCCAACCCGAAGGTCGGCACCGTGACCCCGGACGTCGCCACCGCTGTCAAGAACGCCAAGGCTGGCCAGGTCCAGTTCCGCGTCGACAAGGCCGGCATCATCCACGGCACGATCGGCCGTCGCTCGTTCGACACCGACAAGCTGCAAGGCAACCTGGCTGCGCTGATCGAAGCGCTGGTCAAGGCCAAGCCGGCATCGAGCAAGGGTGTCTACCTGCGCAAGGTGGCGGTGTCGTCGACGATGGGTGTGGGTGTCCGCGTGGACACGCAAACCATTTCGGCTAGCTGAGCATAAAAAAGTATTTGCCCCGTCGGTCAAACGGTGGGGCGATGTGGTGGGTCGCAGCAACTCCGGTCGCTGTGGGCCATCCAAGACCGCTGGTGAGCAGGGCAGCCTGTTCTTAATCGCCGCTCCCTTGCGAGAGGCAATCAGCGCAGATGGCGATCCCGCTGCAAGGAATCCGTTTCCAAACAGTTGGTCGCTGCATGTAGCGCGATCCGAGGCCCCCGGCCGAAGGTCGCATTAAAAGGAGTAGACCTTGAGTCTGAATCGCAGTGAGAAAGAAGCGGTCATCAGTGATGTGACCAGCCTCGCCGCAAAAGCTCAAACGCTCGTGATGGCGGAATACCGTGGCATCACGGTGGCCGATATGACCAAACTGCGCTCCGAAGCGCGCAGCAAGGGTGTGAACCTCAGCGTGTTGAAGAACACGCTGGCACGCCGTGCTGTCGCTGGCAGCCCGTTTGAGATCGTCGGCGACCAGATGACCGGCCCGCTGATCTACGGCTTCTCCGAAGACGCTGTGGCCGCCGCGAAAGTGGTGGCCGATTTCGCGAAGACCAACGCCAAGTTGGTGATTCGCGGCGGTGCTTTCGGTGGCAAGGCCCTGGACGTCGAAGGCGTGAAGCAACTGGCCAACATCCCTTCGAAGGAAGTGTTGCTGGCGCAATTGCTGGGCTTGATGCAGTCCCCCATTTCCCGCACCGCCCGCGTTCTCGCGGCACTCGCGGAAAAGCGTGGTGGTGGCGAAGCACCTGCAGAAGCGGCCCCGGCCGAGGCGCAAGCCGCTTGAAGCGCTTGCGTTTGAAACATTCAACCCAATTGTTAGGAAACAAAAATGGCATTCGATAAAGACGCATTTCTGACCGCGCTCGACAGCATGACGGTCCTGGAACTCAACGACCTGGTGAAAGCCATCGAAGAGAAGTTCGGCGTGAGCGCCGCTGCAATGTCGGCTCCGGCCGCTGGCGGTGGCGGTGCCGCTGCTGCTGCAGTGGAAGAAAAGACCGAGTTCAACGTCATGCTGATGGAAGCTGGCGCGAACAAGGTGTCGGCGATCAAGGCCGTGCGCGAAATCACCGGCCTGGGCCTCAAGGAAGCCAAGGACCTGGTGGAAGCCGCTCCGAAGGCCGTCAAGGAAGGCCTGTCGAAGGCTGACGCCGAAGCCGCCAAGAAGAAGCTGGAAGACGCCGGCGCCAAGGTGGAACTGAAGTAATTCGCTCCCTTCAAGGGCTGGAGGCGCCTGAAAAGGCCCTCCAGCCTTTCGCGCTTTCAGAGCGCACTCGAAATCGGCGGAATTTGCGGCCTATTTCGAGTGTCTTCTGACCCCGACTGCAGAAGACCCCTTGGTTCGGGTGATGTGCAACGCATCACCGTCCGCCAACGGCTGGTAGTGGCCAGCCGCCAAGGAGTGGTGCATTTTGCATCCGAACCAAGTCGCTGAAGATCTCAAGCTCCGGAGCTCTCATGGCCTATTCGTACACAGAACGCAAGCGCATCCGAAAAAGTTTCGGCAACCGCGACAGCGTCGTTGAAATCCCCTACCTGCTGCAGATGCAGAAGGACGCGTACACCGCGTTCCTGCAAGCCGGCATCGCCCCGCAAAAACGCACCGTCGAAGGCCTCCAGGCCGCATTCGACGCGGCCTTCCCGATCGTCTCGCACAACGGTTTCGTCGAGATGAAGTTCCTCGAGTACAACCTTGCGAAGCCGGCCTTCGACGTGCGCGAGTGCCAGACCCGCGGCCTCACGTTCGCGTCGGCCGTGCGCGCCAAGGTCCAGCTCATCATCTACGACCGCGAATCGTCGACCTCGCAGTCGAAGGTCGTGAAGGAAGTGAAGGAGCAAGAGGTCTACATGGGCGAAGTGCCCCTGATGACCGAGAAGGGTTCCTTCATCATCAACGGCACCGAGCGCGTGATCGTGTCGCAGCTGCACCGTTCGCCGGGCGTGTTCTTCGAGCACGACAAGGGCAAGACGCATTCGAGCGGCAAGCTGCTGTTCTCGGCCCGCGTGATTCCCTACCGCGGCTCGTGGCTCGACTTCGAATTCGACCCGAAGGACATGCTGTACTTCCGCGTCGACCGTCGCCGCAAGATGCCTGTGACGATCCTGCTGAAGGCCATCGGCCTGAACCCGGAGTCGATCCTCGCGAACTTCTTCGTGAACGACAACTTCCGCCTGATGGACAGCGGCGCGCAAATGGAGTTCGTCGCCGAACGCCTGCGCGGCGAAGTGGCGCGCTTCGACATCACCGACAAGTCGGGCAAGGTCGTGGTCGCCAAGGACAAGCGCGTCACCGCGCGCCACACGCGTGAACTCGAGCAGTCCGAAACCACGCACATCAGCGTGCCGGAAGACTTCCTGGTCGGCCGCGTCATCGCACGCAACATCGTCGACGCCGATTCGGGCGAGATCCTGGCCAAGGCCAACGACGAGCTGACCGAAGCGCTGCTGAAGAAGCTGCGCGGCGCCGGCGTGCAGGACGTCCAGGTCATCTACACCAACGAACTCGACCAGGGCGCGTACATCTCGCAGACCCTGCGCATCGACGAAACCGTCGACGAGTTCGCCGCCCGCGTGGCCATCTACCGCATGATGCGTCCCGGCGAGCCGCCGACGGAAGACGCGGTGCAGGCCCTGTTCCAGCGCCTGTTCTACAACCCGGACACCTACGACCTGTCGCGCGTCGGCCGGATGAAGTTCAACGCCAAGGTCGGCCGTGAAGAGTCGACCGGCCCGATGGTCCTGACCAACGAGGACATCCTCGCCGTGGTCAAGATCCTGGTGGACCTGCGCAACGGCAACGGCGAGGTGGACGACATCGACCACCTCGGCAACCGCCGCGTGCGCTGCGTCGGCGAACTGGCCGAGAACCAGTACCGCACCGGCCTCGCCCGCATCGAGAAGGCCGTGAAGGAGCGTCTGGGCCAGGCCGAGCAAGAGCCGCTGATGCCGCACGACCTGATCAACAGCAAGCCGATCTCGGCCGCGCTGAAGGAATTCTTCGGCGCCTCGCAGCTGTCGCAGTTCATGGACCAGACCAACCCGCTGTCCGAGATCACGCACAAGCGTCGTGTCTCGGCCCTTGGCCCGGGCGGTCTGACCCGCGAACGCGCCGGCTTCGAAGTGCGTGACGTGCACGTCACCCACTACGGCCGCGTGTGCCCGATCGAAACGCCGGAAGGCCCGAACATCGGCCTGATCAATTCGCTGGCCCTGTACGCCCGCCTGAACGAATACGGCTTCATCGAGACGCCGTACCGTCGCGTGGTGGACGGCAAGGTCACGATGGACATCGACTACCTGTCGGCCATCGAGGAAGGCAAGTACGTCATTGCGCAGGCCAACGCGGCCCTCGACAAGGACGGCAAGCTGACCGGCGACCTGGTCTCGGCCCGTGAAACCGGCGAATCGATCCTGGTGGGCGCCGAGCGCGTCCAGTACATGGACGTGTCGCCCGCGCAGATCGTGTCGGTGGCAGCCTCGCTCGTGCCCTTCCTGGAGCACGACGACGCGAACCGCGCGCTGATGGGCGCCAACATGCAGCGCCAGGCCGTGCCCGTGCTGCGCCCCGAGAAGCCGTTTGTCGGTACCGGCATCGAGCGCGTCTCGGCCGTCGACTCCGGCACGGTGGTCACCGCCACCCGCGGCGGCGTGGTCGACTATGTCGACGCGACCCGCATCGTGGTGCGCGTGAACGACGACGAAGCGCAAGCCGGCGAAGTGGGCGTGGACATCTACAACCTGATCAAGTATCAGCGTTCGAACCAGAACACCAACATCCACCAGCGTCCGATCGTCAAGCGCGGCGACAAGATCGCCAAGGGCGACGTGGTGGCCGACGGCGCATCGACCGACCTGGGCGAGCTCGCCCTGGGCCAGAACATGCTCATCGGCTTCATGCCGTGGAACGGCTACAACTTCGAAGACTCGATCCTGATCTCCGAACGCGTGGTCGCCGAAGACCGCTACACCTCGATCCACATCGAGGAACTGGTGGTGATGGCCCGCGACACCAAGCTGGGTGCCGAGGAAATCACGCGCGACATCCCGAACCTGGCCGAGCAGCAGCTCAACCGCCTGGACGAGTCCGGCATCATCTACGTTGGCGCCGAAGTGCAGCCCGGCGACACGCTGGTGGGCAAGGTCACGCCGAAGGGCGAGACCACGCTGACGCCCGAAGAAAAGCTGCTGCGCGCGATCTTCGGCGAGAAGGCTTCCGACGTGAAGGACACCTCGCTGCGCGTGGACCAGGGCTCGCAAGGCACCGTGATCGACGTGCAGGTGTTCACCCGCGAAGGCATCACGCGCGACAAGCGCGCCCAGCAGATCATCGACGACGAACTCAAGCGCTTCCGCCTCGACCTGAACGACCAGCTTCGCATCGTCGAAGCCGACGCGTTCGACCGTATCGCGAAGCTGCTGACCGGCCGTGCCGCCAATGGCGGCCCGAACAAGCTGGCCAAGGGCACCAAGATCGACAAGGCCTACCTAGACTCCGTCGAGAAATTCCACTGGTTCGACATCCGCCCGGCGGAAGACGATGTGGCATCGCAGCTCGAATCGATCAAGAACTCGCTGGAGCAGACGCGCCACAGCTTCGACCTCGCGTTCGAAGAGAAGCGCAAGAAGCTCACGCAGGGCGACGAGCTGCCCGCGGGCGTGCTCAAGATGGTCAAGGTCTACCTGGCCGTCAAGCGCCGCCTGCAGCCCGGCGACAAGATGGCCGGCCGCCACGGCAACAAGGGCGTGGTGTCGAAGATCGTTCCGGTCGAGGACATGCCCCACATGGCCGACGGCACGCCGTGCGACATCTGCCTGAACCCGCTGGGCGTGCCTTCGCGGATGAACGTGGGCCAGGTGCTCGAAGTGCATCTGGGCTGGGCTGGCAAGGGCGTCGGCCAGCGCATCGGCGACCTGCTGCAGCAGGAGGCCAAGGTGGCCGAGTTGCGCAAGTTCATGGAACAGCTCTACAACGGCTCCGGCCGCAAGGAAGACCTGAGCCAGCTCAGCGACGGCGACGTGCTCGAAATGGCGCACAACCTGCAAAGCGGCGTGACCTTCGCGACGCCGGTGTTCGACGGTGCTTCGGAAGAAGAAATCCGCGGCATGTTGAAGCTCGCCTTCCCGGACGACATCGCCAAGCTCAAGGGCCTGACCGACACGCGCACGCAGGCGTATCTGTACGACGGCCGCACCGGCGACCAGTTCGAGCGTCCCGTCACGGTCGGCTACATGCACTTCCTGAAGCTGCACCATTTGGTCGACGACAAGATGCACGCCCGTTCCACCGGCCCGTACTCGCTGGTCACGCAGCAACCGCTGGGCGGCAAGGCCCAGTTCGGTGGCCAGCGCTTCGGTGAAATGGAAGTGTGGGCGCTCGAAGCCTACGGCGCCGCCTACGTGCTGCAGGAAATGCTGACGGTGAAGTCCGACGACGTGGTCGGCCGCACCAAGGTCTACGAGTCGATCGTCAAGGGCGAACACTCCATCGAAGCCGGCATGCCGGAATCGTTCAATGTGCTGGTCAAGGAAATCCGTTCCCTGGGCCTGGACATCGAACTCGAACGCTCATAAGCAGACAAGGAAAGAGTCACATGAAGTCATTACTCGACCTGTTCAAGCAGTTCACGCCGGATGAGCATTTCGATGCCATCAAGATCGGCATGGCTTCGCCCGAGAAGATCCGTTCGTGGTCTTTCGGCGAAGTGAAGAAGCCCGAGACGATCAACTACCGCACCTTCAAGCCCGAACGCGACGGCCTGTTCTGCGCCAAGATCTTCGGGCCCATCAAGGACTACGAATGCCTGTGCGGCAAGTACAAGCGCCTCAAGCACCGCGGCGTCATCTGCGAGAAGTGCGGCGTCGAAGTCACGCAGACCAAGGTTCGCCGCGAGCGCATGGGTCACATCGACCTGGCCGCACCGTGCGCGCACATCTGGTTCCTGAAGTCGCTGCCGTCGCGCCTGGGCCTGGTGCTCGACATGACGCTGCGCGACATCGAGCGCGTGCTGTATTTCGAAGCCTACGTGATCACCGATCCCGGCATGACGCCGCTGAAGAAGCGCGACATCATGTCCGAGGACGACTACGACGCGAAGCGCAAGGAATACGGCGATGAATTCGTTGCCAAGATGGGCGCCGAAGGCATCAAGGACCTTCTCGAAGGCATCGAACTCGACGCCGAGATCGAGCGCCTGCGCGGCGACCTGACCGGCTCCGAAGTCAAGGTCAAGAAGAACTCCAAGCGCCTGAAGGTGCTGGAAGCCTTCCGCAAGTCGGGCATCAAGCCCAACTGGATGGTGCTCGAAGTGCTGCCCGTGCTGCCGCCGGACCTGCGTCCGCTGGTGCCGCTGGACGGCGGCCGCTTCGCGACCTCCGACCTGAACGACCTGTATCGCCGCGTCATCAACCGCAACTCGCGCCTGCGCCGCCTGCTGGAGCTGAAGGCCCCGGAAATCATCGCGCGCAATGAAAAGCGGATGCTGCAGGAAGCCGTCGACTCGCTGCTCGACAACGGCCGCCGCGGCAAGGCAATGACGGGCGCCAACAAGCGTGCGCTCAAGTCGCTGGCCGACATGATCAAGGGCAAGAGCGGCCGCTTCCGCCAGAACCTGCTGGGCAAGCGCGTCGACTACTCGGGCCGTTCGGTCATCGTGGTGGGCCCGACGCTCAAGCTGCACCAGTGCGGCCTGCCGAAGCTGATGGCGCTCGAGCTGTTCAAGCCCTTCATCTTCTCGCGCCTCGAAGCCATGGGCATCGCGACGACGATCAAGGCTGCCAAGAAGGAAGTCGAATCGGGCACGCCGGTGGTCTGGGACATCCTCGAAGAAGTCATCAAGGAGCACCCGGTCATGCTGAACCGCGCTCCGACGCTGCACCGTCTGGGCATCCAGGCCTTCGAGCCGATCCTGATCGAAGGCAAGGCCATCCAGCTGCACCCGCTCGTCTGCGCGGCCTTCAACGCCGACTTCGACGGTGACCAGATGGCCGTCCACGTGCCGCTGTCGGTGGAAGCGCAAATGGAAGCCCGCACGCTGATGCTGGCCTCCAACAATGTGCTGTTCCCGGCCTCGGGCGAACCGTCGATCGTGCCGTCGCAAGACGTGGTGCTGGGCCTGTACTACACGACCCGCGACCGCATCAACGCCAAGGGCGAAGGCCTGGTCTTCTCCGACATCGGCGAAGTCCAGCGCGCGCTCGACGCCAACGTGGTCGAGCTCACCGCCAAGATCGCCGTGCGCATCACCGAGTATTCGAAGAACAAGGAAACCGGCGAATTCACGCCGTCGACCTCGCTCGTCGATACGACCGTGGGCCGCGCGCTGCTGTCCGAGATCCTGCCGAAGGGCCTGCCGTTCTCGAACATCAACAAGGCGCTGAAGAAGAAGGAGATCTCCAAGCTCATCAACGTCTCGTTCCGCAAGTGCGGCCTGAAGGACACCGTGGTGTTCGCCGACAAGCTGCTGCAGAACGGCTTCCGGCTGGCGACCAAGGCCGGTATCTCGATCGCCATCGACGACATGCTGGTGCCGGCCGAGAAGCACGGCATCATCGAGCGCTCGGCCAAGGAAGTGAAGGAGATCGAGCAGCAGTACGTCTCGGGTCTCGTGACTTCCGGCGAACGCTACAACAAGGTGGTGGACATCTGGGGCAAGGCCGGCGACGAAGTGTCGAAGGTCATGATGGCCAAGCTGTCGAAGCAGAAGGTCGTCGACCGCCACGGCAAGGAAGTCGAGCAGGAGTCGTTCAACTCCATCTACATGATGGCCGACTCGGGTGCCCGCGGTTCCGCCGCGCAGATCCGCCAGGTGGCCGGCATGCGGGGCCTGATGGCCAAGCCCGACGGCTCCATCATCGAGACGCCCATCACGGCGAACTTCCGCGAAGGCCTGAACGTGCTGGAGTACTTCATCTCCACCCACGGTGCCCGCAAGGGTCTGGCCGACACGGCGCTGAAGACCGCGAACTCGGGTTACCTGACCCGTCGCCTGGTCGACGTGACGCAAGACCTGGTCGTGACCGAGCAGGACTGCGGCACGCACGGCGGCTACCTGATGCGCGCCATCGTCGAGGGCGGCGAGGTGATCGAGTCGCTGCGCGACCGAATCCTCGGCCGTACGGCGGCGGAAGACGTGCTGCATCCGGAAAACCGCTCAGTGCTGCTGAACGCCGGCCAGATGTTCGACGAAGACACGATCGAAGAGCTCGAAGCGCAAGGCGTCGACGAGGTCAAGGTCCGCACCGCGCTGACCTGCGACACGCGCTTCGGCATCTGCGCCACCTGCTACGGCCGCGACCTGGGCCGCGGCGGCCTGATCAACATCGGCGAAGCCGTCGGTGTGATCGCCGCGCAGTCGATCGGCGAACCCGGCACGCAGCTGACGATGCGGACCTTCCACATCGGTGGTGCCGCTTCGCGCGCCGCCATCGCCTCCAGCGTGGAAGCCAAGTCGAACGGCTCGATCGGCTTCAACGCCACGATGCGCTACGTGACCAACAGCAAGCAAGAGTTGGTGGTGATCTCGCGTTCCGGCGAAATCATCATCCACGACGAGCATGGCCGCGAGCGCGAGCGCCACAAGGTGCCGTACGGCGCCACGCTGACGGTGAAGGCCGACCAGACCATCAAGGCCGGCCACGTGCTCGCCAACTGGGACCCGCTGACCCGACCCATCATCACCGAGTTCGCCGGCAAGACCCACTTCGAGAACGTCGAGGAAGGCCTGACGGTGGCGAAGCAGGTGGACGAGGTTACGGGCCTGTCGACCCTGGTCGTGATCGACCCCAAGCGCCGCGGCGCCGCCAAGGTGGTTCGTCCGCAGGTGAAGCTGATCGACGCTTCGGGCAACGAAGTGAAGATCCCTGGCACCGACCACTCGGTGACCATCGGCTTCCCGATCGGTGCGCTCGTGCAGATTCGCGACGGCCAGGACGTGGGCCCCGGCGAAGTGCTGGCCCGCATCCCGGTCGAAGGCCAGAAGACGCGCGACATCACCGGCGGTCTGCCGCGTGTGGCCGAGCTGTTCGAAGCCCGTTCGCCGAAGGACAAGGGCACGCTGGCCGAGATGACCGGTACCGTGTCGTTCGGCAAGGAAACGAAGGGCAAGGTTCGCCTGCAGATCACCGATCCGGAAGGCACGGTTCACGAAGAACTGGTCCTGAAGGAAAAGAACATCCTGGTGCACGAAGGCCAGGTGGTGAACAAGGGCGAAAGCGTCGTCGACGGCCCGGCGGACCCGCAGGACATCCTGCGCCTGCTGGGTTCGGAAGAACTGGCGCGCTACATCGTGGACGAAGTGCAGGACGTGTACCGCTTGCAGGGCGTGAAGATCAACGACAAGCACATCGAGGTGATCGTTCGCCAGATGCTGCGCCGCGTCGTGGTCGACAACATCGGCGACACGAGCTACATCTCGGGCGAACAGGTCGAACGCAGCGAAATGCTCAACACCAACGACGCCCTGCGCGCCGAAGGCAAGATCCCCGCGACGTTCACCAACCTGCTGCTCGGTATCACGAAGGCATCGCTGTCGACCGACTCGTTCATCTCGGCTGCTTCGTTCCAGGAAACGACGCGCGTGCTGACCGAGGCCGCGATCATGGGCAAGCGCGACGAGCTGCGCGGCCTGAAGGAAAACGTCATCGTCGGCCGCCTGATCCCCGCAGGTACCGGCATGGCGTACCACCAGGCACGCAAGGTGAAGGACCAGATGGACGAGGCCGAGCGCCGCGCCATCGCCGAGTCCGAAGCCGCGGAACTGGCGGGCGACAGCGCTGCAGCCTCCAGCACCGAGGAAGCCGCGACGGCGACCGCCGATGCCGGCGAAGGAACCGCTGCTGCCAGCGAGTAATCGCCTTGCGCAGCCGGCCATGACCCCATGACCGGAACCAGACGCTCCCTTTTCGCTCGCGCGGATCGGGGGCGTTTTTCATGCATGTGGAACAAGCCCCATGAACCTCTTGCCTGAAGGCTGGCCCTGGTGGATCGTCGGCGCGGTGCTGCTGTTCTGGTTCATCGGCGCGCACAACCGGCTGGTGCGGCTGCGCTCGACTGCGCTACAGGCCTACGGCACGCTCGATGCCGCCTTGCTGCGCCAGCTTGATTTCGTGCAGAACCATGTGGTCCATCCGGAGCCTGGCGCTTTCAGCCACGGCGAGCTGACCACAGCGGCATCGCTGCAGGCCGCGGCGCTGCAATTCACCAACATGCTCGCCGCCACGCGCAAGCGTCCGCTCGATCCGCAGGCGATGGCGGCGCTGGGAACCGCCCTGCATGTGATGTTGTCGGCTTGGCAGCGGCAGCATCCGGATTCCGGCATGGCCTTCGAGGCCGACGGCACGCTCTCGCGGCCAGCGCCATTGGGAGGGCCGGGCGACACGCCGTCCGCGCCGGCCACCGTGCCCATTGCGTGGCCGGAGCCATCGGCGGCGCCCGAGATGGCGCGCGGCCAGTTCAATCAGGCTGTGCTGAACTACAACGCGGCCATCGCCCAGTTCCCGGCGATGCTGATGGCGCTCATGTTCGGACTGCGGCGCGCGCAGCCGCTGGTTTGAGATCACGCCGCCGCAGAGCAGCCGAAGGGCGGGATGGTCGACGCAACATGGACTCGTGAGCCGTCGCCTCGAGCCCTGCTTGTTACCATCGACCGCTTGCGAGACCTCACCAACCCACCTCCCGATTCTTCCGCGCCGCCACTGGGGCCGCCTTTGTGGCGTCAGCTGCAGCTGACCGCCCGGGCCCTCGCGGCGATTCGCGGCGGCACTTCCGGCAGTGCCGCGTTCGAGGCGGTCGAGCCTGCACTGCGCCCGGGTGTGCAGGCGCTCGGTTTCCAGGCACTGCGCTGGCTGGGCCGCGCCGAGGCGCTGCGCCGGCAACTTGCCAAGCGCACGCCGCCACCCGGCGCCGATGCCTTGCTCTGCACC
The DNA here is from genome assembly GCF_037889915.1 of Variovorax humicola. Taxonomy (NCBI): domain Bacteria; kingdom Pseudomonadati; phylum Pseudomonadota; class Betaproteobacteria; order Burkholderiales; family Comamonadaceae; genus Variovorax; species Variovorax humicola. The sequence goes on along the minus strand of NZ_JBBKZV010000045.1, from coordinate 21,297 downwards.
GCGTTGGCCTTGGGCTGGGACGCCGCCAATGCGCCGTACGAGCCTTTCACGCTGGTCGACCAGGCGGTGGAGGCGGCGAAGCGCGATCCGGCGACGCGGGCGCAGGCCAGTTTCATCAATGCCTGCCTGCGCCGCTTCCTGCGCGAGCGCGATGACCTGGTCGCGGCCACCGACCACGAGCCCGTGGCGCAGTGGAACCACCCGCGCTGGTGGATCGAGCGGCTCCGGCGCGATCACCCGCGCGATTGGCAGCGTGTGCTGACCGCCAACAACCAGCAACCGCCGCTCACGCTGCGCGTCAATGCGCGAAAGACTTCCAGGGACCTCTACCTGCAGGCGCTGTCGGCGTCAGGGATGGCGGCCAGCCCGGTTGCGGCGAGCGGCGTGCAACTCCAGCGCGCGCGACCTGTGCACCAGTTGCCGGGTTTTGCCGAAGGCGAATTCTCGGTCCAGGACAGCGCCGCGCAACTGGCTGCGCCGTTGCTGATCGACGGCCTGGATTCCACCGGCCCGGCCCCGCTGCGCGTGCTCGACGCCTGCGCCGCGCCCGGCGGCAAGACGGCGCATTTGCTGGAATATGCCGGTGAGAGGCCGATCGAAGTCACGGCGCTGGAAATCGATGCCAATCGCAGCCGTCGCATCGACGAGACGCTCGCGCGCCTCGGCCTGCGCGCCGATGTGCTGGTGGCCGATGCCGTCCGGCCCGAGCAGTGGTGGGACGGCCGAACTTTCGACGCGATCCTGCTCGACGCGCCCTGTACCGCATCGGGCATCGTGCGGCGCCATCCCGACGTGCGCTGGTTGCGGCGAGAGAGCGACGTAGAGCAGTTGGCGGTCCAGCAGGCCATGCTGCTGGCCGCGCTGTGGCCGCTGGTGCGACCTGGCGGGCGCCTTCTTTATTGCACCTGTTCGGTGTTCATGCAGGAGGGCTCGCACCAAATCGAGGCGTTTCTTGCACACAACACCAACGCCCGATTGCGGCCTTCGCCGGGCCATTTGCTGCCCCAAAGCGAGGGCAATGCCCGTGGCGTCCCGGACAATGGGTTGGGTGAACACGACGGTTTCTTCTACGCCCTGCTCGAAAAGCAAGCCCGCTAGGCGGGGCGGCTGGTCGATCGCGACCTGGATCGGGGCAGTGTTGATGACCGCCCTGACTCTTCTGGCAGGCTGGCTCCCCGCGCCGGCGGCTGCTCAGTCGTCGCCAGCGGAGGTCACGCAGATGAAGCTGGAACGCAGCGGCGACGGCGTGTATCTCACGGCTGCCGTGCAGTTCGAATTGCCAACGCTGGTGGAAGAGGTGCTCGACAAGGGCATTGCCGTTTATTTCGTGGCGGAGGCGGAGCTGTACCGCGAGCGCTGGTACTGGACTGACGCCCGGGTGGCCCAGGTGGCACGCCACATGCGCCTGGCCTACCAGCCGCTCACGCGCCGCTGGCGCCTCAACGTTTCCCCGGTGCCCATCACCAACGCCGGCTTCGGCGCGACGCTGAACCAGAACTTCGACACGCTGTCCGATGCGCTGGAGGCGGTCAAGCGCGTTGGACGGTTGCGAATGGGCGACCTCAGCGACATCTCCGAGGATGCCATCCACCCTGTGCAGTTCCGATTCCGGCTCGACACCTCGCAACTGCCACGGCCCTTCCAGATCGGCATGGCCGGCCAGGCCGACTGGAACATCGTGGCGGAACGCACAGCCAAGCTGCCGGTGGGGAAGTCGCCGTGACGCCCAGTCCTGGCCAGGGGCCGCGCGACTCCCGGCGCAACACGCCCGCCGGCAATCACCACACACGCCGCACGAAAGCCGTGCGCTGGGCGATGGGCGTCGGCGCCGCGACGATCACGGCGATCGGCCTGGTGATGATGTTCCTGCTGGCGCAGGCCACCAACAACCGGGCGCTCTACGAACGCAACTACGCGCTGCTGTTCGGCATCAACGTCGTGGTCGCGATCTTCCTGATGCTGGTGCTCGTCTGGGTCGCGTTCCGGCTGATCCAGCGCTTGCGGCTGGGTAAATTCGGCAGCCGCTTGCTGATCAAGCTGGCGGCCATCTTTGCGCTGGTGGGCGTGGTGCCGGGCGTACTGATCTACGTGGTGTCGTACAACTTCATGTCGCGTTCCATCGAGAGCTGGTTCGACGTCAAGGTCGAAGGCGCGCTCGATGCGGGCCTCAACCTGGGTCGGGCCACGCTCGATTCGCTGGGCGATGACCTTGCCAGCAAGGCGCGCGCGGCCAGCATGCAATTGGCCGACGTGCCCGATGCGAGCGCCGGCCTGGTCCTCGAACGCATCCGCGACCAACTCGGCGCGAGCGACGCCGTGATCTGGACCGGCAGCGGCCAGGTGGTGGCCAGCGCCGGCACCTCCCGCTTCCAGCTCAATCCGGAGCGCCCCACGCCGCTGCAGTTCCGCCAGGCCCGCACCGAGCGTGGAGTGGCGCACATCGAGGGCCTGGACGAGGTGTCGCCGCCGGGCGTGTCGCCGCCGCTCGCGACCGTGCATGCGCTGACCATCGTGCAGCGACCGGGCTTCGACTTCAGCACCGATCCGCGCTTCCTGCAGGTGACGCGTCCGCTGCCGCCTGCACTCGTGGCCAACGCGCTGGCCGTGCAGGAGGCCAACCGCGAATACCAGGAGCGCGCGCTGGCGCGTGGCGGGCTGCGGCGCATGTACATCGGCACGCTCACGCTGTGCCTTTTCCTTGCCGTGTTCGGCGCGGTGCTGCTGGCCGTCTTGTTCGGCAATCAGCTCGCGCGGCCGTTGCTGGTGCTGGCGGACGGCGTGCGGCAGGTGGCCGGTGGCGACCTGCGGCCAACCACCGTGCTGCAAACCCGGGACGAGCTCGGCGGGCTGACGCGCTCGTTCGCGGTCATGACCCAGCAGTTGGCAGATGCGCGCGGCGCCGTCGAAAAAACCATGGGCGAACTCGATGCCGCGCGCGGCAACCTCCAGACCATCCTCGACAACCTCACGTCCGGCGTGATCGTGCTGGATGCGGTCGGCACAGTCCTGCAAACCAACCCCGGCGCCACGCGCGTGCTGCGTGCGCCGCTGGCCGCCTTCGAGGGCCAGCGGCTGACGGCGGTGCCGGGCCTGCTGGAGTTTGCGCGGGACGTGCAGCAGCAGTTCGACGACTTCCAGGTCGAACACCTTCAGCACGGCCTCGACCACTGGCAGCACGCGTTCGAACTGCATCCGCCCGGCGGCGGCATGGCGCAGGACACCATCAACATTGTCGCCCGCGGGGCCGAGCTCCCGGGCAGCGCGCGGCTCCTGGTGTTCGACGACATCTCCGAGATCGTCTCGGCCCAACGCGCCCAGGCCTGGGGCGAGGTGGCGCGGCGGCTGGCGCACGAGATCAAGAATCCGCTCACCCCGATCCAGCTTTCCGCCGAGCGTTTGCAGATGAAGCTGGCCGGGAAGGTCGAGCCACCGGAGCGCGCGATCCTCGACAAGTCGGTCAAGACCATCGTCGACCAGGTCGATGCCATGAAGCGGCTGGTCAACGAGTTCCGCGACTATGCGCGCCTGCCGGCGGCGGAGTTGAAGCCAGTCGACCTCAACGCGATCGTGGTCGACGTGCTGAGCCTGTACGAGACCGAAGCCGCCGCCGTGCCTGTTCACACCGAGCTCGACCTGCGCTGCCCGCCGATCCGCGGCGACTCGCAGCAGTTGCGGCAGGTCATCCACAACCTGCTGCAGAACGCGCAGGACGCCACCGAGACGGCCCAGGGGGCAGGCAGCGGCGAAGTCATCGTGCGCACCCGTGTGGACGACTCGGGCAAGCGCGTGCGCCTGACCCTGCAGGACAGCGGCCACGGCTTTGCCGAAAACATCCTCAAGCGCGCCTTCGAGCCCTACGTCACCACCAAGGCCAAGGGCACCGGACTGGGGCTTGCGGTGGTGAAGAAAATTGCCGACGAGCACGGGGCGCGCATCGAACTTTCGAACCGCATCGTCGATGGGGCTGTAGTGGGCGCGCAAGTCTCGCTATCATTCGCGCTGGCGGCAGACCTGCCGGCCACTCCCACAACACCCGACGAACATTCGCCTACCACTGTCGCTTGAGCGCGGCACCGAAGCATTCATGGCAAACATTCTTGTCGTCGACGACGAGCTGGGCATACGAGACCTGCTATTCGAGATCCTTAACGACGAAGGCCACAACGTCGAACTGGCCGAGAACGCCGCGGAAGCGCGCGCGGCCCGACAGCGTGCGCGGCCCGACCTCGTTCTCCTGGATATCTGGATGCCCGACACCGATGGCGTGACGCTCCTCAAGGAGTGGTCGACCGCCGGCCTGTTGAGCATGCCTGTCATCATGATGAGCGGGCACGCCACCATCGATACCGCGGTGGATGCGACGCGCATCGGCGCGTTCGCATTCCTCGAAAAGCCCATCACGCTGCAAAAGCTGCTGAAGGCTGTGGAGCAGGGCCTTGCTCGCGAAAGCGCGCGCCGCGCTGCCGCTAGCGTGGTGCCGACCACCAGCCACTTCGCGGCTGCGGTGACCACCACGGGCGACCACGGGCTGATGCCGCTGCCTGCTGCGGCAATGGTCGTCGAACCCGGCCCGCGCGCCAACCAGAGCTTCGACCTCGACCGCCCGCTGCGCGATGCGCGCGATGGTTTCGAAAAGGCGTACTTCGAGTTCCACCTGGCGATGGAGAACGGTTCGATGACCCGCGTCGCCGAGAAGACCGGCCTCGAACGCACCCATCTTTATCGGAAGCTCAAGCAATTGGGCGTTGATCTTTCCAGAGGGCGTAGAAGCGCTGTATAATCGAAGGCTTCATACCAAGGCCCGGTAGCTCAGTTGGTAGAGCAGCGGATTGAAAATCCGCGTGTCGGTGGTTCGATTCCGCCCCAGGCCACCAGATCTAGTTCCACGGGCATCCGGGGAAGTCCAAAAGCCCAAGAGAATCAACGCTCTTGGGCTTTTTCTTTATCCGGCATCGTCCGTCGAAGTCCAGCCACTGCCAAGCATCGGCGCAGTAACGTCTGCCGCAACTCGCGAAATGACCGCGGGGGCGCCTCGAAGTTACTGCATGGAAGCCCTTCCGTAGAGAGGCGAGAGGGCTTGAGGAGTGACCACGCAGATGGCCAGGAACCTGATTGGCGGTGACACAACGATCCGGGCGCTGAAGCCGGCGACAAGAGGCGCGGTGACGGCGAGGGGCTGTACCTGCTCCCGTTCGTGAACGGTGGCTCGCACAGTTGGCAATTCGACTACTCCTTCGAGGCGAGCCGCAAGTGGCGTTCGCGGATTCCTCGTGACCGATGATGCTTCCGACACCGCCGCGAGCGCAGCAAAGTACGGAATCGAGTTGGACGATTGCGCAAACACGATCGTGGTGCGCTTTCGGCGCGAGTCGCAGGTTCATCATGCGGCCGTCGTGGTATCGGGATCCAAGCGCATCGATGTGAACGGTGCGCTCAAGGCAGCTCTGCATGCGCAGCGCATCTCTTTCGCGGACCGCGAATTCGTCCTTTCGAGCACTCGAATGGAGTACGGCGGGGTCACTGCCTTCGGGCTCCCGGCCGGTTGGTCTGTCGTGGTCGACAAATTGGTGATGGAGCGCTCTGAAATCGTCATGGGTGCGGGGGTCCGCGGTGCGAAGCTCGTGCTCGAACCGGGCTTGCTCCTGAAGCTGCCCAACGTGCTGGTTGCGGCGATCGCAACATAGAGCGTCGCTACTCCGGCCAGGCAATAGGGGTCCATCGCGCACGATCCCAGGAAAAGTTCCAGTGCAGCTTGAGGGTCTGCAAGCCCTCGGCCATACTGCGCCCACTCGGCGGTCCGCAGTAGCTCGCCGAGTGCTGTGCAACTCGGCCTTCTCCGGGCTGTGAGCCTTCATCGGGGGACGGAACGCGACTGCGACGGACGGTTGCGTGCCGCCCTGAACGGGCCGGGGCTGCGATCAAGGGCAAGTGACATTGCTACGAAGTGGATCTCAACCAAGGCCTGCCCATGGTCGTGATTCAATTTGCCAACCGATCGGAGGCCCGTATGCCGCACGGAAAAATTGGACTGCCGCTCACCGTCACCCTGCTGGCAGCCTCGGTAGTTCCTGCGCACGCCCAATCATCCGACTGGACCGGAGCGTTTTCCCAGGACTGGTTTGTTCCTCTGAACTGGATCGGCGGGATTCCCGTGCAAACGAGCGACGCGACCATCAACACTGCGACGCCGTCGGTGATCCTCGGCGGGGGCGCAACGGCCCAGAATCTGGATATCGGTCCAAGCAGTCGAGCGATGCTCGAAATCCAGCCCGGCGGGACGTTGATCACTTCCTTCGGGACGATCGGCAATCTTCCGGGCGGCGTGGGCACAGTGGCGGTGACCGGAACCGGCGCCAGCTGGTCGAATGTCGGAAGCATCGTGGTTGGCGGCCAGGCCGCGGGCACTCTGTTGATTCAAGGAGGGGGCACAGTGACGAGCGGCGGCGGCTCCGTCGGATTGGCGCGCGGTTCGACGGGCACGGTGACGGTGACTGGCGCGGGCTCCACCTGGACCAACGGACCCAGTGGCGGGTTCAATGTCGGCAGTTTCGGCACAGGTACGCTCACAATTGCGGACGGCGGTGTGGTTCGCGACATTTCATTCGGCGGAGTCAAAATCGGCAGCAATGCTGGCTCTACTGGCATGACGACGGTGACCGGTGCAGGATCGATTTTTCGCAGCGCATTACCGGTGATCGTCGGCAACCTCGGCAACGGTACGCTAACGGTTGCGGATGGCGGCACCTTCGATGCGCCGATGGTGGTTGCGGCGGATTCCCGTTCTGTCGGAACCGTCAACATCGGCGCGGGAGCAGGAAGTCCGGCGGCAGCACCTGGCACGCTGACGGCGCAAGGCATTGCATTTGGCGCTGGCACCGGCACGATCAACTTCAATCACACGTCCGCCAACTACGTGTTCGCACCCGCGATCCGCGGCAACGGCACGGTCAATGTGCTCGCCGGTACGACCATCTTCACTGCCGCCAACACCTACGCTGGCGCCACCGCCGTGGCCGCGGGTACCTTGCGCGCGGGCGCGACCAATGCGTTCAGTGCGGCGTCAAACCACGCGGTGGCCCCGGGCGCTACGCTCGATACCGGCGGCTTCAACCAGAGCGTGGCGGCCTTGGCAAACAGCGGCACGGTCAGCCTGGTCAGCGCCAACGCGGGCAGCACGCTTACAGTTGCCGGCCTCTACGCCGGGAACGCCGGCGTCCTGAGGGTGGGCACGGGCCTGCCCGGAAGCGACAGGCTGGTGATCGACGGCGCCACGGCCAGGGCGAGCGGCACCACCAGTATTCAGATCGCCGCACTTGGTGGGCTTGGTGCGCCGACCACGGGGAACGGCATCGAAGTCATCAGCGCGCGCAACGGCGCCACAACCACCGCGCAGACCACCAAGAGCGCGTTCAGTCTGGCGGGCGGGCATCTCGACGCTGGCGCATATGAATACCGGCTCCAGGCGGCCGATGCGCAGGGCGCCGGCGAGAACTGGTACCTTCGCTCGACGGCAACCGTGCCGCCGGTGATCCCGCCTGTCATCCCGCCCGTCATCCCTCCGGTGATCCCGCCAGTCATACCGCCAGTCATCCCGCCAGTCATCCCGCCGATGATCCCGCCGGTGATCCCGCCCGTCATCCCGCCGGTGATCCCGCCAGTAGTGCCCCCGGGCGAGGCCGTGCCGCCGGCTGAAGCCGGACCACCTCCGCTCGTACCCGTGCAGCCCCCGACGACCCCACTCCCACCTGTCCAAGTGCCGACCTACCGGGCGGAGGTGCCGCTGCTGTCGGCCTTGCCTGGGCAGTTCCGACAAGCCGATCTGGCGATGCTGGGCAACCTGCACCGTCGCATGGGCGATGAAGCACCGGGGGCGACTGGTACCGAGTCGGCAACGCAGACTTCCTCGAGCCTCGCCGAAGCAGGCACGCGCCGAGCCTGGGGGCGCCTCGTGTACGCTGACTTGAGCGTGGTAGAAACCGGCGTCGCGCAGGCCCGGACCGATCTGCGCGTGAGCGGCCTGCAAGCCGGCACCGACCTGCTGGTGACGGACACCTGGCGGGCGGGCGTCTACGTGGGCTATCTGGACGGCAACGCCGATGTCAGCGGCAACGCGCGTGGTGTCATCAACACGGCTGTCGGCAGCAACGACCTGAATTCGCGCTACCTGGGTGCCTACGCGACCTGGATGGGGGCCACCGGCTGGTACGTTGACAGCGTGCTGCAAGGGGCCAGCCACCGCTACGAGATCCGGCCGAACGGCAATCCCAGGGTCTCTGGCAAGGCCAGCGGCTTCACCGCCTCGGTGGAAGGCGGCAAGGCATTTGCGCTGAACGAACGCTGGAGCATCGAGCCGCAGGCGCAATTGGCCTGGCAGCACAACAGCCTCGACGACCTGATCCTCGGCGGCGCGCGCGTGCAGCAGGACACGGCCAGCGGCTGGATCGCCCGGCTGGGCGTGCGCATCAAGGGGGACCTCGCCACCGCTGCCGGGCGGCTGCAGCCTTACGGGCGCCTGAACTTCTACCGCGCGAACTTCGGCGGCGATGCAGCCCTGTTCATCGGACCGGCCGCATCGACCGCCATCGCCAGCGAGGGCAGCTACAGCGCCGGCGAAGTCGCCGCGGGCGCGACCCTGGCGCTGACATCGACGACCAGCCTGTACGGGGAAATCGGCCACCAATGGAACATCGGCGGCGATGCCAAGGTGAAGTCTTCCGTGCTGGGCTCGCTGGGCATCAAGGTGCGTTGGTAGCAATGCAGTTGAAGCCCGGGAAGTAACAGGGCTCTATGCATAGGCCCAGCATCGACGCGCTCGACGCCTCCGACTTGTTCAAGAAATCTTTGCACGCGTCGATGCTGATGGCCTCCGGTTGAAATTCATTCTCTTCGGGCGGTGATTGGTGCCACCCTTGTAGCGACCAGCTATGGCTGCTCGCTTTTTGTCGAGGGGGTTGCTTGGGTCTCGCTGAACGAGCACACGAAGATGGCATGGTGCTCAGCTGATCGCCGGCTCAACCAACCAACCGGAGGATGCCCATGGTCGTATGGGCGATCGCTCGTCCTGACTTCGCACCGGCAGAAGATCGCTGAATGAAGTCCTTGCTCCTTGTCGTCACACTGTTGAGCGCGATGTCAGCCTCGGCCGAGGGCCGACATTGGAAGTGCGGTGGCGAACACACCAGCAGTGTGAACCTTGCCCAGCAAAGAGGATGCAAGTTGCTGGAGAGTCGGTCAGTCGCGGCCGCAACTGTTGCAGTTGGCACTGCGGGGCAGGGAAGCGAAGTTTCTACTGGGTCAGAAGTTCCTGCGGAATGTCGACATCACGATGAACGATCGGCAGATGGTGATTCGGACCAGGACGCGGTGATCGATGGCGGTTTCGACACGGAATGTCTCTCCGGAACCGCAATCAAACGAACTACCGTCTGCGTCGCGAATTCACCGACCCACCCGCTCTCGAACGCCGCACGACTGCTCTTTCCCTTGTCGGTCGTGTCGACGGCGGTGGCGGCAGTGCTCAGCCTCGCCAGGTGTCCCTGCCTCGTTGGCGCTCCCGCGTCACTTTGCGGTCGCGGGCTGGACGCCGACCGCGACGGTTTCCGTGACGCTCGCGACAACCTGATCTCCGGTCTTCACGTCATGCAGAAGTTTTGGATCGCGGACCTTCACATCGACGAAATTACCCTCCGGCCCCCGGAGCGTTGCGATTCCACGCTTGGTGTCAACGCTTTCGACGTTGGCGACGATCGTTATTCTCTTCGTGGCGGAAGTGCCGGCCTTCGATCCGGCCTCCGTCTCGACCCTTTCGCGAATGCCGTCGCCGCCTTTCATCAGGGCGAGCGCAAGTGCGACCCGATAGCTGATGCGAACGCGGTCCCCGACTTTGACCTTGTCCAGGTTCTTCACAGCGGGGTCGACTTTCATCTCGCCGACATTGCCCCTGGGGCCCTTGATCGACACCACGCGATTGGCGACGTCCACCGCCGTAACCTCGCCGACGACACTGACAATCGTCGAGCCGTGTTGCGCGTCTTCCAGTTCGACCTTCTTTTTCGCCGGAGTCTGTGCGCCGACCATCCCGGCGCTCGATCCGAGCATGATGGCAGCACAAGCGCAGATCAACACTTGCCTATGAGTAGTCATGGTGAAGCTCCAATGTGGCAATGAGTGGGCAAAACCCAGTCTCGTGCTGGTCGACTGCCGTGTCAACCAAATCCCGAAGTTCACCGCAAGCTTCCCGCGACGATCGACTGCCCACGCCACGCCGCTGCACGAAGGTTCGAGCTGCCGTCCGAGGCTCAGCCCGGCCACACCCAGTCGGTGATCTCGGGGCGGTCGGTGCCGCGGGTGCGCGCATGGTGGAGGATCGATCCCAGTGCATCGTTCACCACTCGCCTTCAATCCAATGGCTCGTCGGCGTCTGCAGAGGGCTCTTCAACAAGAATTGCAGCGCGCGGCCTCAGCAAGTCACCCATACGACGTCTACACGTCCACACACCAGCTACTGGCGAATCCCCATGCGGTGTTTGACCGACGCACACGCGATCGGATATACGGTATCGAATGAGCGCCTACGCAGTCGGATCTCGTTTCCGTCCAGTGACCATCGCCGCCGGGAGATTCTCGCCCCACCACCAGCTCATCAAGGCGACGCCAAGTAGGTGCAGCCCGACAGCGATCAGCAGCGCATCGGCAAGCCATGCGTGGATTTCATGCAAGCGCTCGTCGCCCCAGAACGGGTCGAGCCGACTCATCCACCCCGTCAGCCCAAGGAGCGAGACGAGCAGCCAAATCAGCCACACCATCCACAACCCGAGAGGATCGTGGCCCACGCAGCGCGGCGCGCGGGCGCGAAGATAGGCGAGCGTCTCAGTGAGGGACGGCTTGAGGACCGCCAGGCTGCCCTGGCCCTTGGCAAATGCCCCCCACGCCAGACGTGTGACGACCAGGCCGGCCGCCACGTAGCCTGCGACACGATGCACTTGACCTCCGTCATCTTGGACAAAGCAGAAGATGACCAGTCCTGCCAGCATCCAATGGTGAAGGCGGACAACGACGTCCCATACGGCGACACCGCCTCTCACTGGACTCGCGTCGTCCGAAGCCTTCGGACTATTTTTCAATCTCGCTCTTTACCGGCTCGAGCGTCTTGGCGTCATAGTAAATTTCGACCTTCTTGCCGGCCTTGTTCTTGCCGTAGATCTCATAGCAGTTGCCGTCGACCTTGAACTTGGAGATCGTGTAGCCTTGAGCTTCGATCTTGGCTTTGGCATCGGCTTCCGACATCCATTCGGATTTCGGATAGGCCTTGCAGTTCGCCTTGGCGAAGGCGGGCGCCGCGACGAACGCGGCAAGGCTGACAGCGAGGGCGAAATGAATTTTCTTCATCGATTTTTCCTGACTTGGTGAAAGATAACAACTGATTTGCAGCGGGCCTTGTTGCGCGGAAGAATGCCGTTTCCTGCGCATCCGCCAATGGCAATGCGGATTCACCTGTTGCCCAGGTCGAGTGTCATGAGGATCTCCCAGGCTGCGAGGGCATTGTTGACGGCAGGAGGCTCGCGCCTCAGCAAGCCGCGATCCTCGAAATCGTGGAGAATCGACGTCCGCCTGGCTGCTTTTGAATGCGACTTATTCGCGATCAGGCGGAAATTTATTCGGGCAGCGGTAGTACTGTCAAGTGCTAATACGAGTCCTCGTTGTTGTACCGTGAATCTCCATGGCACCGGGATGACAGGAACCCGGTTTACAGCGTGAATTCGCAGGGCGGCAGGGAAGGACCGCATACGCTGCAAAGGCGCAGTCCGGGGCATCAATGTCGATTACAGCAACGTGCCCCCTCACGTCTTTCGCGACTTTCGCGTGAGTTACGGCGATCAGGCTGCAACGCTAGTTGGCGGCCATTGCCCGCATCCCCCGCGCATGGCCGACTCGCACCGGTCTCGGCGTGGGGGACTAGAGGGCTGCTCCCGTTCACATTGACCTTGCCTCTGGAATCCGTACCCCGTAGCTGAGCTCATGAGTTGGCTTGCCTGGGTTGATTGGCAAGCCAGTCCTGCTCGAACTGCATCGGGCTGACGTAGGCCAGCGTCGAATGAAGTCGAGTGCGGTCGTCCCAGAGCAGCCACGCAACGGTTTCGTCTTTGGCCTCGCGTCTGGATTTGAAGTGTTGCCCGTGCAGCCGTTCGACCTTTAGCGACCCGAACAGGGTCTCGCTGCAGGCGTTATCCAAGCAACTCATCCGGTTGGTGATGCCGTACTCCTTGAGCACACTCCTGAAGACGTGACTGGCGTATTGGGCGGATTCAACCGGTCGCTATGGAAGATCAATCCTGCCTGCTTGCCAGGATGGCGCTTGAACCACGCCATTCGCAGCGCATCTCACTTGTTCAGATTTGCGGGGCCACTTCTGTTCAAGCGCCCGAATGGAGCCTCCGCTCTCCCATCTTGAACCAGGCCTTGGCGATCTTGCCGTGTTCGACCTCGTAGATGCAAAGCACATCGATCTCCCCAGGCCCCTCGGGGAATGTGCGCCCCACGGTCTCGTGATCGACCACGACGTTGCCGACAACCACCCGCGTCAACAGTACACCATGGAGATTCGCCTCCTTGAAACGCTCGGCATGCCGCTCGCGAATTTCGGCTGCACCATCCGCCAGGAGCGTGGACGGGAAGGCAAGGTATTGGCAGTCATTCGCCCACCATGTCATGAAGCCATCGATGTCGCGGGCGTTGTAGGCTTCAAGTTGCTTTTGAACGGGAAATTCGATTTGACCAGCGCTTGCGTTCGTCATGAAACACCTTTTTCATCGTTAATTTTTCACTTCAACAAATTTCGCCCAGGCAAACCAATCAACCGGGGAAAGCATGACGATGCCCCCAATGCGACAAGAACAGAACCAAAAATTACTAGTAAACCCATCTGCTCATCGAGAAAAAAAACACCGAACGCGATTCCGACGGGCCAGCGCAGGTTTTAATTGAAATCTTCTCACCCCCGAAGAGTGCCATCAGGAATATGAACTGCTGGCGTTTCCTGTCCGTTCGATTTGATCCGCCAGACAAGTACACCGTGGCATCCTCGCTTCATAGAATCGCGAGCGCATCAACTTTGCGCCGACGCAGGCGCCCGAGGAGGTATCGTGCTTCGAAAAACGGTGCTCGCGCTTGGCGTTCTTGGCGTCTGGTCCATCACGGTGCCGCATGCCGCAAAGGCACGACAGGCAGGGAGGGTCTACAAGATCGGCGTTCTCAGCCTCACCGCATTCGACGGCACCACGCTTGCGAGGGTGGTAACGGAGGGGCTCGGCAGGCGCGGCTATGTTGTCGGCCGAAACATCGTCATCGAGGACAAGTTCGCCGACGGAAAGGTAGATCGTCTGCCGGCGCTTGCCGCGGAGCTTGTGGACTTCAAGGTCGATCTCATCGTCGCGGGCGCGGCAGTCGCCATTCGCGCTGCTCACGACGCCACAAGAACGATCCCGATCGTCATGGCATTCAGTGGCGAGGACCCCGTCAAGAGCGGGTTCGTGGCCAGTCTGGGGCGGCCCGGCGGCAATGTCACCGGGGTGACTGCGGTCGCACGCGACTTGGCCCCAAAAACGCTCGAACTGCTCCGCGATGCCGTGCCTGGGCTTACGCGGGTCGCGGTCCTCACCAATCCCGCCAGGCCAGAACACGCCGAATATCTGCGCGTCGTCCAGGCGGTATCGCCGCAGGGCATGCAACTGCAGGTGTTCGAAGCCGCGGGTCCCGATCAGTACGACGCAGCGTTTGCAGCAATGACCCAACAGCGCGCCGACGGTCTTGTCATCTTCGGAGATGTGATGTTTACGCGCGATTCCGAACGGCTTGCTGAACTCGCGCGGCTGCATGCGTTGCCATCCGTCTATCTGCACAAGGCATTCGTTGTCTCCGGTGGATTGATGACTTACGGCCCCGATCTGCGGCAACTTCTCGATCTCGCCACGGAATACGTCGACAAGATCCTCAAGGGCGCGAATCCGGGCGCGTTGCCTGTGCAGCAACCAACGACGTTCAAGCTGGCTATCAATATCAAGACCGCGAAGGCGCTCGGGCTGACGATTCCGCCATCGTTGCTGTTGCGTGCGGACGAGGTGATCCAGTGACCGCATAGACGGACGGAGCCATTGCGCAGGAGGCCGATTCGGCCCGTTCGTCGCCACGCGCCTCTGGCCGCTGCGTTCGCCCTGCCGTCGATGTGCAGCGAGTGCGGCGGTGGCACCCGAGTCCATGGTCGAAGCCCGCCACCGCCCGGGCGGGTACAGCTTGGTGTGCCTCCTTGCGCACGCCGCGGCGGTCTTCGAAATGGTCAAGGGGCACCGGCCTTCGCCAGCGCGCTAAATCGGTCAGTTCTCGGTGAGCGTCACCGTGCGCGCATCGAGGTGGTCGCCTCGATCCGGTCGTGGAACGCATCCCACGCTGCCTTTGCGTCCGGTGAAAGCTTCAACAGGGTCGGTGTGAGAGCGCCGTCATCGTCAATCGGCGCCCGCGGCGGCAGGCGCGCCATTCGGCGCTACCGGGCAATCAAAGTCGTTGCAGAGCCGCAGCGCCACCTTCCTTGAGTTCTTTCTGGAAGGCCTTGCATCCATTTCTCTTCATGCTAAGATACTAACAATAGAATGACAGGATGAATGCTAAAGAGGCATTGCACGGGATCCCGAATGGGGTGTGCGCTTGTTTTCGTAACCAGTCCACGGCGTGCTGTGGCAAACAGGAGGCAATATGGAAGTAAAACCCTACGCCCAGTTGCGAGCGAACCTCGCAGCGCGAGACCGAAGTCTTCGCGAGAAGGTGATGACGCTGGAGGAGGCGGCCGCGCTCGTCAACGACGGGGACCAGGTCGGCATCGGGGGCAGCACGCTCTCGCGCACGCCGATGGCGATGATCTGGCAACTGGTCCGGGCCCGGAAGAAAGGGCTTTCCGTATCGCGCAGCATCGTCTCCAGCGAAGGCGACCTGCTGTTCGCCTCGGGGATCTGCGACCAGATCGTCACCAGCTGGTTCAGCCAGGGCATCGTGTGGGGCGTGTCGAAGGTGATGCGGCACTACGTCGAAAGCAAGCAGACGCGCTATGAGGAGTGGAGCCATCTCGCCATGGGCATGCGCTTTCGAGCGGGTGCCATGGGCGTTCCCTTCCTGCCGATGCGCTCGATGCTGGGCTCGGATGTCCTCAAGCTGCGACCCGAGACCAAGACCATCCGGTGCCCGTTCACGGACGAAGAGGTGCTGCTGGTGCCGGCTCTGAATCCGGACGTGGCCATCATCCATGTGCAGCGCTGCGATGCCTACGGCAACGCCCAGATGGATGGCCTGCAGTTCATGGACATCGACCTGGCGATGGCTGCGAACCGCGTCATTCTCACGACCGAGCGCATCGTCTCCAACGACCAGATCCGGCGTGCGCCGGACCAGACCAAGATCCCGTTCTTCACGGTCGATGCCGTGGTGGAAGTGCCCTACGGCTGTGCGCCGCACGAGTGCACCAACGTCTACGAACCGCTGTTCGACCACATGGATGGCTACACCGCGCAGGTCAACGGCGATCCGATCGCGGGCATGCAGGAATACCTCGATCGCTATGTCAGAGAACCGAAATCCTGGAACGAGTACCTCTCGCTGCTCGGCCTGGGTGACTTGCTTGATGCCTCGCGCCGTGGAAGGAGCATGCTGAATGACTAACACCGCCAACTACACCGCCAACTTCACCGCCAGTGAAATCCTGGCCGTCATGAGCTCGCGATTGCTGAAAGAGGGGCAGGTCGTCTTCGCCGGCGTCGGCGTCCCGCTGCTGGCGGCGACGCTCGCACAGGGGCTTCGTTGCCCCGGCCTGACCATCCTGTTCGAAGGAGGCGTGGTCGGGCCGATCATCAAGGCCGGCCAGTTGCCGCCATCGACCAATGAGCAGCGTTGCACCAAGCGCGCCAACATGGTCCTGAGCAGTACCGACGTGCTGCTGCTGCTGCAACGCGGCCACGTGGACGTCGGCTTCATGGGTGGTGCGCAGATCGACATGTACGGCAACCTGAATTCGTCGTACATCGGGGATCCGGCCAATCCGAAGACCCGTCTGCCGGGCACGGGCGGGGGCAACGACATCTCCAGCCTGACGCACATGATCGTGGCCATGCGCCACGAGCGCCGCCGCTTCGTGAAGAAGGTCGACTTCGTCACCAGCCCTGGTTTCCTCGATGGCGGCACGACGCGCCATGACCGGGGTCTGCTGGCCGGTGGCATGTTCCGCGTGGTCACCGACATGGGCATCTTCGGCTTCGAGGAAAAGTCCAAGCGGATGAAGATCGTCGCGCTGCACCCGGGCGTCACGCTCGAGCAGGTGCAGGACAACACCGGCTTCGAGTTGCTGCACGACGACGACATTGCCGTCACCGACGCGCCGACCGAGCGCGAGTTGTCGGTGCTGCGCGACCTCGACCCCGATCGCCTCTACATCGCCTGAAGCGGACCACCGCCGGCACCCCCTCGAAAACCCATCACTGGAGACTCCTCATGGCAGGCTTGCACGGAACATTTGGCATCGCGGCACGCAACTTCACCCCGTACCCGGAAATCCCGAACGCGGAAGCACTGGTGCAGTACGGCGTTCGCATGGAAGAACTGGGCTTCGACTCGATCTGGGTCTGGGACCACATCTTCCTGGGCGTGGACCCGCATTTCCCGATCCTCGACTCGCTCACCTTGCTGACGGCAATTGCCGCGCGCACGAAGAAGATCAAGCTGTCGACCGGCATCCTGGTGCTGCCGCTGCGCAATCCGGTGGTGCTGGCCAAGCAGCTCTCGACCATCGACCAGTTGTCCAACGGGCGCTTGCTGATGGCCATGGCGGCCGGCTGGTACAAGCGCGAGTTCGACGCCGTGGGCGTGCCGTACGAACAGCGCGGCAAGATCATGGGCGACAACCTGGAGATCCTCAAGCGCCTGTGGACCGAAGACATGGTCAGCGGCGAGTGGACGAATCACAGCATTCCGGCCGGCGTCATGTTCCCCAAGCCCGTGCAGAGCCCGTGCCCGCTGCTGATCGGCGGCTATGCCGATCGCGTGCTGAAGCGCGCGGCCGTGGAAGGCGACGGCTGGCTGACCTACTTCTACACGCCGGAAAGCTTCGTCGAGTCGTGGGCCAAGGTCTGCAACTACGCCACGGAAGCCGGCAAGGACCCTGCCACCCTGATGAACGGCAACCAGTTGCCGATCATGGTCGGGCCGTCGCGTGCCGCCGTCGAAACCAGGATGATGGAATGGCTGAACGTCGACTTCGACATCGCCCAGGGCAGCCAGTCCACGATGCAGAGCGCCATCATGGGCAACGTCGACGAGTGCGTCGCGCAACTCAAGGCCCACATCGACGTCGGAGTGCAGAAGCTGATCTTCGTGCCCTACAAGTACGAGATGGCGCAGGTCGAGATCATTGCCAAGGAAATCGTTCCGCGCCTGCGCGCCTACGTGGCGGAAAAAAACAGCAGCGTTGAACTGGTCGCTGGATAGCTTGCATGGCCGGGCGCGCGCGGCGCGTCTGGCAGTTTCACGCGCAACTGACGGGGACGAATCTCGATGGCAGTGAATCTCAACGGATCGGCGACGCTCCCAGGGTGGATTGCGGGCGGCCGCGGCGCGGCATGGGCGCAGGCACAGCACGCGCGGGGCAGGCTGACGGCACGCGAGCGCGTCGAACTGCTGCTCGACGAAGGCTCGTGCACCGAACTCGGCGCGCTCGCAGCCGGCGACGAGGCCCAGGGCGGCGACGGCGTGGTCACGGTGCAGGGCCGGATCGGCGGACGCGCCGTGTGCGTGTTCGCGAAGGACATGTCGGTCGGCCAGGGCACGCTCGCTGGGCTGCATGCGCGCAGGATCTGCCGGCTGCAGGAGTTTGCGCTGCAAAGCCGGATTCCAATCATCGGCATGTTCGACAGTGCCGGCCTGCGGCTCGAAGCCGGAATGAGCGCGCTGGAAGGCTACGGCGCCATCGTCCGCAACACCGTGGCCGCATCAGGCATCGTGCCGCAGATATCGCTGGTGCTTGGCGGTTGCGCGGGTGCCGATGCGCTGTTGCCGCCACTGTCCGATTTCGTGTTCATGGCCAACGACGACAGCAGCCTGTTCGTCAGCGGGCCCGAGGTCGTGAAGCGTGTGACGGGTGAGGCGATGGACGCCAGCATGCTCGGCGGTCCGGAGGTGCACACAAGAAGATCGTCGATTGCCGACGGCGTCTGCGCCAACGATGTGCTGGCGATCCTGCAGGTCCGTCGATTGTTCGGGTTTCTGCCGGCGAACCAGCATGCGGGTATGCCGCGATGGTCCTGCCTGGACGACGAGACGCGGGAAGCGCCGGCGCTCGATACGCTGAGGCCTGCTTCCGCGTCGGCGCCCTATGACATGAAGGAACTCGTCAGGCAGGTGAGTGATGAAGGCGACTTCCTCGAACTCCAGCCCGACTTCGCGGCCAATGTCATCACCGGCTTGGCGCGGCTGGGTGGGCGAACCGTGGGCGTTGTTGCAAATCAACCTTCGGTGCTGGCCGGTGTGCTGGACGGCAATGCGACGCGCAAGGCCGCCCGACTGGTCCGTTTCTGCAATGCATTTGGCATTGCCGTCGTGACCTTTGTCGACGTGCCGGGTTTCCTGCCGGGCGCAGCGGAGGAACACGGCGGGCTTGCGCGACATGCTTCGGAGTTGCTCGCCGCCTACGCAAGTGCAAGCGTTCCGTTGGTCACGGTGGTCGTGCGCGACGCATTGGGCGCCGCCGGCGTCTCCATGGGCTCCCTTGCGATCGGCGCCGACCTGGTCTATGCCTGGCCGGACGCGCAGATCGGATTGCTGGGCGCCAAGGGCGCTGCCGCACTCCGCAGCGCCAACGGGCGCGCGTTGGACGCGCATGACTATGCGCAGCGTGTCCTGGCACCGGGCGCCGTGGCGCAGTTGGGCGCCATCGACGACGTCATCGTCCCGCGCCAGACGCGGCCACGCATCGTCCAGGCCCTGAAGGGACTGGCGAACAAGTCATGTGGGTGGCCGTGGCACGAACACCCGAACTACCCCCTTTGACGCCCGAAACGGAAGCGCGGATGTTTTCGAAAATTCTGATCGCCAATCGCGGCGAAATCGCGTGCCGGATCATCAAGACGGCCCGGCGGATGGGTATCAAGACGGTCGCGGTGTACTCCGATGCCGACGAGCGGGCCTTGCACGTGAGGATGGCCGACGAGGCCGTGCACATCGGCGCCGCGCCGGCCTCCGAGTC
This sequence comes from Variovorax humicola, assembly GCF_037889915.1. Lineage (NCBI taxonomy): Bacteria > Pseudomonadati > Pseudomonadota > Betaproteobacteria > Burkholderiales > Comamonadaceae > Variovorax > Variovorax humicola. The sequence goes on along the minus strand of NZ_JBBKZV010000045.1, from coordinate 2,024 downwards.
CTACCTGGTGATCGACAAGATCGTCGATGCCTGCCGCCGCACCGGCGCCCAGGCGGTTCATCCCGGTTATGGATTCCTGTCGGAGCGCGCGGCATTTGCCAGGGCGTTGAACGCGGCCGGCATCGTGTTCATCGGCCCCAACCCCGATGCAATGGATGCGATGGGCGACAAGATCGAATCCAAGAAGCGCGCACTTGCGGCCGGCGTCTCGACGGTGCCGGGCCATGTGGGCGTGATCCGGGATGCGGCGCACGCCATCGAGATCGCGGACGAGATCGGCTACCCGGTAATGATCAAGGCGTCGGCGGGCGGCGGCGGCAAGGGCATGCGCGTGGCCTGGTCGGCCGCTGAAGCGGCGGAGGGCTTTGCCCGTTCCACGTCCGAGGCGGCATCGTCGTTCGGCGATGACCGGGTCTTCGTTGAAAAGTTCATCGTCGAACCGCGGCATATCGAGATTCAGGTGCTGGGCGACAAGCACGGCAGCATCGTCTATCTCGGCGAGCGCGAATGCTCGATCCAGCGGCGCAACCAGAAAGTTCTCGAAGAAGCGCCGTCCCCATTGCTCGACGACGAGACCCGCCGGCGCATGGGCGAGCAGGCCGTGGCGCTGGCGCGCGCCGTGAACTACGACTCCGCCGGGACCGTTGAATTCGTTTGCGGACAGGACAAGTCGTTCTACTTCCTCGAGATGAATACGCGCCTGCAGGTCGAGCATCCGGTCACCGAACTCGTCACCGGGATCGACCTGGTCGAACAGATGATCCGCGTGGCGTCCGGCGAGCCGCTGGCATTGCGGCAGCAGGACATCCGGCTCGACGGCTGGGCCGTCGAGAGCCGTGTCTACGCTGAAGATCCGACGCGCAACTTCATGCCGTCGACCGGGCGGCTGACGACCTATCGCCCGCCCGCCGAAGGCGTGCTCGACGGCAGGACGGTGCGCAACGACACGGGCGTCTTCGAGGGCGGCGAGATCTCGATCTACTACGACCCGATGATCGCCAAGCTGGTGACCCATGCGCCGACCCGCGCCGAAGCGATCGCCGCGCAGGTGTATGCACTCGACGCGTTTGCGATCGATGGCATCCGCCACAACCTTGCTTTCCTGGCGGCGCTGATGCGTCATCCGCGCTGGCACGCGGGGCAACTGTCGACCGCATTCATCGCGGAGGAGTTCAAGGGCGGCTTCGTGCCCGGTGAACCGGATGGCGGCACGGCGCGGCGTCTGGCCGCTGTCGCCGCTTCGATCGACGCGCTGACGGGGGCACGCCTGGGTCGGTCAGGGCATTCCGCCGCCCGTCGTCGCGTGGTGCTGATGGGCGACTCTGCCTGCGAAGTGACTGTCGACGGGCAGCGGGGCCGCTGGACGGTGCGTCTTGACGAGGCGGCTGCTCCTCTCGAGGTGGTCTCCGACTGGACGCCCGGCGCCCCGGTGTGGCTGGGATCCATCGACAACGAACCCATTGCCGTCCAGGTACGGCGAGTCGACGGCGCTCTTCTGTTGGCGCACGCAGGCAAGCAGGTCGAGGCACGTGTTGTTTCGCCTCGCGAAGCCGCTCTGCTGGCATTCATGCCCACGCAGCAGGTTGCCGACGGCGGCTCCCAGCTTCGCAGTCCGATGCCCGCCAGGGTGATCGCGATTTCGACCGAGGTAGGGCAGGCGGTCGCGGTTGGCGACGCGCTGTGTGTGGTCGAGGCCATGAAGATGGAAGTCACCCTGAGCGCCGAGCGCGCCGGCATGGTGTCCAGGATCAACGTCGATTGCGGCGACCTGCTCGCCATCGACGCCGTGATCATGGAATTTGAATAAGCAATGTAGAGCGACGGTGGCCGGCCCCGGCCACGACAGCACATCGGAAGAGGTTCCCATGCAATTCGGAATTCCGCGCGAGACCGCGCCCGGCGAGACGCGCGTTGCGGTAACGCCCGAGACGGCGAAGAAACTTGTAGCCCAGGGCCACACGGTACGCATTCAATCGGGCGCCGGCATCGCCGCCAGCGTGCCCGATGCGGCCTACCAGGCGGCC
>NZ_JBBKZV010000044.1:0-36730 GCF_037889915.1 Variovorax humicola | reverse complement strand
TTTGCGGCTGGGGAAACCCGCCGCATGTGGCTCGGCGCACTCGTAGAGTGCGCAATCCACGATACCGGAGACGGGCCTTCCTTCGCCTAGAGAGCGACCATCATGTCTAGCGCGTCGCGTTATCAGAGAACTCTGAGGGCATTGAATTCCTGAGACTGTGTATTCATCGTGTGCAGCGCCCGGCACTCCGCTGCGGCGCGGCGGGCGCGCGCCGCCAGTCGGCGAAACGCTCTCACGTCCAGCCCATGAAGGCTTGCGCGATCTGCTGGAGGGATAGCCCGTCCAGCGGCCTGCGCGGCTTGCGATGTGAGATGTGGATGGCTTGCATGGCATTCTTTCGACTCGGTTTGGCGTTCAGGCCGGAAGCGGGCGCGAACGCTTGAACCCGGTGCTCTCCGACGGTAGGGTGCGGCGGGCGGGAATGTGTGTGGACGCGACGACTCGCGCGCTACGGTCGAGGTAGTCGGCCAGGTGGACGACCAGCTCGTCGACATCCTCACCCGCGCCGTGGATGTAGCTGGACTTCCGGCGCCGCATAAAGGGAAGTCCGAGCACGTACAGGCCGGGCGCGTCGGCGATGCCGCCTGCGTGCCGCAATTCTCCGAACCGGTCGAAGATCGGAAGATCGAGCCACGAGTGATCAGGCCGGACGCCGGTGGCCCAGATCACCGTGCGGAATCGCGATCGCAACTCGAGGGCGGTTGGCGCAGACGTATTGATCCGGGTGGCCAGTGGTCGCGGCCCGACTGCATCGATGCGACCGTCGAGGCGGGCCTGCAGTGCCCAGCGGTCGAAGACGTCGAGCAGGCGGTTCAACTTCAGGTCGGCCAGCGCGCAGACGTTGCGCAGCGAGCCCGAAAACAACGCCCGGCCGTCGCGTACTTGCACCAGCCGGCCGACGATGGTCACGCCCTGCTGCTGCAGCGCATTGAGGTCCAGCGTCGCGCGATCGGGCGTGCCGATAAGCTGCGGCGACGGCAGCCGGCGCACGCGCCGCACGTCGTCAACATCCCCGAGCCGCTGGTCGAGCACGCCGGCGGCGAGCAGCCACCACTGGATGTCGCGGCCGCGGTACAGGCGCGGCATCCGCACGTGCTCGCCCACCGCCAGCGTCACTGGGCGCCCGCTGCGCTGGATCTCCTGCGCGAGCTGCAGCCCGGTGGCCGACGCACCGACGACAAGCACACCGCCGTCGGGCAGCTGCGCCGGCCGCCGGTACGCAAGGGCGGTGACTTGCTCGACGCAGGCCGGCAGCGCCCGCGCGAGTGCGGGCACGACCGATCGAGTCGCGGCGCCTGTCGCGACGACGAGCGCACGGCACTGCCAGTCGCCCTGCGTCGTCTCGACGCGCCAGCCTTCCGCATCCGGACCGGCCCGCAACACCGTCGTGGCGGTACGCACCGGCGCTGCGACCTTCTGCGCATAGCGCGACAGGAAATCCGCCACCTCGGGCGCCGCCATGTAGCCGTCGGGGTCGTCGCCGTCGTACGCGTGGCCGGGCAGGCGCGTCATCCAGTTCGGGGTGAGCAGGCGCAGCGAGTCCCAGCGCTCGGCACGCCAGGCGTTGGCCACCTCGCCACGCTCGAGCACGATGTGCTCGATCGAGCGCTGCGAGAGCGCCTGGCTCATCGCCAAGCCGCAGTGGCCGCCGCCGACGACGACAACGTCGACCGCGGCCGATCGGCGCCTGGCGCTCACGACGACACCTTGATCGCCGTGACGTACACGTCGGTCGGGTTCGTCATGATGTCGAACACCGCCGAGCGCTTCTGCGATTGCGCCACCAGCGCCGCGATCTGCTCGGTCGTCGCATCGGCGTCGATCTCGAAGTTGACGCGCACGGCGTCGAAGCCGTTGCGCACGTCGTCGTCGATGCCCAGGATACCCTGGATGTCCATGCCGGCATCGAGCGTCGCCTTCACCGACCGCAGCTGGATGTTGCGGTGCTGCGCCACGGCCGCTACGCCGGCCGACAGACAACCCGCGAGTCCGACCAGCAGCATCTCGACGGGCGTGGCACCCTTGTCTTCCGAGGCGAAAATCTCGGGGTGGTCGGTCTCGAAGGTGAAGGGCTGGCGGTGCCTCTGCTCGCCGCCGAGGCCGTGGAAGGCGTCGATCGTGGCACGGGTGTGCGTACCGCGCACCCATTGGCTGGTGGCGCGCCAGCGGAAGCGCGCCGCCTCCGGCGTCTTGCCGAGCGCTTCGCGCGCACCGAGCAGGGCTTCGACGTTGACGCCGTTGTCGACGTTGGTGATCTGTGTTTGCATGAGTGGCTCCAGTTGGAAGTAGAGGAATGCGCCGGCATCACCGGCGCTGCCACTTTGCGCGGCCGGCGTGGAACCCAACGTTGGAGCGTGCGTGGAATCCGTGCCCCGGTGGGGCTCGGCCGAGCCTGGCGGCCGGTCGCGGGTCCGGGCCCGGGCGAAGCTAGGGCGCGTAGCGCCGTACTGGCACGACGCGGTCGACCGACAACCCCGCCTCGCGCTGCGCGACACGGATCGACTCAGCGTCCGGAGCCTGGTACAGGCCGATCATTCGCAGCCCGTCGGCCGACAGGTAGCTGCGCAGCAGTCGGACGCCGTGACGCTGGAAGCACCCGGCGTCGATCGCCCCCTGCAACTCGCGTGCGCCGAAGACGGCCGGCTCGGCGAACGCGTGGGCGACGACGGCCTTCACGGCCGCCAGCTCATCGTCGCGAAGGCCCGCTGCATCCTGGACGCGGCAGGCCCACGCGTCGCCTGGTGGGGCGCCGGACTGGCGCATCGCGATGCGCACCGACTCGGCATCGGCGGCGCGGAAGTGGCAGAACATCTCGCTACCGTCGGTCGCCAGCAGACTCGCGCACCAGGTCACCCGGTGAATGCCCAGGCAACTGCCGAGGATCGCCGCGATGCCCCGCATCTCGGTGTCGGTCACCGGCTGGGACAGGCGCCGCTCGACGACGACGTCGGTCATCGGGCCTCCAGCCGCGCGACGATCTCGCGCGTCCACAGCGCCGCGCCGTGGCCGGCCAGGCGCCGGGCCTCGCGCGAGTAGTCGTCGGCGCCGTGGCGGTCGCCACGGGCGGCGCAGTCGTGCGAGAGCACCGCGTTGGCCAGCAGCATCTCGGTCGGGCGCTCGAGCAGTTGCGCGTAGCCGAGCGCCTCGGCGGCGCGTCGCTTCGCGGTGGCGGCGCGACCGCGCTCGCAGTCGAGCAACGCGGCGCGCGTCAGCACGTAGGCGAGCCGGTGCTTGGCGTCTGCCACGCGCAGGTCGGCCAGCGCCGCGTCGAGCCGCCGCGCATCGTCGTCGATCGCGTAGTCGCACAGGCCGGCCATGGCGCGGGCGAAGGGCTCCTCGCTGCCTTCGCGAAGCTTGTCGCCGAGCGCCAGCAGATCGCCGCTGCGGGCTCGTGCGTCGTCGAGGCAGCCGCGCTGCAGGTGCAGCATCACCAGGTATTCGTTGGCTTGGTACTCGGCGATCCGGTCCCCGGCCGACTTGCACATCGTGCGTGCCCCGTCAAACAGCTCGACGGCCTCGTCCAGGCGATTGCCGTGGAAGCGCAGCATGCCGAGCCCGGCCGCGATCGCATGGTGGCTGAAGCCGTTGCGCGCGGCCAGCTTGCTCGCCTCGGCCAGCATCGCATCGGCCTGCGGAACATCGCGCTCGATCATGGCCAGGCACTTGGCGGTCTCCGCCATGCCGACGATCTGCGCCTTGTCGCCCCCTCCACGCACCGCACGCACCGCCTGCAGCGTCTGCTCGCGCGCTGCGCTCCAGTGGCCCATCGCCCAGCGTACCGTGGCCGCCATGTGGTAGCCGAGCCGCGCGTGCGCCAACTCGCCGTGTTCCAGAGCGCGCTCGGCGAGCCGGGTGTATTCGTCCGCGGCCGCCGGGTCGAGCGGCCGCGCCGCAAGCAGGATGTCGTGCAGTTCGATCTCGACACAGACGCGCTCGGCTTCGCGCAGCGAACCCGCAAGCTGCAGACCGCGCCGCGCGATGGCTGCCGCCTCGTCGTTGGCAAAGAAGCGCAGGCTGAGCCGGCCGGCGGCGACCAGCGCCCGCGCGGCCAGCGCGGGGTCGGCGCTCTGGGTCGCGTGGTGGGCCAGATCGGCGGCGCGCGCCAGGTCCTGCGCGGTGTCGCGCTCGAGATGCTCGGCAATGCGTCGGTGCATGACCTGCCGGCGCAGCGGCGAGATGTCGGTGTAGATCGCGCGGGCAATCAGGTCGTGCGCAAAGCGCAAGCCGTGCTCGCCGCTGCGCAGCATGGCGTTCCGCTCGGCAAGGTCGAGAGCCGCGGCGACCTCGGTCGCGTCGATCCCCGAGACCTTCACCAGCATCCCGAGGTCGATGTGCGGGCTCAGCACGGCGGCCCAGCGCAGCACTTCGACGCCGGTCGCGCCGTGCAGCGCCAATCGGTCGCGCACCAGTTCATCGAGCGGGCCGGCAGCACCGCCCGCCAGCTCCGCCCGCGCCAGTTCGAGCGCCAACAGCGGGTTGCCGCTGCCGTCGGCGCTCAGGCGCGGGCCGTCGGCACCCGGCACCTGCAATTCGATCAGCCGCGCCAGGTCGGCGTCGGGCAGCGGCCCGAGCGCGATCTCGCGCAGCAGGCCGTCGCGGACGAGGCCGCGCCGCACCTGCTGCAGCGGCACGCTGTCGCGCAGTTCGGCATCGCGCACGGCGAGAACGCCCAGCACCGCGCAGCCACGGTTCATCCGGGCGATGTAGAGCAGCGCGGCGGCGCTCGACTCGTCGCACCATTGGGCGTCGTCGAGCAGGAGCACGACCGGTCGCTGCGCCGACTCGCGCGCCACGAGCTGGCTGAGACGCTCGAACAGGCCGTCGCGGTCGTTCGTGGCAGCGCCGCGGAACACCGCGTCGGCGGCGCCATGCACCCTGAGCGCGTCGATCCAGAAAGAGAACGGGCGGATGACATCGGATTCGAACGCCGCCGCCTGCAGCACGAAAGCCCTGCTTTCGCGTACCAACGCCAGAGTCGCCTCGAGCACCCGGCTCTTGCCGATGCCCGGCGCGCCGACCAGCATCACGATGGCCGCGCGCGGCGCCTGCTCGACTTCGCGCAGCGCCTGGGCCATCTGCGCCATCTCGGCCTCGCGGCCGACCAGTCTTCGGTCCACCGCGACCGCCGAGAAGTCGGGGCCGGGGGCCGGCGCGCGCAGCAGTGGGGCGTCGATGCGCGGCTTGTGGCGCGCGGCGAGCAGCGCGCCGGACGACTCGACGCCGGCTTCCTTCAGCATTCGCAAGCCGAGCTGGTACTGTTCCTCGGCTTCAGAGGCTTGGTGCGCGGCGTTCAACAAGCGGATCAGCATCGAGCGGTGCGCCTCTTCGTAAGGGAAAAGGCCGACCAATGCCCGCGCATACGGCAGCGCGCGACTCGGCACATCGCCGAGGCGATCGACGAGCTCGGAAAGGATCGCCGCACGGTCGCAAATTGCATGCTCGCGCTCGGCCATGCACCAGCCATGGAAGTCGTGAAAGCTGGAGAACTCGAGGCCTTCCAGGAAACTGCCGCGGCAGCGCAATGCGGCACGCTCCAGCATCGGCGTCTCGGCACTCGCCAGCCCGTTCTCGACCAGCGCACGCAGTTCGAGCACGTCGACGACCACGCCTGTCGCATCGATGGCAACCGTGGTGCGATCGGCGACCAGCCGCTCGCACCCTGGCTCGTCGACAAGACGCCGCAGTTTCGACAGGCTCCAGCGCAGGGATCCCAACGGGTCGTCGGGCACGTCCCAGAGCAGCGAACTCAGTTGCTCGCGCCTGAAGCGCCGCGGCTGCAGGCACAGGTAGGCGAGCAGCGCGCGCGTCTTGCGTGATGGCGGCAACGGCTGCTCGCGGCCGTCTCGATGGACCGCAAAGTCGCCCAGGAACTGGAATTCGAGCCCTGCCATGAAGGTGTCTTCGTGCGAAGGCGCTACTTTAGAACGACACACTTTTCCCCACAACCGCATCCCCCGGGCGACGAAAACCACGCTCGCTTCCACGCTGACTCCTCCGGTGTGCGCCAAACATGGGTGCCTCTTCCAACCGTCAGGAGTCCCCATGGCACGCTACGACAACATTCTCGAGACCATCGGCCGCACGCCGCTGGTCCGCCTGAATCGCCTGGCCCCGGCTGGTGTGAACCTCTGGGTCAAGGTGGAATCGTTTAACCCCCTCGGCTCTGTCAAGGATCGGATGGCGCGCGCGGTAATCGAGGACGCCGAACGCTCCGGGGCGCTGCGGCCGGGCCAGACGGTGATCGAGGCGACCAGCGGCAATACCGGCATCGGGCTGGCGATGGTCTGTGCGCAGAAAGGCTACCCCCTCGTCGTGACGATGGCCGAGAGCTTCAGCCTGGAGCGGCGCAGGCTGCTGCGCTTCCTCGGTGCGCGGGTCGTCCTGACGCCGGCGGCCGAGAAAGGAACGGGCATGCTGAACAAGGCCAGCGAACTGGCCGAGCGGCATGGCTGGTTCCTCTGCCGCCAGTTCGACAACGAGGCCAATGCCGAGGCGCACACGCGCACCACGGCGCAGGAAATACTGGCGGATTTCGCCGGCGACACGCTGCACGCCTTCGTCAGCGGCTTCGGCACGGGCGGCACGCTGCTCGGCGTAGCCCGCGGCCTGAAAGCCGCCGATCGACGCATCCGCATCGTGGCGGCCGAGCCCGACAACTCACCACTGCTTGGCGGCGGGTTCGCTCAGCCGCGCGACGCGTCGGGCCGGCCGAGCGCAAGCCATCCTCACTTCCGCCCGCATCTGATGCAGGGCTGGAGCCCCGACTTCATTTCGCGCCTGGCCGAACGGGCCCGTGCCGAAGGGCTGATCGACGAGATTGTCCCGGTGGCCGGCCAGGAAGCGCTTCGGCTGGCACGCGCTCTGGCGACGCAGGAGGGCATCTTCGCCGGCACCTCCAGCGGCGCGACGCTGGCCGCGGCGCTCGACGTCGCACGGCGCAGCCCGCATGGTGCCCACGTCGTCTGCATGCTGCCCGACACCGGCGAACGCTATCTGTCGACGCCGTTGTTCGAACACATCGCCGACGAGATGAACGACGTCGAACTCGCCCTCTCGCGTTCGACGCCCGGTTACCGCTTCGATGTCGCGCCGGCGGCGCCGGCGGAAGCGGCGCCGCAAGCGCTCGACGCGAGTGCGGAGGCGTTCGTCGACCTGTTGGTGTGCAACCAGCCGGTGGTGATGTTCGCGCTCGAGTGGTGCGAATTCTGCTGGGCGGTGCGCAAGCTGTTCGCGCGTCTGCGCGTGGCCTTCGAAAGCGTCGACGTCGACGCCGTCCGCTTCAAGGAGGGCGATCTGGGCGTCAAGGTCCGGGCGGTGCTGAAGCAGCGCACCGGCTCGCCGACGATGCCGCAGATCTACATCGCCGGCCGCCACGTCGGCGGCTGCACGGACCTGTTCGACGCGATGCGCCAGGGCGAACTGCAGCGTTGGCTCGACGCGGCCGGGATCGCGTACGACCGCAATGTCCACCTCGACCCGTACAGCCTGCTGCCCAAGTGGCTGCATCCCAGGCGAGCGGCCTGACGCCCCGTAATCATCCGCCCAAATTTGTGCGTGCCTTCTTCAACGAGTCCTGGAGGTCATCATGGAATTCATCCAAACAATCGCGCCCGAAGACGCGGGCGGTGCCGTCGCGGCGATGTACCGCCGACAGCAATCAGCCTGGGGCTACGTGCCGAACTACGCCAAGGTGTTCTGCCACCGCCCCGAGGTAATGGCGCGCTGGGGGCAACTGCTTGCCGAGATCAGGCGGCCGATGGACGCGCGCCGCTTCGAGCTCGTGACCTTCGCCGCCGCGCACGAGTTGCGCAACTCGGCCTGCACGCTGGCCCACGGAACCAAACTGCGCGATTTCCTTGCCGACGAAGCCATCGCCACCCTGGCCGGCGGAGGTCACGTCGACGCGGTGACGTCACTCGAGCACAAGGCAATGCGCTTCGCCCGCCAAGTCGCGCGCGACGCCTCCGGCGTGACGTCGAGTCAGGTCGAGGAGCTCAAAACATGCGGCCTGTCCGACGCCGAGGTCTTCGACATCGCCGCGGTGGCCGCCGGCCGCGCCTTCTTCGCGAAGTTGCTCGACGCGCTCGGCGTGACGCCGGACGCGCCCTTCCTCGCGCTCGACGAAGCCTTGCGCGAGCGCCTGACCGTCGGCCGTGGCATCGATCGGCGCCCCACGACGCAAATGCCGCAAGCGCCAGCCGCCGATTCCACAGGCTTTCCAATGGGCGGTTCCACGCCCTCTGCGCACAGTGGCCAGGCCGCTTCCTGATGCGGCATCGGAGAGCCGCATTTGCACATCCACCCTTGGAATGAGGACCATCGCCATGTATGCCACCACCGTACCCGCCGCAGCGGGCGCATCCACGCTCCCCCACCGAATGCGGACTGTCGACGGATGGCTCCCGCTTGAGCGCTGCGCGACCCGCATCGACAGCTCAGGCAAAGCGCTTGCCGACGCCGTCGTACTGATCCACCCGAGCGGTTCGTCGTCGAAATCCTGGCAGGCGCTGGCCGGCGAGCTTGACGCCGAGTTCCGTGTGATGACGGTCGAACTTCACGGCCACGCGAACCCGCCGGGACCGACGTTGGTCGAGCACGCCGAACTCGTGCGTCCACTGTTGGCGCCGGGTCAGCGGGTGCATCTGGTCGGTCATTCGTTCGGCGGCGGCGTCGCGCTGAAGGCAGCCGCGCTGTGGCCGGCCGCGGTCGCAAGCGTCGCGCTCTACGAGCCCGCCATGTTCGGCTGGATGCCCGACCACGACGCAGACGGCCGACCGTTGCGCAGCATATTTGTCGCTGTCGCCGAAGAAATCCGAGACCGCCTCGCGCAAGGCGACGCAAACGCTGCTGCGCGAGCCTTCATCACGTTCTGGTCAGGCGCCACGACATGGGAGGCAGTGCCGCTGCGTGCGCAACAGATCATCGCCCACCGCATGCCCGAGGTGCTTCGGCATTTCGAGTCACTGTTTGTCGACAGCATGACGCCGTGCGACGTGAAGGCGAACGGTCATCCGTTGCTTGTGCTCGCCGGCAGCGAAACGGTGCCGGGCATGCAATGGCTGGCGCAGCGGATGCGGCTGGCGCTGCCACACGCTCGCCACGAGTGGATTCCCGGCCTCGGGCACATGGGGCCGGCGACCGACCCGGCGCGCGTGAATCCGCGCATCGCCGCGTTCCTGCGCCGGCACGCAGCCGTCGTGCGAGGTGCCGGCTTTGCATGCTGAAAACAGCCGGGTTGAGAGCGCCCGAACAAGTTGCGCACCGGCTGTTGAAGTCAGCTTCTATGAGGACTCGTTTGTCAAACCTTTTGATCAAAGGATCGATGAGCGGTATTTCATTGGCGGCACCTTTGTGTTGCTGAGCCGTGTGGGGCAGGAGCGCAGCGCGGGGGCGATGCATCCTGATCCGTGGTCGGGGTATGACGAGCGTTCGAGCCAATGCTCGGACAAGCTTCTATCCATGCAGGCGGCGAACACCCTGCGCCTCATGCTGCATGCGCGTGAAGCGCATTGGAAAACCCCGGTTACCGGTGCGCCCCACCTAAAAACGCGGTCACTTTGGTGCAGTGACCCTCTGACTTCTCGGGCGCGTCGACCTTTGATCATGATGCGACGATTTGGCTGTTTCGAAACAAGGCTGCGTGGGATTTCAAGCGGCTGGCTTGAGTGACGCTCCAGCGGGAATCTCGCCGTACTGCAGATAGCGGCCACAAGGCGATCGCCAGCTTTCTTGCGACGGCAACGATGCCCACTCTGCGCATGAGCTTGCGACCTGCAGCGAAGCGCCGGTTGAACCATTCGGTCAAGAGATGATGGGCGAGCGCGGCGTGCTCGTCGACCACGCCACGGTTCATCGATGGTCGATCATGATCCTGCCGGTGATGGCCGCGGCGTTTCGGTTTCGCCAACGCAAGCGACCTGTGGGCGCGAGTTGGCGGATGGACGAAACGTACATCAAGGTCGCAGGCCAGTGGAAGTATCTGTACCGAGCGGTCGACCGCGATGGCGACACGATTGACTTTCTGCTGCGTGCCAAGCGCGATCTCGCAGCCGCACGATGCTTTGTGGAACAGGCCATCGGACTGCATGGTGTGCCCGAAAAGATCAACATGGACAAGAGCGGTGCCAACACGGCCGCCATCCAGAGCATTCAAGCCGACTCCGGTGCGCCCATCGAGATGCGCCAGTCGAAGTACCTAACAACATCGTCGAACAGGACCATCGGGCCGTCAAACGTATCGTGAGGCCGATCACCGCATGCTGCTGGACCTGCTGCGGCTGAAGCTGCCCGATCAACCCCCACCGAAGATCACCGCCAAGCACGCCCACATCACTGCTGAACCAACGCCGATGTAGTGGAGACCTTCGACCTCGTGCTCAATCGAATCAAGCACTTAGCCGGCTTCACACCTGCCAGTTCAGAAAGATGGGCTGATATGGCCCGTTTTGTCAAGAGGGCCGCCGTCCACGACGTCTTGCCCGTATAGCGGCGCCCGTGGCGAAGCAGCATCGCCTTGAGTTGCTGGCGGCCTTCAGCCGCGCCTTCACGGCATCCACCCGCGCACGACACAGATCCCGGATGGCGGCAATCAGGTGCCTGCCTTCCAATTTGCCAAGAACTAACCGACGGACATGACCCACAACCGCCGTTCGGAGCCGCGCCCAGCGAAACCTTTTGGGGGCGTCCGTAGAATTCACCGCTTTGCCGAGATAAACATGACCATTGCCAAGAAGCAAACGGCGTTCACGCGCCCCCTGACACCCAGCGTCGAGCTCGCAGCCGTCATTGGCCCCACACCCCAGCCTCGGACCGAGGTCACCAAGCTGCTGTGGGACTACATCAAGCTGAACAACCTCCAAAACCCAGCGAACAAGCGCAATATCCTTTGTGATGCCAAGCTTCATGCGGTGATGGGCAAACCCGAGGTGACGATGTTCGAAATGTCGGGTCTTGTTGGGAAGCACCTGTCCTGAAGAGCGTTGCCGCACGCACGCAGCCGGCTCCGGCCGGGCCGGCAGTGTGAGCACGAGGCCGCGTCAGGGAGCTGACTTTCAAGATGTGGGTGCGGCCGATCAAGGTGATCAAGGTCGGCTGCCTGACGTGGCTGCAAACTGGCGGTCCCGGCCACAAGCAGAACTTCGCCAAGGTCAGCTATGCGACAGCCAATGAGCGCGTGATTTCGGCAACACCAGGAAGCAACCTCACACCACGGCGCGCTTTCGCCTTTTACCGGTTGGCGTAGCGCCGACTGGCGGTGCAGCCGGGAACGCTTCGGAACTGCGCTCGATCAATTCGAGCAACGCGCGAACGCGCGACGGAACCATGCGAGCGCTCGGCATCACTGCGGCGATAGGCATTGCGGGTGGCCGCGTCGCGGGCAGCAACTCCACCAATTCGCCGCGCGCCAGGGATTCGCTCACCATGTAGTGCGGCACCTGGGCGATGCCCATGCCCAGAACCGCAGCGCGCATGATCGCATCGCCGGAGTCGACATGGATTCGCGACGGCGGCATGAAGCTCACACTTCGGCCGCGCACCCGGAATTGCCACGGGCGATCCTTTCCGTTACTCGGCACGCGATAGAGCACGGCGGCGTGGTCCGCCAGTTCGGCTACGGAGTTCGGCGTGCCGGCGCGCGCCAGGTAGGACGGCGCGGCGAACAACAACAGCTCCTGCGTGCTGAAGGGGCGCGCCACGAGCGAGGAGTCGCGCAGCGCACCCGTACGAATGGCCACGTCGATGCCCTCCTTCACGAGATCGACATAGACGTCGGAGAACCTGGCGTCGATGGACAGTCGCGGATGTTCTCGCGTGAGCTGCGCCAGGAGGGGCAGCATGACAAGGCGGCCGAAGCTCACTGGCATATCGATGCGCAGTGTCCCAGTTGGCTCGTCGCGCGCGCCTGAGGCTTCTTCCTGCAGCAACTCCAGCTCGTCGAGCACGCGCTGACAGCGAGCGAACAGCCGGTGCCCATCGTCGGTCAGCGTGACTTGGCGCGTTGTGCGATGAAAAAGCCGCACTCCGAGCTGCGCTTCGAGCCGCGTTACCGCCTTTGCAAGCGTCGACGGCGTGCAGCCGATCTCCCTCGATGCGGCGGCAAAGTTGCCGCGCTTGGCCGTTTCGGCAAAGGCCAGCAGGGGTTGGAGTCCATGCATGGATTGAGTCCTTTTCGTCCTCAATGTAATCCCATTCACGGATCTTCTCATTAGGAACGTGACTTCCGATACTGCACTCGTCCGATGCATCCGACGCCCACCTTTCAGCACCCACGCGCCACAGCGGCGCATCAACCAGAGGTATAGGAGCCCACCATGCAAACGTCATCCATGATCGTGAAGAGCCAAGACGTGCAACCGCTGCTCGTGCTCGGGACACAGGTTCGATTTCTGTGCGAAGGGCACAGCACCAACGGTGCTTGGTCGTTGATGGAGGTGACCTTGCCGCAGGACGCGGGGCCGCCGCCGCACTCTCACGAGTGGGACGAGGCTTACTTCGTCACGGAGGGGAAAGTGCAGTTCACATTGGACGATAAGCACTTCACGGCGACCGCGGGCGACTTCGTCTACACACCGAGCTCGGTGGTGCACGGTTTTCGCGGGGCCTCGCAGCGGCCCGCGCGCGTGCTCATCTTTGATGCGCCGGCGCATGCCGGGGCCTTCTTCAAGCGCGTCGACCAGGAAGTGAAGGAGCTGCCACGCGACCTGCCCAAAGTGCTTGACATCGGCAAGAGCACCGGCATTCATTTCGTGCAGCCGGCGTGAGCAAGATCGCGCCCCGCGGCCGCTCGCCGATGGCGACTTGCTCTCGCGGGGTCACAAAGAAATGCTGAAGAGGAGAAACTCCAATGAACCACGCCTCTCGCAGCCGTGCCAGGATTTGCGTGGCCGTCGTCTACTTCATGATCGGCATCGCATTGGGAGTGGCGATGGGTGCTTTCGGCGATCACTCGTTCGCTCCGCTGCACCCCCACATCAATCGCCTGGGCCGGGTCCCAATGGCATTGTTCCGCCTCTTCGGGGCCGCATATCCAGTCACCATGCAAGGCCTCGTTCCCACGCTTATCGAACACGCCGGTTTGGCGATTTCGACCGCCGCAAACATCACGGCCATGCTCCGAACTGGTGGAACCGTTGGCGCGATCCTGGCAGGGTGGGCCATGGATCGTATGCGACCGACTTGGGTCATCGCCGGTTCATATCTAGGTGGTGCGCTCTGCGTGATCGGCGTCGGCGCGACGGGTGCACTTTCCGGATCACTGTTCCTCTGGGTCCTGGCGGCGGGCTTCTTCATGAACGGAGCACAGACGGGTCTCAACACTTTCGCCCCGAACTGCTATCCGACGGTTGCCCGCGCGACCGATGTCGGCTGGATGCTTGGCATGGGGCGGTTTGGCAGCATTCTGGGCTCTGGGGTGGGAGGGTGCTTGTCGGGATCGGTTGGGGTTTCGGAGCAATCGTTTCGGCGCTGGCCATTCCTGCATCAATTGCCGGCTTGGCGATCCTTGTGAGTCGAAGCGGCGTCAATCTATCTCTGCCAGAGGTCAGAAATCGTGTGAAGGTGGGACGGTTGCTGCCGAAAGCAAAGTGCGGCAACTGCGGCCTATCAACGCACGAGGTGTACGCTCAAAGCGACCGATGACGAAGACCGCCGGCCAGAAGGAGTCCTTCGCGAACGACCGCTGTGCTGCAGCCCGACTGCACTGACAGCGGGCCCGCAGCGCGAGATTTGCTACGTCACGCGGTCTTGAACCCATGCGTCTCGGATCGCGCGCAGATGCCGGTCGTCGGTACCGCAGCAGCCACCCAGCACATTGAGCGCCGGCAGTGGCGCGCGCAGCCTTCGGTAACGCTCACCCAGATCGGCTGGATCACCGATGTCCAACTCCGTCGCGGCGTCCAGCTCGGCGTGGCTACGCGTCGACGCGTTCGCGCGAATGCCTCGAATCCTCGCGGTCCAAGCCCCACCGTCGGCGAAGCACGCCTCAAAGTGGCTCGGATGTGCGCAGTTCACCGCAAAGTATGCGGGCGCCGTATCTGCATCCACTTGCTCCATCGCTTCGCGCAACGGCTCGCCGCTGGGCAACCGGCCATCAGTCCCGACCGTGAACGAAATTGCGACTGGCAAGCCGACCGTCTTAGCGGATCGAGCGACGCCGATGGCCTCGACGCTGGTGGTCATCGTCACCGCTGACAGCATATCGACGCCGCCCTTTTTCAGCGCTGCGGCTTGCGGCAGGTGATAGGCCGCCGCATCAGCCGCGCTGCTCGGCGCATCGGCCACGTAGCCGTCGCCGCGCGGTCCGATGATGCCGCTCAGGACCACCGGACCGGTCAACCGGGAACGCCATTCATCCCGAAGGAAACTCACCAGACGCGCGGCGTCAATGTTGGCTTGATCAAGCGCCGACGAGTCATACCCCAGCAAGCGACCCCAGTCGGGGTTTGCCCGCCAAGTGGGCGTCTCCAGCACGAAGCCGGCGCCAGGGGTACTGGCGCACAGTTCGAGATAGGGTCGGTAGTAGCGTTGGAGCCGCTCGCGTCCCGCATAGTCTCGAAGCAGGACGAACGCCGCGAAGTGCGGCAAGTCCACGCCATCCAGGAAGACAAGTGTCGTCTCAAGCCCGCCGTCGCTGAGAAACAGTCCACCGGCAAGCTGCGGAAGCGTTGCATCGATCATGGCGCACCCCCAACTGCATTCTGTCGCGCCCGCAATTAAGTTGCAATCGCTTGTAGCCGCGATGCGATGCCGCTGCCGCGACATTGCGATCGACCGGTACTGGGTCAGTGCCTGTGCCGCCAGTCGCTGCGCCTCGTCGAGCGAATCGGTGGGTGTGGCATGGGAAGCCGCTCAGCGGCGGCGTGCGTATAGCCCTGGGGAAGCGAAGTGAAGTCAGCCATGGCGAATCGTCTCCTGAGGTAGTTGATGGGAAGCTGTGCGCCAAAGCCACGCGCCCGTGGCAAAAAGGGCAGCGGCGCCTGCCGCGAGCCCGATCGCCAGCTGCGGGCCAACGCGCAGCAGCAACGCCGAAGTGACGGGGGCCAGCGATCTGGCCGAGTGCAAAGGCGGCGGAAATGCGACCGATGAGATGTGCCGCACGAGTGGGCGCGCGGGCGCGCACTTCGTGGACGCCGGCCAAGGTAATCACCATGAAGGTTCCGCCTACGAGCAAGGCCGACGCTGCGATGGTCCAGAGATTCGCCCGCAGGGCGGGCAGCAAACACCCAGGCCCATCAGGAGCTGGCAGGTGGCCCAGTTCTTCAGTCGCTTCGCACCCTGCAGCAGCCGCGCGACGAGCAGCGTGGAAAGCGCCGCCGTGACGCCGAAGATCGGCCACGCGAGGCTGAACACGCGCGGGTCGTCCACCACAGTGCGCGCCAACACTGGAAGGAAAGTAGCCGGAAGGATGTAGCCGAATCCCATGATCCCGTAGCAGACGACCGGCCCGCGCGTGGCTCCTTGCTCAGACGTACGGCCCAACGCTAGTCACAGGGTTCGTCGACGTCATGATTTGGCGCTCCCAGCGCAGTGCGGATGGCACCGAATAACGCATTCGCAGAAAACGGCTTGCGAAGAAGACGCGCCGGCCTGGCGGCCCTCGCGGCGCGTTGGAGTGCATCGTCAATCGATCCCGACATGAACACGATGGGAACACTGCAGTTTTCGGCGCGCAGGCAGGCATTGACATCCAGGCCCGACATGCCGGCCATGCACAAGTCGAGGATGGCGCAGGCAGGCGTGCAAGAGTTCAGTGACGCCAGGAAGTCCTCGCCGGTCGCATAAGTCACCACCTTAAAACCATCGAGCCGCAACAGGCGTGCGAGCGCTGTTCTCAACGCCGAATCGTCGTCCACTACAGCTATGGTCTCCAATGGCAAAGCACGCTCCTTGCGGTCTTTCGGGGAACGTCAGTGCGTGACGGCGCTTGTGCACAGTCATGGCTGGCTCTCTCGATCGACTTCTTGGAAGAGCATGCGCGGAGTTTCTTGCCGCTACCTGAACGGCATCTGAGTTTGCGACCGCCCGCGGCCTGGAAGCGCTGCGGGTGGTCGAACAGGCAAAGGAGGACGAGGAGTTGCAATTCTCCGGTCACCGCGCCAATCAAGACGCCGATACGGTGAGGGGCGACTTCTGATGCCCTGCCTTCCACCTTTGCGCACCGCGCAGGTGAAGGGATTCACTCCGGCCAAGAGCTGTCGAAAAAGGAAATCCATCGCTGCCTCAAGCGCCACATCGTTCGTGAGTTGTACCCGCTGATCCTGGCTGACTTGGCGGACGCCGCACGTCCCGCTTGACATAGGAGCGTCAACGCCTGCAGCGAGACGCTGTTCGTTGAAGGTGGAGCGATTGCACGCACAACGTTTCGAGACCAGGCGCGAGGCGAAGAACGAGGCCATCGATTGGTTGCTCCGGTACAACCGCGCTCGACTGAACTCGACGCTGGGCCCACGTCAGCCCGATGCAGTTCGAGCAGGAATGGCTTGCCAATCAATCACGGCAAGCCAACTCATGAGCTTGGCTATGGGGTACGGATTTCAGGGGCAAGGTCAGGGTAATCCCGCTATCGGAGCCGCACTTGAGATCAATCCTTCACGAGTGGGTCTCGCACTACAACGGCGGACGCCCTCACAGCGCGTTGGGCCCGGGCGTGCCGGGCCCTCCTTTCGTGGCTCGGTGCGGCGAACCAAAGCCGAAGCTCGGCATCGATGGGTGCCGGGCGCGCGCGTGCGCGCAAAACCCGTGTTGGGTGGATTGCACCACGAGTACTCGGTCGTGCCGACAACATCGTCCCTGTAGCAGAGCTCGGCTCGCCGCCGAGCCGCTCGCTTTTCCTGTTCAACCGTTCAAGGCCTGTATCCCGCGTCAGCAGACGAGATTTTGCGGAGCACAGCCACGCAGAGATTCAAGGTTCTTGTCGACCCGCGGAAAAAAGGTGTGGTGTCGCCGCGAGCGCTGCCGCGCTGTACGACCTCGGCGCGGGCCAGGCTGTGGCCATACTGCTCGAAGCGCTGCGCGCCGAACAGTTCGGCGCGGATCGGTGGTTCGACCGGTTGGTACCGGCCAAGGAGGAGGCGACGTGCGTACCCGCTGAGCGCGTGGAACCGGTCGACGACCGCCGCGGCGCTCAAGCGACCGCGAACAGTCCGATGGCGAGCACCATGGCCACACAGGCCATCGTCACGATGCGGCCGGCGGCGACTGAACGCACCCGCTGGAGCTGGCTCTCGATCGCGAACCACCGCCCCTGCGCCAAAGCACAATGCCGCATGTGGCTCGCCAGCGCATCGATGTCGCCGCGGATGAAGTCGATCTGGGAAAGGGCTAGCAATTGCGGGGAAGACATGGCAAAGATTCCTCTGAACGAACCTTTGGCCGGCGCGCGATTGCGAGCGAATGCTGTGAACGTGGGGACAGGGTACTCCTCATTGCATACCCCTAATTTTTCTGAGAGCCGGATCACGGGCAATCATTTGTCATGTGGCACGTGGCCTCATAGGCGCGACCCCATTTTTTTTGGAGTTCGACCGGGCGCCCGAGGTGTTTTGGACATCCAGCGTGCCATCGCCCGCTGCAGCCAGCAGGTATTTGCAAACGTCCCGCTCATCACGGGCGCGCGAAAGCCATGATGAGCGGGGGCCGCCGACGCTGCATGCTGAAGGCCGCTGTTTCAGGACGGGAGCATAGGTGTCGCCGGCACTCAATCGACCGTCCGCGTCGCCTGCAGCAGGATCGATGGCGGGATCGTGATGCTGAGCGCCGCGGCGGTCATCTTGTTCACGATGAGTTCAAAGCGTGTCATTTGCTCGAATGGAACATCAGCCGGTCTTGCACCTTGAGGATTCGATCGACCTGCTTCGTGACGCGCTCGGTAAATTCGCCGATGTTGGGTCAGTAGGACAATAACTATCGCGCTGGCGGTCCGGTAGATCATTCCAGCAGCATCGCCAGGCGCACTGTCGAGTTGGCCAGCGCTGCGATGCCGACCGCCTCGAGCAGCGCCAACTCCCCGATCTGCCCGCACAGGGCACGCGTGGTCTGCTGGATCGGGCCGGTCTGGTAGTGCACCGTGTCACGCGCCCAGACCAGCAGGTCGGCCTCCCGCGGTTCCAGCTTCGGGCTGTGCAGCGTGGTCAAGGCGCCGTCGATCTCCGGCTCGGTCCAGAGGTCCGCCGTCAGCAGCTTCCTGGACTCCGCCTCGGTGTGGCGACAGTCCAGCGCGCGTGCCACGACGCCGAACATCAGCGCCTTCACGCCGCGCGACAGGACTCCCGGCGCGAAGGCCTCGTCCAGCGCTGTTTTCATGACGACGGCGGCGGGCAGGCCCGCCAGCGGCGCGACGATTGGCGCGAAGACGCCGCTGTGCAGGGCGGAAGCCTCCAGCGACTCGGGCAACTGGGCGAGGTGCCGCCGCCGCAGGCGTGCGCGCAGGAGCGGCTCCATCAGGCCAACCACGTATCCGACCGAGCCATTGGCCAATCCTTCGTAGAGGCGCTCCGGCGGACAGGCGATAAGGACAGTTACCCGGGTGTGGAAGCATCCCAGCGCCACGAGGAACGCCATTTCGTTGACAACCTGAGGTGAACAGCCAGCGCGACGAGGGCATCCTTGTCAAGCGGCGAAGGCCAGGGGCGCGAACGCGCGAGCTTGCGGCACAGCGTCACGAAGGCATCGTCTTTGGCATCGAGTTCGGCGACACGCACGCCGCGCTCGAGACGGCTGATCACCAACTCCGAGTAGCCCAGCATCTTCATCGTCGCGCGCAAGGCGCCGTAGCAGGAGCGGCACGAGACCTCCTGGGCGGCCACCATAGCGCCCATCATGGACAGGCGCTCGGGAATCTCGCGCGATCGGTAGGTCAGCACCCACAGGCAGGTCTCGCGAACCCATTTGACGCGAGACACCCGGCGTTCGGCCTCGCCCAGCGGCGCACCGCTGCGTTTGATGGTGGCCTCCCATGCAAGGTCGGCGACCCTCGGCAGGATTGGTTCACCCCACTCAATCTCATCCAGCAGCAGAGCCATCGAGGCCTCCTCCGGCAGTGGCCGTGACGCCCGAATGATGCGCCAACGCAGATCCTCGGCGGCCGCTGTTGAACGATTTTCTGCTGCGTGCCGAGAGAGACCTGGCGGCTTGGTCATGAGAGGAACGTATCGTGGCGAGGTGGCCAACACGGATCGGGCTCGCTTCGCCGGAATCGACGACAAATCAGGCATTCAGATTCCATTTCGCCTGAACAGCAGCGAGAGCTTGCGCAACCTCAGGCTGATAGGCGCTTGCGTTGCCGAAAGTCCTCATCGTCCAGTTGCACCCGTCCTGCTCCGCGCACGGCGGCAGCAAGACTGGTCTGGACACATGGACGTGTTCGCCATCGCTTTTCACGACATCGCTTTCTTGGATGAGGCGAGAAACCTCAGCCTGAATCTCATCCGCAGTCTTGAGCATACGTCGCACGTCAGCCTCACATGGATTGGAGCAGCAGTATGACGGTCTACATCGCGAGCTCGGAATCCCGCCGCCACGGTCCGCATGCTGCGCCCGGTCGCCGATCCCCACCCGGTGATCGACCGGAATGCGTTCGAGCGACGCGCCCATGCGCACCATGTCGTGCAGCGCCCGGGGACCAACCGCGGCGCACGTTCGCCGATGTCCGCCTCTTTGCGGCGCATGGCGATCGCGAAATCCTGGAGCAGCCGCTGCTGAGTTGATGCGCCCAGCCCGCCGGCGATGGTCCCTCGCGGGCCGCATTCGGCCCGACTGACGCGAGGGAGCCTTCAATTGGCCTCGCTCTTCAACTTGCGCAGTCGATCCTCTGCATGATCGAGTTCCTTCCGCAGTTCCCGGATTTCTTGCTCGAGCCTCTCGATGTTCGCAGCACGGCTTTGCTCCGGGGCGAGAGTCTCGCAACGAGCTTGCAAAGCGGCCAACGCCTCAGCAAGTTGCCGTCGGCGCAGCATTTGGCCTTTGGAGCGGGCGAGCTCCATGTCCCGCTCGATAGCGGCTTCTTCGGCTCTGCATTCGGTGATGTCCACCTGGTTCGGGGGCTGTGCGATGGCGGGAGTTGCCAGAGCCAGCGCAATGGTCAGAAAGTACGGGTTCATGCGCATACACGTCATACAGGTAGCCGAGAACAAGAGACACTGTGCATGCCAGCAACACGCCGGTTGGCCGCAGGCCAACCGTCTTGAAAGGTCGAGTTCCATGCCCAAGCGGAATCGTTTCGTTCCGAGAGTCCATCGGCTTCGCGTCGTTCGGGGTCGGTAGCCGCATCCGAAGCGCAACCGGCACATGCAGTGCACACGCGTTGCATCAAACAAAGCACTGCTGCATGTGCGATGCGCAGTGCGCAACGGCCAGGACATCTTCTGGAGTCACCCGATAAAGGGCTTCACTTCCTCAAGGCTCAGCCGGATTCCCTGCGGCCGGCTGATTCGCATTTTTGCTCAATCGTGGCGATATGCTCCCTGCGGCCAGCGTCCACAATCTTGACGCGTAGATCCTCATGTCGTGCTCCTCTGCCCCCCAAAAGCACGATCCCGGCTGCGTCGCTTACCCCATTTCTGGCTACTCCACTCTAGTGAAATCTTCCCCATGGCTGATCTTAATGACGCTATGTCAGACCCTCAGGGCGACCCGGAAGGCCTGGGCCTTGACCTTGCCATCTCGCCTGCCGGCCGGGTCTACCTCGAGATCGCGCACGGCATCAGCGGCGCCCCGGCGGCGCCTGCGGCCACGCGGATTCGCAAAGCCTGGGAGCGCGGCGCAGCGCATGGTTTACTGCAACTGGGCGCGGTGGAATTGGTCACCGCCCTCCCACCCTCGCTGGCCTTCGGGCGCGAGTTCGCACATCTGTTCATGGTGCGGCTGACGGCCCTTGCCGCGTTGGCCGAAGACTGGGCAAACGTCGAGTTGCCCGCACCCCGCGCCGAGTTGGAGCAACTGGCAGCCGCCGCGCCACCGATGACGGGTGCGGAATACCTCGACGGCCCAGTGCTCGATGCATGGTGGGTGGACATGCACACGGCAGTGCGCGAGGACATCGCCGCCAGCGGTTGCGCGATCGATTCGTGGCTGCGAGGCAAGCACCCCAGTTGGAACCTGGTCGGCCGGGTCTGTTTTCATCTGGCAGAGAACAAGGGCAACGAACTCGCACCGTTCGCCTTTCTTGCCACCTGCGCAAGCCATGTGTCAAAAGATGCTCGCGTCCAGCACGTGCCGTTGGGGCGAGCGTTGCACAACTATTCGCAGGCCCAGGATCGCGCCGGGCTGTTGAAACTGCTGCTGCCGGTGCACAAGGCAGCCGAGCGGAGCCCTTGGCTCAAATCTCTGGTCGATGAGGGGAAAGTGTTCCATCCTCTGGCCTGGTCGCCGCCCGAGGCGCACCAGTTCCTGCGCAATGTGTCCCTGTTCGAAGCCAGCGGCCTGATCGTGCGCATCCCGGACTGGTGGAAGCCGCGACACCCACCGCGCCCGCAAGTGCGGGTGCAGCTCGGTCAGCACGCCTCGGGCATCGGGCTGGCCACGATGCTCGACTTCAAGGCCGAACTCACGCTCGACGGCGAAGCGCTTTCCGAGGAGGAGTGGAGGCATTTGAACGCGGCGGGCGACGGTCTTGTACGGCTCAAGGGACGCTGGGTCGAGGTCGACCGCGAAAAACTCGACGCCGTGTTGGCCCATTGGAAGACGGTGCAGCGTTCGGCCGCCGCCGACGGGATTTCCTTCCTCCAGGGGATGCGCCTGCTGTCGGGCGCCGCCATCGAGGGCGACGCCCCCGCGGCGCCGGCTGAAACGACCGCCGAGTGGTCCACCGTGGTGGCGGGCGACTGGTTGCACGATGCGCTCGCAGAACTGCGCGAACCAGGGGCAGGCCCCGATCCGCAACCCGAACTCCTGGCGCAACTGCGGCCCTACCAGCGCAAGGGTGTCCAATGGTTGTGGTGGCTCAACCGCCTGGGGCTGGGAGGCTGTCTTGCCGACGACATGGGACTGGGCAAGACGGTCCAGGTGCTTGGCCTCTTCTCGCTGGCCAAGCGCGAGCGCGACCCGGGACCGCATCTTCTGATCGTGCCCGCTTCGCTCATCGCCAACTGGCAGGCGGAGGCAGCGCGCTTCGCACCCCACTTGCGGCTGCTGGTCGCACACCCTTCGGTGATTCCGGCCGGGGATCTGGCCGCGCTTTCTCGACATCGACTTGCGGACGTGGACATCGTCGTGACGAGCTACGCCAGCGTCGCGCGCCTGCCCTGGATGGCCGATGTGCAATGGTCTCTGGTCGTGTTGGACGAAGCGCAGGCCATCAAGAATCCTGGCGCACAGCAGACGCGCAAGATCAAAACGCTCAGCAGCCGCGTACGCTTCGCGATGACGGGCACGCCGGTGGAGAACCGGCTCGGTGACCTGTGGTCACTTTTCGATTTCATCTGCCCCGGGTTGCTGGGATCGGCAGCGACCTTCAGCCGTTTCGTGCGCCGCCTGGCGGACAGCGAGCACGTCGATTACGCGCCGCTGCGTCGCCTGGTGCAGCCCTATATCCTGCGGCGCCTCAAGAGCGACAAGCGGGTCATCGCCGACCTGCCCGACAAGACCGAGGTCAAAGCCTACTGCGCGCTGAGCAGAGTCCAGGCGAGCCTGTACCAGCAGTCGGTCGAAGCGCTGGCCACGCAGATCGAGACCCTGGAGGGAATCGAGCGGCGTGGCGTGGTCCTGGCCTTCCTGATGCGCTTCAAACAGATTTGCAACCATCCTTCGCAATGGCTGGGCGACGGCGCGTACGGGCCGCACGACAGCGGCAAGTTCGCCCGTCTGCGCGAATTGACCGAGGCGATCGCGGCGCGCCAGGAGAAGGTGTTGGTCTTCACGCAGTTCCAGGAAATGACCGGGCCGCTGGCTCAGTTTCTGCACGGCGTTTTCGGGCGATCCGGCCTGGTGCTTCACGGCGGCACCGCCGTGAAGGCACGCGCGGCGCTGGTCGAAGCGTTTCAGCACGAGCAGGGCCCGCCATTCTTCGTCCTGTCCCTCAAGGCGGGGGGCACGGGCCTGAACCTGACCGCCGCGTCGCACGTCGTGCATTTCGATCGCTGGTGGAATCCGGCCGTTGAAAATCAGGCGACCGACCGTGCCTATCGAATCGGGCAGAAGAGGAACGTCCTGGTTCACAAGTTCGTCTGCCGCGGCACCGTGGAAGCGAAGATCGACGCCCTTATCGAAGCTAAACTGGGATTGTCGAACCAGATCATCGAAGGCGGCGGCGAGACACTGTTGACGGAGCTGGACAACGACGAATTGCTGCGCATGGTGGCGCTCGATATCGGTAGTGCGATGGTCGAGGCCAAGGCGGGCTGAGAGTGGCCAAGAGGAGCCAAGAGGGGGCCAAGAGGCAGGCCTGTTTGGGAGCCGGGAAACACACATGGCACGAAATTACGAGTACGGCAGCTGGGCGCCTTACGTTCCGGTAGCACAGCGGCAGCACAAGGCGAAGCAAAAGGCCGCGGCGCTGGCGAAAAAGGGGCAGCTTTGCCAACCGGTCACGATCCAAGGCCGCGCCATCGCCAAGAGCTTCTGGGGCAAGGCTTGGTGCGACAACCTGGCGTCCTACAGCGACTTTGCGAACCGGCTGCCGCGCGGGCGGACCTACGCGCGCAACGGCTCTGTGATCGACCTGCGTATCGACCCCGGCAAGGTACACGCGCTCGTTTCCGGCTCCGAGCTCTACAGCGTCGAGATCGGTGTGCACCCGCTGGAGGCGAAGGCGTGGGACGCGATCATCAGGGAATGCTCAGGCAAGGTCGCGAGCCTGATCGAGTTGCTGCAGGGCCGTCTGTCCCAGGCGGTGATGGAAACGGTGACGCGCCGTGGCGAGGGGCTGTTTCCGCTGCCGCGGCAAATCAGCTTGCGCTGCAGTTGCCCGGACGCGGCATCCATGTGCAAGCATGTCGCGGCGACGCTGTACGGAATCGGTGCTCGCCTGGACGATGAGCCGGAACTGCTGTTCCGGTTGCGCCATGTGGAGCCGATGGAACTGATTCGACAAGCCGCCAACCTGCCGACGATGGCGCCACCCGGCACGGAAGGTGCCTTGGACAGCGCCGATCTGTCGGCCCTGTTCGGCATCGATCTCGACGATACATCCACCGCGCCAGTAGCGCCAACAGCGCCACCACCGTCGCCCGCCGCGGCGCCATCGCGCAAGCGCTCGCGTGAGCCGCAAGTCGTCGATCCGCCAGAACCGCCGTTGTCGGCGAAGAACAGCAGGGCCGCAGCACCGCGCCGTGCGCAAGGCAAGGCCGTTACAGCCGCTGAGCTGATTGCGCGCGGCGTCGCGCGGCACATGATTCAGACCTGGATCGCTTCCGGCGTCCTGCTGCGCACCGGGCAGCGCGGCGTGTACCGGACAACCGCACAGACTGAAGCGCGAATCGTTGACTATGCGGCTCGGCCCGCTCGCAGCTGAGTTGCCCTTTCCGGGACCGACGTGAGTTCGGCCCGTACTCGCGGGCGATCCGGGACGCCGCGACGTTTTGAGAGCTGCCTGCAGCACGTTGGAGTGCAAGGCTGACTCAAATCGACGGAATTCACGCGTGCCCTAAGGAGAGCATCCAGAAGTTGGGGGTGTGCAGTGCAACAAATCTCTCCACGGCTACGCTGCGAGCGGCGCTTGATCCAGAGCGCCGAAGCGCGGATACCACTGCTGGAACGATGCTCGTAGCTCGCCGTTCAAGACCTGGGTTCGGACCTGAAGCAACATATGGGCTCCGCGCGGGGTCCAACGCATCTGCTGCTTCTTCACGAAACGCTTGGCAACTACCTGGTTGACCGCCGATTCGACAAAACCGGTGGATATTCGCTCTCCGCATCGGTACCGCTCGCCGTAGTTGACGATCGCGCCGCCATTGTTGTCAATGTATGTCGCGAATTCGTCAAGCGCTCGAGCGAGCTTCTTGAGCACGACCGAGGGTGGCTGGCCCGTTTCTCGATCCTTCTCACGCAGATCTTCGATCTCATAGAGCAAGTCGTTCAAGGCGTCGTCAGCACGGATCACGTTTCCATGCCACAGGAACTATTTGACTCGCTCGATGTTCCTGAGGAGGTCCTCTTGCTTCGAACTGTGCAAACCCCGTGTCGTCTGCAGTAGCTGCTCGATGCGCATCGCGACGTGAAACCAGTCCAGGATGTGCTCGGACCGCGGATGAACAAATGCGCCAAGCTCGCGTACCGTGTCGCCGCCGTCGCAAAGGAAGGTGATGTGCTGGCGGGGCAGGATGCCCTGCGACTCCAGCACGGTACGCAGCCGGCGCTTGGGTTTCGGGTCCACCCGATGAACGAATGCGAAGACCTTCGCCGTGCCTTCCTCAGGAATGCTCTTTCCGGCGATGACCTCGAAGCATCCGTTGGCACCGGGCCGACGCTCGCGACCGCGGATGTAGCCTCCGTCCAGTCCGACTGTGATCGGGGCACCAGGCTCGGGCGACGCCTCGATGTCACGCTGGCTGCCGCCGTCGTAGGCGAACTGTTCGGGTCCGAGCTGCGCCTCGAGTCGCTCAGCAGTTGCCAGGACGTGTTGGCGGATGGTCTCCTCATGCAACCCTTGCTCGACCGGCAACACCTCCTGCAGCAGCGCCCTGACGGCCGCGAACGAGACATGTGCTGCCCACTTGGCCTCGAGATAAGCCAGTTCCGGCGAGGTGTGCACCGTCAGGAGTTCGCTCAACGGGCAAAACGTGGCCTCCGGGCATTGCTCGCAAAGGCAGCGGTGCCAACGCGGGGAGATATCCCCAAAGGCAGTGCGAAAGCGCAACGGATGGTAGCCCTTGATCGCCCGCGGCCTCCCACAGGTCGGACACGCCCGGTGGTCGGTCAAGTAACGCTCCAGCTGCTCTCGCACGAGCGTTTGCTGGAGCTGCCCGAGCATGGACTTCGCGTCGCCGAGGGCGAGTCCAACGTCTTGCACCTGCTCACATGGGCGATCAATGGCGTGAATCGGCAAGGTGAAGGGCCGCGACCCGGCCCCCTCAATACGGATCTGAACGGTGACCTTCATCTGCAGCCCTTTCCTTGGATGGCGGAGCCAGAGCAGCAAGCCTGCGGTTGATGGCGCGCCGGTCGAAGCGCTCGGGGTGGTAATGACTGAGGATGTCGCAGTCCTCGTCGTCTACTTCGTCGGCAAGGCCGTCGAGATCGAGATGGGCGCGTGACAAGCTCTCGCCCATCAAGGCGAACCGGGACCGATTGGCCATGAACGCGTGCGGGCCGCCACAATCCTCCGGAGGCGCGGCGCGCCGGCCTGCGATGCACACCGGATACACCCGCTTGGGGTCGATGAGCGAGGTAACCTCGATGCGCAGATCGTGCAGCCACCCGTCGCCGAAGTCGTATTCGTAG
Organism: Variovorax humicola; assembly: GCF_037889915.1. Taxonomy (NCBI): domain Bacteria; kingdom Pseudomonadati; phylum Pseudomonadota; class Betaproteobacteria; order Burkholderiales; family Comamonadaceae; genus Variovorax; species Variovorax humicola. The sequence continues at coordinate 10,357 of NZ_JBBKZV010000044.1, read as the reverse complement.
GTAAATCGTTCAAGGCGCCGCAGCATTAGTTGGCCGATCAAAGCCTCGTGCGCGTTGGTGTCGAAGAACGCGCCGCCATCCTGGTGAATCCCGTATGGGCGGCCGCGGATTTCGAAGCGGTGCAGGTGCATGTCCTGCCAGCCGAACGCGACCTGCAGGATTTGGTGCAGACGGGCGATGCTGGTATCGCTTCGCACCAGCAGGCGGCGCCAGATCAGAGGGCTGATGCTGCGCAACACAACACGCAGCTGCAGGACTTCTTGGCCCAATGACGCCCCTGTTTCCATCTCTGAAGCTTACTTTGCTGCACCGCACACCCCCAAGAAATGGATGCTCTCCTGCTCGAATGGTTCGCCTGCATCACCCGGGCAACTTCGACGATGCTGGCGGCATCCTCGACCACATGCGCCGGGCGCAGGAACGCGTCTTCGACGCGCGACATCGGCAGCCTGCATCTCGCGCTGGCCGTGGCGCTGGGACAGGGCGCCGAGCTTGTTCGACAGGTCGGAAAACAGCAGGGATGTCCTGGCACAGCAAGAAGGTGGCGGGAATGCCAACGACCTCGATGGCGGTGTCCACGCCATGTTGATTCGTGAGCTTCATGACCTGCTGCGCCGCGTCGCCGGCGCTGCTGTTCACCGTGGCCGTCACACCGAAGCGCTTGCCGACGGCAAGCCGGTTGTCGTCCAGGTCGATCATGATGATTTCGGCCGGCGAATGGAACTGGGTTCAGTCGCAATAAGCTGACGCTGGTACCCTGAAGGCCGGATGATGTCAGGTACGAAACGGTGATTGAAGCGCTGCGCAAGGTGATCAAGCGGATGCATTACCCGCTGGAGGTGATGCTGGTCTGCGTGCAGATGGTATCCTTCAGGGTTTGGAGTGGGCCGCCCGCGTAGCTGATACGCTGTCACGCAGTCTCCGAGCGGAGGTGATGCGATGGACAGCACCGAGCTTTATCGACAGCTGCTGGGCGTGACGACACCGTGGACGGTCCAGCGCGTGGACATGGACGTCGCGCACCTGCGGGTGGACGTTCACCTGGCGACGATCCTGCGTTGGATGCAACGATTCGTGCCGGAGTTTGAGAAGCGCTGGAATCGATTCGCGGGCAAGGCTGGTCGATCGCACCGCCTCAAAGCGTCGCCTCCGTATTTGGCCGCTCCCGACACACACCGCTCGACGGGGTTGAGATCGAACGCGAGTGGCACATCGGTGCCCGCAAGCGGCCGCCACGAATGAGAGGGAGTTCACGTCCGCGCAGGGACGACCGCATCGTCAGATCGGCGCGAAAAGGCACACGCTTTGCTCTGCGTACGCAGACTTCCCCTCACTGGAGCGAGTGGCGCGGTAGCCGGGTGGTGAAAACGCAACCCGTGCCCGGCACGTCCCGAACAGTCAAGGTGCCAAAGTCGGCCTCGATGCTTTGGCGCGCAATGGAAAGCCCCAGACCCAGGCCCGACCTGTCATGGCTATGCTGGCTGAAGGGCGCGAACATTGTTACGGCGCTTCCGGGCGGCAGCCCGCCGCAGTGATCTTCGACTTCGATCAGGACGTGTTCGCCGGATCCATGGACCGTCAGGGCAACAGTGGTGTTGGCGCGCGTGAACTTGAAGGCGTTCTGCAGGAGGTTTGCCAGTGCGCCAAGCAGGAGTTCGCGATTGCCGTGGACAGCCAAGAGCGGATCAATGGGTGGCACCTCCAGGACGCACCCTGCGGCGCTTGCGCTGAGCTGCGCCGCCGCATGTGCGTCCTTGATGAAAGAGGCGACTGAAAATGTCTGGCGCCGGCCCGGTAGTCCATCACGTACCTCGGCGAGTCCCCGAGTGATCAAGGCGCTCATGGTCGACAGACTTCGTTTCAGCACGGCTCCGGTGGCGCCGCCCACTGTCATGTTCCCCAGTTCGAGGGCGTGGATCGCAAGCGTTGCCGTTCCCAGGGCATTGCGCAGTTCGTGGACCAGGAATCCGAAATGCTCGTTGGCGTCGAGGCTGTGCTGACGGGCAATCTGCGTATCCCGCTGGAAACTGAACTCGGTGACAGCGCCCGCAATGGCATTGTCCAGGCAGCGATTCAACGTGCGGAATTCGCCGATGGCGAAGGGGGCTTCGCGCTCAAAGGCCAGATCCGTGATCGCCTGGCAAAGGTCGCCATAGTCGTGAACGACCTGGTCCACCGTGTAGCCCAGTTCCAGCAGTGCCTTGCCATGGGCAGTGGCGCCCACGCCCATCTCCGACAAGGCCAGCGAGTCCCCGCCCGATGGACCGGAGATCCTAATGCTGTCGGCGAGTTTGTCATCCTCTTCCGCTTCAAGGGTTCTGATCAGCTGGTCAATGAACAGCGGGATGCCATTGGCCAACTGTTGTTCCGTGGCGGCGCGCTGGGGCCGCTGCGCAACCTTCGACTTGCACCGTGAAACCAGCTCCTGCCGGTTGTTGGAGAGAAAGTTATGCATGCTTCTGTACTTGGCTTTTGCCGGTTCATTCATCGAACGCCGCCCATTGTGTTTCAAAGGCGTACTGCTTCTTCTTTACCCGCTCAAGGCAAAATAGTCGGTGCGGTATCGTACACAGAGGCCGGGTGCGTGCCGCACTCACGAGCAAGACCTTCCCGCAGGCAGCCGCAGTGGCTGGTGCGGCGCAGTGCGTCATGCCTCGCGTGCCGCTGTCTATTTCGCGAATTCGTCGGGAAGCAGGCGGTCGTACTCTTTCTTGACCACTGCATAGCACTCGCAGGATCGTAGTTCCAGCTTCTGGCGGTCAAGGACTGTGATATGACCGCGAGCGTAACGAATTACACCTGCCGCTTGCAGGTGCAGCGCTGCCTCGGTCACCCCTTCGCGCCGCACCCCCAACATGTTGGAAATCAACTCCTGGGTCATCACAATCTCGTCCCCGGTCAGACGATCCAAGCTGAGTAGAAGCCAACGGCAAAGTTGCTGGTCCAGAGAGTGGTGGCGATTGCATACCGCCGTCTGTGCCATCTGAGTGATCAGCGCCTGGGTGTACCTCAGCAAGAGGTGCAGCACAGGGCCGGCCCGATTGAACTCCGCCTTCAGCGCCTCAGCAGGGAGCCGGAACCCGGTACCGGCGCTTTGCACCACCGCACGATTTGGCGTGGATCCGCCTCCCATAAATAGCGATATCCCAACGATGCCCTCGTTGCCGACGACTGCGATCTCGGCCGAAGCACCGTTTTCCAGAACGTACAAGAGCGAGACGATCGCGGTGGTCGGAAAGTACACATGATGAAGGGTCACCCCTGACTCGTACAAAACGTGACCGAGCGGGAGGTCCACGCGCTCAAGAAGAGGCAGCCAGCGCCGGAGTTCGGCGTCGGGGAGCGCCGCGAGCAGGTGATTTGCTCCGGTATCAAGGACTTCATCCATCTCAGAGTCCACACCATTCGGGCGCCGGCGATCATCTAGAGGAGCCCGCTACGACGCCGTACCTAGTATAGATATCTGGAGCGTTTTTATGTACGCAATTCAAATGAAAAACAGCGATCCGTTCTGCATCAGCGACGCCGGAGTTCGTCGATGGGGCGGCGCGGCGCGGCGCCGCGCGGCGCGCGCTGTCACGGTGCTTGGCGGTTGACGATATGCCTCACCTCCGCTATGGCTGGCCCTTGCGCTTCACCTTCACCCAGTCGGAGGAGCGCATGCCTGCCCGGTATATGCTCGTGAGCCGTTTAGCCCTTCGGGCGCCGTTTCGGGGTGCGTGTCCAGGTCGGTATAACTTTCCGCTCCGTCCAATCTATTTGGACAGTCTTGAGCGTTGACCGCGAGGATGTGCAGCACGTTTCACATTGGCAGGCCATGTTTGGCCAGACAGTAGTCGAAGAACTCTTCGAGCTCGGTCGACTTATCGAAAACCTGGTCGGCGCCGGCCTCCTTGCACGCTATCCGCGTTGCCTGGGTGGGGTAGTTGGTCAGCACAACCACCCGTTGATCAGCCTCTCGCCCATTGCACCACCGGACGACGCCAAGGCCGGTGCCTTGCTTCAGGAAGAAATCGACTACAGCGAGATTCCATTCGCCCTTGTGCCGGGCGAGCCAATCGACCGCCTCTTCTTCGGACTCGGCCGTGCCCATGACGGTCGCCGAGCCCAACTCCGCCAGTGCCGGGATCAGGTTCTCTCGAATGGTCTTGTTGTCTTCGACCAAGAAAACGGAAGTGGCCATGTGATCCCCAGTAGTGTTCTCACGCTGGAGCGATCGGGAGGATATTGGGGTGAGCGTTCAAGCCCCTCGGACGTAGGAGGCCCTCGCGACCAATTTGGCCGAGTGTCAAAGGGCATGCGCAAACGGCGGTGGGTTCGCATTCCAACTTTGCGTTGCTATGTGCGCTACCGTACGCGCCAAGGCATCGTGCCTGGCGCGATGTAAGGTCCCAATGACCACGCAACGATTGAGGCGTAGCAGTTGCCGGAGAAAACCCACGCCTTCGCATTCGGCTCCGAGTTTCGAAGTCAACCACTCGGCAATCTGACTCGCTGAGCGGAAAGAGCATCCACGACGGTTCTGTCGCAATAGCGAAGGAGTCGGCGCTGGTACGCTGGGGGTATAGACGATGACGGGACAAGACGGTGATTGAAGCGCTGCGCAAGGTGATCAAGCGGATGCATTACCCACTGGAGGTGATGCTCACCTGCGTGCGCTGGTACGCGGCTTACCCTTTGAGCTTTCGGCATATCGAAGAGATGATGGGCGAGTGCGGCGTGCCCGTCGACCACGCCACGGGTCATCGATGGTCGATCAAGATCCTGCCGGTGCTCGCAGCGGCGTTTCGCCGACGCAAGGGTCCGGTGGGCGCAAGTTGGCGGATGGTCGAGACCTACGTCAAGGTCGCGGGTCAGTGGAAGTATCTGTACCGAGCGGTCGACCGCGATGGCGATACGATCGACTTCCCGCTTCGTGCCAAGCGAGATCACGCGGCCGCACGCTGCTTTTTTGAGCAGGCCATCGGTCTGCACGGTGTGCCGCAGACGATCACCATTGACAAGAGCGGTGCCAAAACGGCCGCCATTGAGAGCATGCGAGCCGACTCCGGTGCGCCCATCGAGATGCGCCAGTCGAAGTACCTCAACAACATCGTCGAACAAGACCATCGGGCCGTCAAACGCATCGTGCGGCCAATGCTCGGCTTCAAATCTTTCCGCTGCGCGCGAGCGCTCATCGCCGGCATCGAGACGAATGGAATGGACGCTTCCCGCCCTCGAAACGGAGAAAGGTGCGCAAATTCTGTCGGTGTCGGTTCCGGGCGGATCCTCCCGACTCACGACATCTGAAGAGCCTGGGGGTAAGAAGGAGATCTTCACAGGCTAACCGGAGATTTCGAAATGAATGCTACTGCGATGAATGCGGTCGGTGTTGATTTGGCAAAGAACGTGTTCGTGCGACCTGAAAGTCGCCTGAGTCTCTGTTTCACAGGAGGTAACTCTCGATGAAACCAGTTGTTCCATCAACCGTTCCCTATCCGGACATGCGGGGCCGGCAACGGCCCGGTGTGAAGCTCCGGAGACAACGTAGCCACCGAGTCATCGGTACGTGCGGCCGCGAGGCCAAGCGGAAACTGCCAGCACTGAGGCGGTAAGGAGCTAGGGACGATCGGCTACGACCAACGTATGTGAACTTCGAATTAAGTCGTGATCTTTGAACGAGCCAAAGGTGCTGACAGGCTCGAACCAAAACGGTGTGCGGTCAGGCGTACTCGCCGGGTACTTGAAGGATACGTGCGACACCGCACAGACTGATGCCGGACGGTCGCGCACCCTGAGCGCTTTAATGCAACGTGTGATGCACGATGACCCACACAGACAGGTTGTCATCATGAGCAAGAAAGAGCGTACGAATCGGGTTTTTGAGCGAGCGATTGCTGGGAGGGATCACACCGAAGACCCACCCCTGGCCGCGGACCCGGAGATCGACCCGCAACGCCGGTCTTCGATCGAGCACAAGCAATACAAGCAGCAACTGCGCCTGTTGCAGATTGAGTTGGTCAAGCTTCAGCGGCAACTCATAGCCCATGGCGACAGCATCCTGGTGGTGCTGGAAGGGCGCGATGCCGCCGGCAAGGACGGCAGCATCAAGCGCATCGTCGCGCACCTCAGCCCGCGCGAGACGCGTGTCGTCGCCCTGGGTCCGCCGTCCGACCGGGAACGCAGCGGTTGGTATTTCGCTCGATACGTCGAGCAGCTGCCCATAGGCGGCGAGATGGTACTGTTCAACCGCAGTTGGTACAACCGCGCCGGCGTGGAGCAGGTCTCGGGTTTCTGCTCACGGCAGCAGCATGAAGAGTTCATGGCATCGGTGCCGAAATTCGAGCAGATGCTGGTCAGTTCAGGTATCCAGTTGTTGAAGTACTACTTGGACATCGGGAGGGACGAACAGGCGACCCGGCTTGCCGATCGCTCGCGCGATCCGCTCACCAAATGGAAGATCAGCCCGGTCGATGCTATGGCCTTGAAGCGCTGGAAGGCGTATTCGAAGGCGCGCGACGAGATGCTGCTCGGCACCAACTCCGACATCGCGCCGTGGCACATCGTTCGCACCGACGTCAAGCACCTGGCGCGCCTGAACCTGATGCGCGATCTGCTGTCGAGGCTGCACTACCCGGGCAAGGACAAGGAACTCGTCAAGCCTGACCCGGACATCGCGTTCGAGTTCACGCCCGATTGCATCGACGGCCGCCGGCTCGTGCGCTGAGACTCGCGAGACTTGCCCGACGCATCCATAGTGGACCGCTAGCGGGGACGCGGATCGCGGCGCGTCCGGCCTCGTCGTCAGCGGAGACGGCGTCAACGATGCCCCGGCGTTTGCGCCAGGCACATAGCTCGGCAATTGGTGTCGACCGCCACCAAAGTCGGCGGGCGGGAGTGGTCCTGATCCTGCCGGTCTGGGCGGCCGAATGCGCCGTCACCGTGTAATGGGCCAGACAGGGCAGACCGGGATGAAGACACTCCGAAAGGGAACAAGAGCAGACAACCGAGCTCGATGTTCAGATGGGAATCTCGTGCGCGCAAGCGCTTTCCTATTTATAGCCGGAAACGTAGACCGGCCGTTGGTATTTGTCGTCCGGATGCCCGTATTCGGCGACTTCTCCATTGTGCCCGCTTCTTGAACTTGTCGACGGCGGATTGCGCCACTTCCAGTTCCGGATCTCGGACATGTCCTGCCCGTGCTGGCGGAAACGGCTGCGATCGTCGCGCTACTTGAACAATATGGTCGAGCAGGACCATCGAGGTGTGAATCGCCGGCGTTGAACTGCTGCATCGCATCCGCAAGGGACAGTTCAACCTTCGTCGGCTGCGCCTCAAAGGCCAAGGCGCGCCCGCGATCTGGATCGCCGTGCTTTCGGCTTGAACGGCGCAACGCACTTACGAAGTCGTTCGGTCGCGCGGAAAAATCGTTTCTTGCCCCGCAGACCCCTTTTCCTCGCCCCTTTAGTCTCGGGAAGCGACTCGCCCAACTGCTAGTACGTCAACACGTAAATAACGGAACATGATTACACTCCGCATGTCGCCACAAGACGTTTGGAGGTGTAGTCATGCGCCAAACAGAGTTGAAGCTGAGCCCGCAAGACCGTGCGACTGTGGAGGCGGTACGCGGCAAAGGGGTTCATCGCAGTCGGGAAGTCAACCGTGCTCACGTGCTGGCTTGCCTTGACGAGGGCATTCCCGAGGCGCAGATCCAAGCTGTGCTTGGAATTGGACGGACAGCCCTGTGGCGCGCGCGGGCCGCATATGTGCAGGGCGGATTGGATTTGGCGCTGTGGGACGTCGCTCGATCTGGTCGCCCGCGCCAGTACGACACGGATGTGGAGGCGCAAGTCACGGCGCTGGCGTGCTCGGGACCGCCAGAAGGACGGGCGCGCTGGACGTTGGTGGAACTCGAGCAGGCCGCCCGACGCGAAACTGGCAGATCCGATCTAAGTGGCGAGACGGTGCGCCGGATGTTAAAAAAAACGACCTGAAGCCCTGGCTCAGACTGATGTGGTGCATCGGCACTCTGACGCTGGAGTACCGACTTCGGATGTACGAACTGCTGGAGTTGTATGCACGGCCCCTGGATCCACGCGAGCCTGTCGTCTGCGTCGATGAGAAGAGTCTCCAGTTGCTCGCTCGCAGCCGCGCGCCACTGCTCATTGCGCAGGGCGCACCGATCAAGGAAGACTACGAGTACGTTCGCAGGGGGACAAGCAACTTGTTCGTCGCCATCGAGCCCAAGGGCGGACATCGCGAGGTTTCGGTGACGCAGCACCGTGGCAAAGCCGACTTCGTCCACTTCATTGCCGCGCTGCTCACTGGCACCTACGCGACCGCCAGGCGCGTCCATCTCGTGCTCGACAACTTGAACATCCACTTGCGAAAGTGTTTCGTGGACATACTGGGCCAACCCGCAGCCGGAAAGCTGTTGGGGCGCGTCGAGTTCCACTACACCCCCAAACACGCCAGTTGGCTGAACATGGCCGAGATAGAGATCGGGATCCTCAGTCGGCAGTGCTTGGATCGGCGCATGCCCAACAGAGATTGCCTGCAGTTCGAGGTCGACAAGTGGCAATGCGCTCGCAACGCTGCCCGCCGAACTATCCAGTGGAAGTTCACTCGTCAAGATGCAGACCAAAAACTTGGAACGCATTACGTTCCGTTATTTACGTGTTGACGTACTAGTGCAGTGCGCTTGAAATAGTGGAACTTAATCGATGGGGCACACTCCGACCTCGATGGAGGTCGCAGCCATGCGCATTGCCCCAAGGATCGAACTGGATGCTGCTGTTCAACGAGAGCTGACTGCCTTGGCGCGGCGAGGCCGCGTCGAGGCTCGTGTGCAGCAACGCGCCAGAATCGTGTTGTTGGCCGCTCAGGGCTGGCAGAACAAGGACATCGCCGCCGAGGTCGAGCTGGATCGGCGCCAGGTGTGCCTTGTGGCGCCAGCGCTTCCTGGAAGGCGGGGTGCAGGCCCTGATGCACGATGCGCCGCGCCCTGGGCGTACCCCCAGCGTGACCACCGCCGAGTTTGAATCGAGCATCGTGGACAAGACGCTGCACGACAGGCCTATTGCTGCCACGCACTGGAGCACGCGCACGCTGGCCGCGCAGCTCGGCGTGGGGCCGACAACCATTCGCCGCGTGTGGCAGCGCAACGGCCTGAAGCCGCATCGCCAGAGCAGCTTCAAGCTCTCGCGCGACCCGCGCTTCGAGGACAAGCTGCTGGACGTCGTGGGGCTGTACCTGAACCCGCCCGAGCGCGCCCTGGTGCTCAGCTGCGACGAGAAGAGCCAGATCCAGGCGCTCAACCGCACCCAACCGGGCTTGCCGATGAAGAAAGGCCGCGCCGGCACCGTCACGCACGACTACAAGCGCCACGGCACGACCACCCTGTTCGCGGCATTGAACACTCTGGACGGCACGGTGATCTCGATGTGCCAACAGCAACACCGGCACGCAGAGTGGCTGCAGTTCCTGCGCCTGATCCAGCGCAAGACGCCCAAGCACCTGCAGTTGCACTTGATCGTGGACTACGGCACGCACACGCATCCCGACGTGCAGGCCTGGCTCGCCAAGCACCCGCGCTTCGTCATGCACTTCACGCCCACCAGCGCATCGTGGCTGAACATGGTCGAGCGCTTCTTCCGTGACATCTCCGAGAACCGCATCCGGCGCGACAGCTTCACCAGCGTGCCCGAGCTGGAACTGGCGATCGATCTGTACGTGGCCCACCACAACGCCAATCCCAAGCCCTTCATCTGGACGGCCAGCGCAACCGACATCCTGGCCACGGTCACGCGAGCCAAGGCCGCGCTGGCGAAGAGCGCAAGATAAGTACATATCTGAGTGGCGCACTACACTAGACCGCGTCCAGCATGGCGTGCGCGGAGGCTCGCTTCGATCGTGCATCGCCGCGTGTTGTCGGTGCGCAGCGCGATGTGGAGAAGATCGAGTTGCGCGGCGCACTCCAGCACGACTGCCTGAAAACGGCGAATGTCCTCCGTCGAGGCTGTCGGCAGCGCCTCGGCGACTGCGGCTGAGCGCAACTGCGCCACGATGCCCGTCAACAAGTCGTCCGATCGCCGATTCGTCGCTCGCCGAAGCTCGCATCGGGGATGACAGTGCACCGACGTGTGTCTCCATGCGGCGCTTGAAGCCCGTGGAATCCGATGGGTTTATAAGTCTCAGCGTTCGCCGGACCGCGCCTTGGCGGCCAGATGGCCGCGGGCCGTCACTCGCATCACGATGGCATTGCCGATATAGGACTGGACTCCGTGAACCTGGTGCGTAAGCGGCAGATCGGCGTCGACCAGACCCGCTCTTCGAAGCGCCGCCAGTTTGTCTATCTCGCTGTCGTCAACGACCCTGG
>NZ_JBBKZV010000043.1:0-36816 GCF_037889915.1 Variovorax humicola | reverse complement strand
CAACGACCCGCATGAGGAAGGCCGCTTCCTGAGCCTGCTGCGCATGCAGGCCCTGCGCACCCACGGCGCGCGCGCCAAGGCCAGCGGCAACCTCCGGGGCATGACCCCCGGGTTCACCTTCAGGCTCGCCAGGCACCCGAGACAGCAAGCCAACGCCGAGTACCTCATCCTCGACACCCGCCTCCTCATCGAAGACGTCGCCCAGGACAGCCAGATCAGGGATGCGGCGCCCGGGCGCAGGCAGCGATGGAAGGTTGAAGTCGACCTCACCGCCCACCCCGTCAAGGAGCCCTTGCGCCCCGCCCTCACGCAAACGAAGCCCCACACCCACGGCCCGCAGACGGCGCTGGTCGTCGGCCCCGAAGGCCAGAACCTGTGGACCGACGAACTCGGCCGCATCAAGGTGCAGTTCCCCTGGGACCGTATCGGCCAGAAGAACCAGCACAGCACCTGCTGGCTGCGAGTCAGCTCGCCCTGGGCGGGTAACCAGCTGGGCGGCATCCACATCCCACGCATCGGCCAGGAGGTCATCGTCGACTTCCTCGGCGGCGACCCCGATCTGCCCCTGTGCACCGGCCGGGTCCACAACCGGACCAACCTGCCGCCGTGGAGCCTGCCGGGCCAGTCGGCCCTCAGCGGGTTCAGAAGCCGCGAACTCACCAAGGAAGGCGGCAACAGTGCGGCCGGTCGCAGCAACCACCTGTTGATGGACGACACGCCCGGCAAGATCCAGGCGCAGCTCAAGAGCGACTACCAACACAGCTCTGTGAGCGTCGGCTACATCACCCGCGTCGAAGACAACGCGGGGCGCAAGGACTTCCGCGGCCTTGGCTTCGAGCTGCGCTCCGATGGCCATGGCGTCATCCGCGCGGCCAACGGCCTGTTGCTGACCACCGAGCCGCGCTTCGGTGCGCGAGCCCACGTGCTCGACAGCGCCGAAACCCTGCAGCGCCTGACCCAGGCGCGCGAGCAGCACGAGAGCGGCTTCGATGCAGCCAGCCGGGTCAAGGCGCAAGGCAAGGGCGACCAGGACGAAGTCGCCCGTGCCCTGAAGGCCCAGAACGATGCCATCCAGGGCAAGGACAAGGGCAAAGACATAGGCAAGGGCGGCACGGAAGAAGGCAAGTTCCCCGAACTCTGCGAGCCCCACCTCGTGCTGGCCAGCCCCGCGGGCATCGAGACCACCACGCAGGGCAGCACCCACATCGCCAGCGACGAGCACACCGCGCTGACCAGCGGCCAGCACATCAGCCTGAGCAGCGGCGCCTCGCTGCTGGGGGTGGCGCTCAACGCAATCAAGCTCTTCGCGCAGCAGAACGGCATGCACCTCGTGGCCGCGCAGGCGGACATCGACATCCAGGCGCTGTCCAACTCCATCAACATGCTCGCCAAGCTGGAGATCACGCAGACGGCCGAGCGCATCACCATCCGGGCCAAGGAGGAACTGCGGTTGGAAGGCGGGGGGAGTACCAAGGTCTTCAATGCACAAGGGCTCACGAAAAGAACCCACGCCGGCCATGCAAACCATGCCGCTTCCCAAAGCTTCGAGGGGCCGCGCGGCGTGGATGCGCAGTACCCGCTGCTGCCGGTGGTGGCCGGCCTGCCGCAACAGCCTCCGCGTGAAGAGCACTTCGTGCTGCTCGAACATGCAGGCGGCCTGCGCCTGCCGCAGCAGAAGTACCGCATCGCCTTCGACGGCGGGCGCAAGGTCGAGGGCGTGACCAACGAACTCGGCGAGACCGAGGTGGCGCAAAGCGCGGTGGCGCAGTTCGCGAGGATCGACGTGCTGCGCAATGCCGAGGATGGCGTGCTCGCGAGCTACACGCCCGACGTGAGAACGCCCACCGACGAGACGTACACGCCGGTGGCGGAGAAGCGTGAGCGGGGCAATACGACCATCGCAGGCAAGAATCACAAGCCCAACGCGGACGAGGCCACGAGCCGGCAGAAGGAGCCGCTGCACACCAGTTGCGATCCGAACAACTGGGGGATGCGCAGGCATGAGCCGAAGAAGGGCAGCGTGCAGGAGTGGGACTATCCGGTCGCGCAAGCCTATGTGGAGACGGTCAAGCCGGTGCTGATGGGGGTGGATTGGAAGCGCGCTACTTGGCCGCTGGGCGATTCGGATGAAGAACTACTGAACGCTCTACTCAAGACGCACATCCCCAAGGCCCTTGGCCAAGGCGCGTTCGGACTCCCCAAGGCTGCGATGCCGACTATTCTGATTCCGGATGATGTAGACGCAAGGAAACTCGGTATCAATCCCGACGACCTGACGCTCAAGGGCATCATGCGGCCCAAGGATTGGTTGCTTGTCGGCTGCAAGGGTGGGGTTACTTCGATCATCGATGCAGCCAACGGCGCAGAGGATGTCTCGAACGCGGTGCGCGAGTTCGTGAGCACGCTGTACCACGAAGCCCGCCACGCGCAGCAGTTTTTCTGGGTCGTCGCGTTGTTGCAGCAGCATGCGGGCGACTACGCGCATCTGCCGAACATCCAGCGCGTGTGGCGGGACTTCATGTCGCCAAAGCACTTCGAGATTGCCGCGCGCACCCTGCTGCCCGACGAGCCGAGCGCGCGCGTGGGCCTGCACCGCATGCTCATCGGCCAGTACTACTGGCTGCTGTGCTTCTACGACAGCGAGAACGGGAGGCGCCCGAACCAGCCCGGCTATCTGGCGGAAATCCTCCCAAGTGAAATTCCATTGGCAAGAAAGGCAGCGTATGAACTTCTTCAGAACGTCGGATTGGGCGGCAAGCCCATCGATGTGGATCAGATGGCAAAGGGAGCCTCGGGCAGCTTCGGATACCGTATGCGGCCTTGGGAGGAAGACAGCTTCGCGTGCGACGAGGTGGTCAAGGGGCTTTGGAATGACAACGCTGGCGCTGTGCTGCCTCGGCCCGGTTTCTGCACAAGAGTCTTCGAAATCGCCTCCGGCACAGTCCAAGGCCCAACCGGAGGCGGTGACCATGCCCACTGAGAAGGAGAGAGCATGGGAGGCCTATCAGTCCCGCAAGAGGGCTTACCAATCGGTCTACGATAACTTCCGCTACACCGATGCGCAGCGCGAGCAGGTAATCGAGTTCATTGGCGCGGCGATGAAAGTCATTCGCGGGGATGCAAAATTCGAGAGTCTCAAGCGGTTGCTTCCTGTAGCGCGCACTCGCACCGAATCGATCGACGGCCAGAGCTATCGAGGTGGAACGCGCTTTGCATTCAACTCTGGCTTTCTGAACGAATGGACCAGCATCTACATGCTGGCCACGACCGACGCCCAAGGCAAGGTCGAGCCGTATCACTTCCAGATTTACTTCAAACCCCCCATGCAGATTCCGCGCGAACGGTTGGAGCAACTGCTGCGACTCAAGCTCGTACCGGGCTGGACTTCTGAGGGCGGCAACTTGCAGCGCGAGTTGCCGGACCCCCTGCATGACCTGCCGGCCTTCGATGGCGGCAACTTCGAGTACGGCCTGATCGATCCGCCGCACGCACCTTACACGGTGCAGGTCAAGTTCACCTACCTCAACGGGCCTGACCACAATCCCTATACCGCTTCGAGGCTAGCCCGTCTGGAACTCCGCCGCGAGTACCTCACCTCTGAACAGATCCGCGAACGCGACCACCAGAAGCTCGGCCACCTGTCGACCACCGGCCAGCGCGTACCCCTGGGCGGCAAATGGCTCGGCGTCTGCGCGGACGACGCCCTGACCGCATCCATGCCGATGGAGCGGCGCATGTGCAACTACGGCGAGGGGCATGTCTTCGGACCGCTGTGGGTGTGGAGCAATGTGGCGCGTGAACGGGTGCCGGTGCAAGCATGGTGGCAATGGGTCGCACCTGATCCTTTCGAGGAAGAGATCGAAAGGATTTTTGGCGGTAAGCGCAAGGGCTGAAAGGAGGACCTGTTGTACATCGGGTGCGCGCGGCAGGCACCGCCAGATCGCCGCGCGCACCCCGCTGCCCGAAGAACCCAGTGCCCGCGTGGGCCTGCACCGCAGGCTCATAGGCCAGCACTACTGGCTTCTGTGCTTCTACGACAGCGAGAACAGGAGGCGCCCGACCCAGCTGGCTGATGAATCAGCCCGGCCCCTACTTGTAGCTGCGCGCATCCTCGATCACCTTGCCGTCATTCGGCAGGCTGCCCGCCGGCACGCAAATGACTTCGCTGCGCAGCTTGGTCACGTCGCGCACGGCTTCGGCGATGCGCTCGGTCAGTCCTTCGGCGGAGTCGGTCTCGACCTTGAGTGTCATCCGGTCCTGCGCCATCTCGCCTTCGACGACCAGGCGTGCGCGCACGATCCCGGGGAAGCGCCTCGTCACCTCGGCCACCTGGCCCGGATGCACGAACATCCCGCGCACCTTGGTCGTCTGGTCGGCGCGGCCGAGCCAGCCCTTGATGCGCGTGTTGGTACGACCGGTCGGGCAAGGTCCGGCCAGTACGGCGGACAGGTCACCGGTGCCGAAGCGCACCAGCGGATAGTCGCGGTTGAACGTGGTCACGACGACCTCGCCGACTTCGCCCTCGGGCACCGGGTCGCCGGTGCCGGGACGCACAATTTCCAGCAGCACGCCTTCGTCGAGCACCAGTCCTTCGTGCGCGCTGGTTTCATACGCGATGAGGCCCAGGTCCGCTGTCGCATAGCACTGCATTGCCCCGATGCCCCGCTCGGCCAGCCAGTCGCGCAGGCTCGGCGGAAAGGCTTCGCCCGAGACCATCGCCTTCGTCAGGCTCGGCAGCTGGAAGCCGGCCGCATCGGCCTTTTCGACCAGGATCTTCAGGAAGCTCGGCGTGCCCGCATAACCGTCCGGCTTGAGGTCGACGATGGCTTCGAGTTGTTGCTCGGTCTGGCCGGTGCCTGCCGCGAACACGGAGCAGCCCAGCGCGTGCGCACCGTTGTCCATGATCGCGCCGGCGGGTGTCATGTGGTAGCTGAAGCTGTTGTGGATCAGGTCGCCGCGGCGAAAGCCCGCCGCATGCAACGCGCGGGCGGTGCGCCAGTAGTCGGGCGCCGCGCCTTCGGGCTCGTAGATGGTGCCTGGGCTCGCGAACACGCGCCGCATCGCGGGGCCGCGCGCGATGGCGCTGAAGCCGCCGAACGCATCGGCGGCGCGCTGTGCTTTCTGTCGTTCGAGCAGTTCCGATTTGCGCGTGACCGGCAGTTTCGCCAATGCTTCGCGGCTGCGCACCGCGTTGGCATCGAAGCCCTTCAGGATCTGCGCGAAAGCAGGCGCCGCCGATTGCGCATGTGCCACCTGGCGCGGCAGCGCCATGAGCAGGTCCGCTTCGCGCTGCGCAGGATCGCGCAACTCCAGCGCGTCATAAAAGTCAGTCATGGGTGGACCCGGAACGTGAAATGACTTCTTCCAGGAACACCGCGGAACCGGCTTTGCCGGGCCGCTGGTGTTGCCCCCGGCAGGGGGTGGGAGGAGCGACACGAAGTGTCGCGGAGCCTGGGGGCGAGCAACTTGTCACGCCAACCACCTCTTGCGGCGCTTGTAGCTCTTCACATCGCGGAAGCTCTTCCGCTCCGCACCGCCCACGCCAAGATAGAACTCCTTGACGTCCTCGTTGCTCGCCAGTTCGCTGGCCTTGCCGTCCATCACGATGCGGCCGCTCTCCAGGATGTAGCCGTAGTCGGCGTAGCGCAGCGCCATGTTGGTGTTCTGCTCGGCCAGCAGGAAGGTCACGCGTTCCTTCTGGTTCAGGTCCTTCACGATCTCGAACACCTCCTCGACGATCTGCGGCGCGAGCCCCATCGACGGCTCGTCGAGCAGCACCATGGTCGGATTGGCCATCAGCGCACGGCCGATGGCGCACATCTGCTGTTCGCCGCCCGAGGTGTAGGCCGCCTGCGAGCCACGCCGCACCTTCAGCCGAGGGAAGTACGCGTACACCTTCTCCAGCGTGTCGGCCACGGCGGCCTTGCCGTCGGTGCGCGTGTAGGCGCCGGTCATGAGGTTCTCCTCGATGGTCAGGTGCGCGAAGCAGTGACGCCCCTCCATCACCTGGATCAGGCCGCGTTGCACCAGTGCCGAAGGCGACAGCGCCTCGATGCGTTCGCCGCGCAACTCGATCGTGCCCTTGGTGACAGCGCCGCGCTCGCCCGCGAGCAGGTTGCTCACGGCGCGCAGCGTGGTTGTCTTGCCCGCGCCGTTGCCGCCGAGCAGCGCCACGATGCCGCCTTCCGGCACCGTCAGCGATACGCCCTTCAGCACCAGGATCACGTGGTTGTAGATGACCTCGATGCCGTTGACGTCGAGGAGCGTGGTCACTGGGTAGCCTCCGTGCTTCGCACTGCGCTCATCGCTCGCCTCCCAGTCTTCGCGCAATTCGTGTCGCTTCGCCAACCCCCCTGGCCGGGGGGCAACACCAGCGGCCCGGCGAAGCCGGTTCCGCGGAGTTCCCCGAACTGCGCAACACGTTGGCGAACATCACAAGGAGCAGTCCGCCACGTCGCGGCGCGAAAGCTTCTTCTCGGCTGCGTACTTGTCGCTCGCCGCCTTCACCATCGGCTTGATGATCTGCTCGTCGGCCTGGTACCAGTCGGGCGCGATGTTCCACTTGGCGCCGTCCCAGGTCTCGATGCGCGCCGAGGTCGAGCCCATGTGGTCGGCGCACGAGGTGCTGATCGGCCGCACGATGTTGGTGAAGCCGAGCGCGTCGAGCTTCTTCTGGTCGAGCGCGAGGTTCTCCAGGCCCCAGCGCACTTGCTCGCCGGTCATGACCTTGCCCTTGCCGAAGCGTTCCTGCGCGCGCTTGACGGCTTCAACGCTGAGCATCTGGATCATCACGCCGCGCGTGTACAGCACAGAGCCGACCTCGTCGCGCGGGCCGGTGCCCTGGCCCTTGTCGTGCACCTGCTTGAGGATGTCCTGGATCACCTTGTAGTCGGTGCCGGAGCCGTTGAGCGCGAGCGCGTTGTAGCCCTTGGCATTGGCGCCGACGTCCTTGACGTCGGGCTCGGCGCCGGCCCACCACACGCCGTACATCTTCTCGCGCGGGTAGCCGGTGGCCACGGCCTCCTTCAGGGCGGTGGAGTTCATCACGCCCCAGCCCCACAGCAGCACGTAGTCAGGACGCTGCTGGCGCACCTGCAGCCAGGCGGATTTCTGCTCGACGCCGGGCGCGGTCACCGGGATCAGCGACAGCTCGAAGCCGTTCAACTTCGCGCGCTCCTGCAACAGCGGGATCGGCTCCTTGCCGAACGGCGAGTCGTGATACACGAGGGTGATCTTCTTGCCCTTGAGCTTGTCCATGCCGCCTTCCTTCTTGGCGATGTGCTGGATCAGGATGTCGGCGGCGGTCCAGTAGCTGCCCATCAGCGGGAAGTTCCACTTGAAGGTGTTGCCGTCCTGCGAGGCCGAGAGACCGTAGCCCAGCGTGACCAGCGGGATCTTGTCGGTCGTCACCTTGTCGGTCAGCGCGAAGGTGATGCCGGTGGCTTGCGGGTCGAACAGCGTGACGCCGGGCCGGCCCTTCAGGCGCTCGTAGCATTCGACGCCCTTGTCGGTGGCATAGCCGGTCTCGCATTCCTCGAACGTGAGCTTCACGCCGTTGACGCCGCCCTGCGCATTGACGAGCTTGATGTAGTCCTGCTTGCCGTTGGCCCATGGCGTGCCGTTTGGCGCGTAGGGGCCGGTGCGGTACACCAGCAGCGGGAAGAACTGCTCCTTGGCCTGCGCCATGGCGGGCGCGGCGCCCACCAGTGCGGACACCGCCGCAATGGCGAGTGCGATTGATTTCAGCTTCATGGTTTGTCTCCTTTTGGAAATCTCAGGGGTGTTTCATTCAGTGGGGGAAGGGCCACAGGCGCAGCTTCTCCTTGCCCGTCGACCACAGCCTTGCAAGGCCATGCGGCTCGACGATGAGGAAGAACACGATCAGCGCCCCGAAAACCATGCTCTCGATGTGCGACGAAAGCGCGGTCGAGATCGAGAAGCCGAGCCAGCCCGGCAGTTGATTGAGGAACAGCGGCAGCAGCACGATGAACGCGGCGCCGAAGAAGCTGCCCATGATCGAGCCGAGCCCGCCGATGATCACCATGAACAGCAACTGGAACGAGCGGTCGATGCTGAAGGCCGCAGGCTCCCACGCACCCAGGTGGATGAAGCCCCACAGTGCGCCGGCCACGCCGACGATGAAGCTGCTCACCGCAAAGGCCGTGAGCTTGGCGTACACCGGCTGGATGCCGATAACGGCCGCCGCCACATCCATGTCGCGCATGGCCATCCACTCGCGGCCGATGGCGCTGCGCACCAGGTTCTTTGCCAGCAGCGCGAACACCGTGACGAAGGCGAGGCACAGCAGGTATTTCTGGATCGGCGACTCGATCGGAATGCCCAGCACATTGAGTCCGGCCACGCTGACCGATCCCGACGACGAGTTGTTGGTGAACCACTGGATGCGCAGGAAGGCCCAGTCCACGAAAAACTGCGCCGCCAGCGTCGCGACCGCGAGGTAGAGCCCCTTGATGCGCAGCGAAGGAATACCGAACAGCACGCCGATCACGGTGGCGCACAGCCCGCCGAGCAGCAGCGATGCGATCAGCGGCATGCCGTCGATGCGAACCTGGAAGTTGTAGGCCGCATAGGCGCCCACCGCCATGAAGGCCCCGGTGCCCAGCGAGATCTGCCCGCAATACCCGACCAGGATGTTGAGTCCGAGCGCGGCGAGCGAAAGAATCAGGAACGGCGTGAGGATGGCGCGCATCCAGTAGTCCGACACGCCCAGCGGCACCACGACGAACGCCACCAACAGCAGCACGAGGATCGCGACGCGGTCCTGCAGGATCGGGAAGATCTGCTGGTCGGCGCGGTAGGTGGACTTGAACTGGCCGTTCTCTCTGTAAAACATGTCAATGCCCGTCCGGCCGCCCGAAGGGCATTGAGCGCCCCCGTGGGGGGCAGCGATACACGAAGTGATGAGCGTGGGGGCTGTTCATTTCACACCCGATCAATGATCTTCTCGCCGAACAATCCCTGCGGACGCACCAGCAGGAACACCAGCGCCAACACGTACGCAAACCAGATCTCGATGCCGCCGCCGAGCATCGGCCCGAGATAGATCTCCGACAGCTTCTCGCCGACGCCGATCAGCAGGCCGCCGATGATGGCGCCCGGAATCGAGGTCAGCCCGCCCAGGATCACCACCGGCAGCGCCTTCAGGGCAACGAGCGACAGAGAGAACTGCACGCCGAGCTTGGAGCCCCAGATGATCCCCGCCACCAGCGCCGAGAAGCCGGCCACCGACCACACGATGACCCAGATGCGGCTCAGGGGAATGCCGATCGATTGCGCGGCCTGGTGGTCATCGGCTACCGCACGCAGCGCGCGGCCCGTGGCCGTCTTCTGGAAAAAGATCGCGAGCACCGCGACCAGCGCCGCCGCCACCAGCGCCGCGACCAGGTCCTCCTGGCTCAGCAGGAGGCCGCCCTGGAAGACATTCTCCAGCACCATCAGCGGCTCTTTCGGCATGCCGACGTCGATCTTGTAGATGTCGTTGCCGAACAGCGTCTGGCCGAGGCCGTCGAGAAAGTACGCGATGCCCAGCGTGGCCATCAGCAGCGTGATGCCTTCCTGGTTGACCAGCTTGCTCAGTGCCAGCCGCTCGATGAGCCAGGCCACGACGATCATCACCGCCATTGCCGCGACGAAGGCCAGCACGTTGGCCAGCACCTTGTTCTCGAAGCCAAGCCAATGCGGAAACCATTCCGCGAAGCGCGCCATCGCCAGCGCGGAGAACAGCACCATCGCGCCTTGCGCGAAGTTGAAGACGCCAGAGGCCTTGTAGATCAGCACGAAGCCGATCGCGATCAGCGAATACAGCATGCCGACCATGAGGCCGCCGAAGAGGGTTTCGAGGAAGAAGCCCATGGTCAGTTTTCCATTGCGCTGGGGGAATCCAATAGGGGTGCGTGCCGAGGGCACTGGCTATCCCCCTCCGCGAATGTCCCCCGGCCTGCGGCCTCCTCCTTTATTTCGCTGCGGGGGACACCCAGCACCCTCGGCACGAGGAACGGTCGGTGGTAGCGGCCGATCAACGACTGCGCGTCTGGATCACGTCGATGGTGTGCTCTGCGCAGCGAAATAAAGGAGGAGCCGGCAACCGCAGGCTGACGGCGGGGGACATTCGCGGAGCAGAGCACACCGTCGGCGTGATCCCGCCCACTGGCCTCAACCGGTTTCATCCGTGCATCCATCGTCAGTGTTCCGTCCCCAGGTAAGCCCGGATCACCTCGGGATTGGCCCGTACTTCATCCGGCGTGCCGTCGCCGATCTTCTTGCCGTAGTCGAGCACCACGACGCGGTCGCTGATGTCCATGACCACGCCCATGTCGTGCTCGATCAGCACGATGGTCGCGCCGAACTCGTCGTTCACGTCGAGGATGAAGCGGCTCATGTCCTGCTTCTCTTCCACGTTCATGCCGGCCATCGGCTCGTCCAGCAGCAGCACCTGCGGCTCCATCGCCAGAGCGCGGCCGAGGTCGACACGCTTTTGCAGGCCGTAGGGCAGGCGGCCCACTGGCGTCTTGCGGTGCGCCTGGATCTCGAGGAAGTCGATGATGTGCTCGACGAACTCGCGGTGCTTCAGCTCCTCGCGTTCGGCCGGCCCCCAGCGCAGCGCTTGCGCGAGCAGGCCGCTCTTCATCTTGAGGTTGCGCCCCGTCATGATGTTGTCGAGCACGCTCATGCCCTTGAACAAGGCGAGGTTCTGGAAGGTGCGCGCCACGCCCATCTCGGCGACCTGGCGCGAGTTCATGTTCCTGAAGGTCTTGCCGCGGAACGTGATGCTGCCCTGCTGCGGCTGGTAGACCCCGTTGATGCAGTTGAGCATCGAGCTCTTGCCCGCGCCGTTCGGTCCGATGATGGCCCGCACCTCATGCTCGCGCACATCGAAGCTGATGTCGGTCAGCGCCTTCACGCCCCCGAAGCCGAGGCTGATGTTCTGCACTTCGAGAACCACGTCGCCGATCCTGCGACTCATGTGGACCCCCATGTTCGGCACTTCGTGTCCTCGCCGCCCCCCGAGGGGGTGCGAGCTTGCCTGGAGCGGCCTGGCGCTGCGTTCGTCATGCCGCTGCCTTCACCGCTGGAAAACGCTTCGCTTCGACGATCTTCAACGTCGCGCTGACAGCGCCGGTGCGTCCGTCTTCGAACTTCACCTGCGTCTCGATGAACTGCTCCTTCTTGCCGCCATACAGCGCTTCGACGAGCACCGCGTACTTCTCCGCGATGAAGCCGCGACGCACCTTGCGCGTGCGCGTGAGTTCGTCGTCGTCGGGGTCCAGTTCCTTGTGCAGCACCAGGAAACGCGCGATCTGCGTGTCGGCCATGCCTTCCTCCGCGGCGAGGTCGGCATTCACCTGCGCGATGCATTCGCCAACCAGCGCCAGTACCTCGGGCTTTCCGGCCAGGTCCACATACCCACCGTAAGGCAAGCCGCGCCGCTCGGCCCAGTTGCCGACGGCTTCATAGTCGATGTTGACCGCGGCGCAGACCTCGTCGCGCCCGTTGCCGACGCACACCGCTTCCTTGATCTGTGGGAAGAACTTGAGCTTGTTCTCGATGTAGTTGGGCGCAAAGATCGCGCCACTTTTCATGCGGCCCACGTCTTTCGCGCGATCGATGATTCGCAGGTGGCCTTCGGCATCGAGCACGCCCGCGTCGCCGGTGTGAAAGTAGCCATCCGCATCGAGCACCTCGGCCGTCGCGTCGGGGCGCTTGTAGTACTCCTTCAGCACCGACACGCCGCGCACCAGCACCTCGCCGTTGTCGGCGATGCGCAGTTCCATGCCCGGCGCGGCGCTGCCCACGGTCTGCAGCTTGACCTTGCCGTCCTGCTGCAGGCAGACGTAGGCGCAGGTCTCGGTCTGCCCATAGAACTGCTTGAGGTTCACGCCGATCGAGCGGTAGAAGCGGAACAGGTCCGGCCCGATCGCCGCGCCCGCCGTGTAGGCCACGCGGATGCGGCTCATGCCCAGCACGTTGCGCAGCGGTCCGTAGACCAGGGCATTGCCGATCGCGTACATGAAGCGGTCGCCGGAGCCGACCGGCGCGCCGTTGAGGATGTCCGCGCCTACGCGCCGCGCGAGTGCCATGAACTTCGCATACAGCCAGCGCTTCGGCGCCGCCGCGTCTTCCATGCGGATCGACACGGCGGTGAGCAAGCCTTCGAAGGTGCGCGGCGGGCCGAAGTAGTAGCTCGGCCCGATCTCGCGCATGTCGTTCATCACCGTCTCGGCCGACTCGGGGCAATTGAGCGTGAAGCCGCCGACCAGCCATTGCGCCACCGAGAACAGGTGGTCGCCGACCCAGGCCATCGGCAGGTAGCTCATGATGTTGTCGCCGGGGCCGAGCTTGTCGGTCGCCACGCCGCCGTGGCCCGCCGCGATGAAGCTCGCATGCGTCTGGCACACGCCCTTGGGCCGGCCGGTGGTGCCGGAGGTGTAGAGGATCACCGCCACGTCTCCGGTCGAGCCGCGCGCCACGGCCGCATCGAAATACCCGATGTTCTCGCCGTCGAACTTGCGGCCGAGTTCGCGCAACTGGTCGTAGCTCATCAGGCCAGGCTGGTCGTAGTGGCGCAGACCCTTCGGGTCGTCGTAGATGATGTGGCGCAGGTTCGGCCGGCCGTTCTTCTGAAGCTCGCGGCATTCGAGAAGCTTGTCGACCTGCTCCTGGTCTTCCGCGATCACGAACTCGATGGACGCGTCTTCCAGCATGAACACCATCTCGCCCGCCACCGCATCCTGGTACAGCGGCACCGGCACGCCGCGCAGGCTTTGCGCGGCCACCACGGCCATGTAGAGATGCGGCCGGTTCGCCCCGACGATGGCCAGGTTGTCGAAGGGCTTGAAGCCGAGGCTCGCCAGGCCGCAGGCGATTTCGCGGACTTCGGTGGCCACGCCGGCCCAGGTCCAGGTCTGCCAGATGCCGAGGTCTTTTTCGCGCACGGCGGGCGCCGCGGGCTGCCGTGCCGCATGCGCGGCCAGCAGGCGGGGAAAGGTGTCGGCGGGCAGGGAAGGGAGGGTCACGGTGGGCCGGATCGTAGGCTGCACTTTGACGCCTGCTTGTCGTTCCAACGACAATCCTAGGGTCACTACTCCCCGGAGTTTCCCGATGGGTTCCAGCAACGGCGGCAATGCGATCCGCGAGCGTGCGAGACCGGCCACCGCCGAAGAGCTGGCCAACATTCCCTGGCTGCACACGCTGTCGGCCGCCGAGCGCAAGCGTGCCGAGGCCGCCGTGGTGGTCGGGGAGGCCGAGCCGGGCGACCTGGTCTGCCGCATCGGCCGCGCGCCGACTTTCTGGTTCGGGGTGGTCGAGGGTCTGCTCAAGATGAGCAACGACAACGCCGATGGCACCTCGATGACCTATAGCGGCCTGCCACCCGGTGGCTGGTTCGGCGAAGGCACGGCGCTCAAGCGCGAGCCGTATCGCTACAACATCCAGGCGCTGCGCCGCAGCCTCGTGGCCGGCCTGCCCGTCGACGACTTCCACTGGCTGCTCGACCACTCGATCGGCTTCAACCGCTTCGTGATGAACCAGCTCAACGAGCGGCTCGCCCAGTTCATCGCGGCGCGCGAGGCCGACCGACTCAACGACCCCGACGCCCGAGTCGCGCGCAACCTTGCGTCGCTGTTCAACCCGGTGTTGTTCCCCGGCGTGGGCGAGTTGCTGCGCATCACGCAGCAGGAGTTGGCCTATCTCATCGGCCTGTCGCGCCAGCGGGTGAACCAGGCGCTGCGAACATTGGAGGCGCAGGGCGCGCTGAGGGTGGAATACGGCGGCCTGCGCGTGCTGGACCTGGCGGCGCTGCGGGGGGGGATGAAACACCCCCGAAGCGCCTGCGGCGCCTCCCCCTCGAGGGGGCGCACCCGGCGGCCCGGCGAAGCCGGTTCCGCGGGTGCCCACGAACAGACTTCGCAGGGCTCGTCCTGGATTCGAGCGTCGCGGGTCACGCGATAGCGTGCTGGGAAATGGAACACCCCCGAAGCGCCTGCGGCGCCTCCCCCTCCAGGGCCTCCAGGGGGCGCACCCAGCGGCCCGGCAAAGCCGGTTCCGCGGGTGCCCACGAACAAACTCGCCGTGCTCGTCCCGGATTCATGCGTCTCGGGTCACGCGATAGCGTGCTGGAAAACTGATATGGAAATCCTCGTCCTCTTCATCGTGCTCGGCGTCGTCGCCTTCGTCCTCAAGTCGCGCGACCAGCGGCGGCGCATCGCCCTGTTGGCCAGTCATTTGAGCAACTACGAAATCGAGCAGTTGATGGAGAAGCTGACCGACGGCTACATGCGATGCCTCGGCGAGCCCAATGCCGAGCGGCGCGCCCAGATCTGGAGCATGCTGACCACCACGGAGCAGGACCTGTCCGCGCAGTTCACCCGCTTCGCCGCCGGCTTCTCGCGGGTCAACGAGGCCGACGCCCGCGTCAGCAAGATCCCGTTGGCATTGCCGCTGGCCAATTCGATGTTTCCCGCCGCCACGTTCGACGTGCGCAAGGCCTTCGCGATTCATGCACAAGGCATTGCCGACGCGGCCGCCAACCGGCTCGAGCAAACGCCCAAGGCCAAGGCTTTCATGATGTCGGCGGAGTTGTTCCTCATGCAGCACACCTGCCACTGGTTCTGCAAGTCGAAGATCGTCGCCTCGGCGCGGATGATGGCAAGGCACCAGACCTCCTACCAGCTCGCGCTCGAATCGGTCGCACCGGCGACGCGTGAGGCCTATCGCCAGTTGCTTCGGAGTAGTTAAAACCCCGAGATAATTGTCACATCTTGTTTCCAATTCGGGGACATAATGCCTTCGATTTCGATGACCCGATTGTGTCCATGCTGAGAACCATTGCGCTACTGCTTGCACCGCTTGTCACCGTCGGTCTGATCTACTGGTTCGGCTGGTGGGCGCTGCTCGTCAGCGTCACGCTGGTGGCGTGCACCTTTGTCTTCTCGATGCGCCAAGGCACCATCGAAGACCTGACCCAGTCCGGCGCCGGGCACACTTCCTTCGGTACCACGACGCACATGTCCAACCTCAAGTAGGTTGGTGCCGCGCGACAATTGCTGGTCGGCCAAACGGCAGGCCAAGTCGGCAGGCCAGGCCGCCAAGCCATACGCCAGGCCGCACCAGCAAACCATGTCTTCAACCGAAAAGCCCTCCACTCCCGGCACCGCCATTACCGACGCCGGCGACGCCTTGCTCGCCGCTCGGGCGCAGCACGACGCCATGGCCGAGCAACTCGACGCACTGAACGAACTGCTCGCCAAGCCGCTCAACGAAATCCTCGCCGAGCGCGACAAGTTCAAGGAAGCGGCCGCCGCGTGGGACGCCTTCGGCGCCATGTGGCTGCTCTCGCAGCGCGCGATGAAACGCGTGGCGCTCGACCTTGCGGCCCAGTTGGATGTGAGCGAAGCCGAAGTCGTGTCGCGCGCGATGGCGTATGCGAACGACGTGCTCAACGGAGACGGCGTCGACCTCGGTGGCACCATCGCGGAACCGCAGATGGCACACATCGCCAGGCATCGCGCCCTCTTGCGCAAGCAATTCAAGTGATGTTGCTCGCCCCCAGTCTCCGCGCACTCTCCACTCTCACGAGCTAGCCATGGCCACTGCCAAGTCATTCGATACCGCCGACTACAAGCTCTTTCCGTCGCCCCGCAACGTGCACCGCATGGTGTTCGAGCACCAGGTGTTCGTGCCGCATCCCTACGCGCTGATCGACCTGCCGAGCTATTACCTCAAGGGCCGCTACAGCCTGTTTGCCGCGTGCCGCCTGTCCGATGGCAAGATGGGTCAGCTCGTCACGTTGGAGCTTGCGGAAGACGAGGCCAGGTTCAAGGCGAACTTCGTTCCCGACTGATCGGTTCCACTCAATCGTCCACTGCACGTCAACACCCGAAGGAGACAAGACCATGTTCCAGCCCACCCTCATGTCCGGCCAGCGCATCCTCGTCACCGGTGGCGGCACCGGGCTCGGCAAGTCGATGTCCGAGCGCTTCCTTGGTCTCGGCGCGGATGTCGCCATCTGCGGCCGGCGCCAGTCGGTGGTGGAAGAAACGGCGGCTGAATGGCGCAAGCAGTTTCCGGGACGCCGCGTCGATGCCTTTGGCGTCGACATCCGCAATGCGCAGGCAGTGGACGAGATGGTCGAGTCCTTGTTTGCAAGCGGTGGCCTCACCGGCCTGATCAACAATGCGGCCGGCAACTTCGTGTCGCCGACGGAAGCGCTGTCGCCGCGCGCCTTCGACGCCGTTGCCAACATCGTGTTCCATGGCAGCTTCTACGTGACGCAAGCCGTCGGCAAGCGTTGGGTGGCGCAGGCCAAGTCCGGCGAGTGGAAAGCCGGAAGCCCATTCCGCAGCGTGATGAGCATCATCGTGACCTGGGTCGACAACGGCAGCCCGTATGTCGTGCCATCGGCCATGAGCAAGGCGGGCATCGAGGTCATGACCAAGTCGCTGGCGCTCGAATGGGCGCGCTTCGGCATCCGCCTCAACGCCGTCGGCCCCGGCGAGATCCCGACCGAAGGCATGAGCAAGCGATTGAACCCCGGCGAGGAGCCCGGCGCGCGCAGCAAGCAGTTCAACCCGATGGGCCGCACCGGCGAGATGAGCGAACTGCAGAACCTCGCGGCCTTCCTGATGGCGCCGGGCCAATGCGACTGGCTCACCGGCCAGTCGATCATGATGGACGGCGGCCAGGCCGCGGCCACGGGCGGTAATTTCTACGAACTGCGGTCGTGGAGCGATGCGGACTGGATGGCCGCGCGCGAGCGCATCGAGGCGCAGAACGCCAAGGACAAGGCGCAGCGGTGATCCGCGGCGCCTGTTGAACGCAGGCGCTTCGGCTAAGTCTTCCCTCCAGAAGACTTCGCGCCCTTGCGCTCGTCCGGCGTCACGAAGCCGATGGGCCGCCTGGGGGGATCGGGCGGCATTGCAAGATCGCGAATCGCCTCGAAGACCTGCCGCAATTGGTCGCGCGTGTTGCGACTGAAAGTGTCGTGTTGACCGGCGAGCAGATCGGTCTTCTCCTCGAGTTCCGTCAAGCGCCTGGCGAGATCGGCATGCGTCGTCGCGAGGGCGCGTATGCGGACGAAGGTACGCATGATCTCGATGTTGACGGCGATGGCTCGCGGGCTGCCCAACACGGAAGACAACATTGCGACGCCTTGTTCGGTGAAGGCGTAAGGCGCCGTGCGGCGGCCCCCGCGACCGCCACCGTTTGAGGTCACAGTTCGTGACCTCAAAGCTGCCCACTCTTCCTCGGAAAGGCGATACATGAAATCGGCCGGAAAGCGGGAGGCATTGCGTTTCACGGCCTGTACCAATACCTTGGTCTGGACCTCGTAGAGCGATGCCAGATCGGCATCGAGCATGACGCGTTGATCCCGGATCTGCACGATCCGGCTTTCAATCAGTGGCGAGCTTTCGGTTGCGGTCATCTGGATGGCTCACGAGGCGATGTTCTCGTGACAACTGCTGCAGTGTAATGACGGTGCGAGCATGGAATCCCGCACGGGCTCACGGCGCGCCGGATGCGAGGCGCAAGGGCGACACATGCGCTAATCTGCCGGCCGATGAACGAAGTCGCACGCCCCGGCCCCGACGCGTCGCTCGCGCAGTTGCGCAATGACGAGGCACGCGCTCCTCGCGGCAAGCTGCGCATCTACTTCGGTGCGAGCGCAGGCGTCGGCAAGACCTGGGCCATGCTGGGCGCCGCGCAACGCGAGCGCGCGGCGGGCCGCGACGTGCTGGTGGGTGTGATCGAGACGCACGGCCGTAGCGAGACCGCAGCCTTGCTGTCAGGGCTGGATCAATTGCCGCTGCGCCAGTTGCCGTACCGCGACCGCATGCTGCAGGAGTTCGATCTCGACGCCGCACTGGCGCGCCGTCCGGACGTGTTGCTGGTCGATGAACTGGCCCACGCCAATGCGCCCGGTTCGCGCCATGCCAAGCGTTGGCAAGACGTGCAGGCTCTGCTGGCCAAAGGCATCGAGGTCTGGTCCGCGCTCAACGTGCAGCATCTTGAAAGCCTCAACGGCATCGTCGGCGCCATCACCGGGGTGCGCGTGCACGAGACGGTGCCCGACACCGTGCTCGACGAGGCCGATGAAGTGGTGCTGGTCGATGTCACGCCCGACGAACTGGCCGCGCGGCTCGCGGCTGGCAAGGTCTACCTGCCGCCTCAGGCCGAGCGCGCGGCGCAGAACTTCTTCCGCAAGGGAAATCTCCTTGCGCTGCGCGAGATTGCGCTGCGGCGCACGGCCGAGCATGTGCAGGACGACATGCGGGGCTGGCGAGTGGAGCAGTCGGGCGCCGGCTTGCCGCAACCCGCGCCCGCGCGGTCGCTGGCGCGGCAGGCGCCGGCGCTGGACGTCGTCGAGGCGGCCCACGTCGGCACCTTGCACCGCCTCGCGCGCTCGCTGCTCGATGCACGAGGCCACGCCGCGACCGATGTCGTCGAAAGCCAGGTGCCCGCGCGCTGGCACAGCTTCGTCGCGGCCGCATTCAGCAGCCTGGCGGTCACCCTGCTCGCCGCGCCGCTGGCCAGCGTGCTGGAGCCGGCCAACATCGTGATGCTGTTCCTGCTCGGCGTGGTCGTCGTTGCTGCGCGCTACGGCGCCAGGGCCGCGGCGTTCGCGGCGATGCTCAACGTTGCCGTTTTCGACTTCTTCTTCGTGCCGCCGCACATGTCGTTCGAGATCAGCGACGTGCAGTACCTCGTGACCTTCGGCGTCATGCTGGTCGTCGGCCTCCTGGTGGGACAACTGACCGCATCCTTGAGCTTCGCGGTCGGCGTATCGACCAGCCGCGAACGGCGCGCGCAGTCCCTGTTCGAGCTCGCGCGCGACCTGTCCGCTGCGATCGAGTGCAGCCAGGTGGTCGAGATTGGCGCCGCCGCGGTGCAACGCCATTTCGGCGGCCAGGCGCGCGTGCTTGTGACCGATGCCACCGATCGACTGGTGCCGCCGGAGTCGCCACCGGAAGGCTTCGACTTCAGCGTGGCCGACTGGGCCTTTCGGCAGGGCGAGCCCGCAGGACTCGGCACGGCGACGCTGGCTGCACAGCACTGGCACTACGTCCCTTTGCAGGCGCCGATGCGTGTGCGCGGGGTGCTCGCATTGGCGCCTGCGCAAGCGCGCTGGCTGCTGATCCCCGAACAGGCGCAGCAACTCGAAACGCTGGCACGCCAGATCGCCATCGCGCTCGAACGCGTGCACTACGTCGAGGTGGCGCAAGGGGCGGTCGTCGAGATGGAATCGGAGCGCCTGCGCAATGCCCTGCTCGGGGCGATCTCGCACGACGTGCGCACGCCGCTCACCGCGCTCATTGCACTGGCCGAATCGCTGCAGACCCTGCCGGCCGACGCGCTTGCCGAGGCGGTGCAGGCGATCGTGTCGCAGGCGCGCGCACTCAATGCACTGGTCAACAACCTCCTCGACATGGCGCGCCTCGAAAGCGGCATCGGCGCAGGCGCGGTGAACCTGCGGCGCGACTGGCAATCGGTCGAAGAGGTGGTCGGCTCGGCGATTCGTGCCGCGCGTCCTGCGCTGGGCTCTCTGCCGGTGCAGACCGCGCTTGCGCCGGACTTGCCGCTGGTCGAGTTCGATGCGGTATTGATCGAGCGCGTGCTGGTCAACCTGCTCGAGAACGCCGCCAAGTACGGCGCACCGCCCGTCGTGCTGGGCGCTACCGTGACGCCCGCCACGCTGGTGCTCACCGTGCGCGACCATGGCCCGGGCCTGCCTGCGGCATTGAACGGGCGCGAACAAACGCTGTTCGACAAGTTCACGCGCGGCCAGGCCGAGTCGGCCACGCCCGGCGTCGGCCTTGGCCTGGCGATCTGCAAGGCGGTGGTGGGCGCGCACGGCGGCACCATCACCGCTGCGAACGCGCCGGGCGGCGGGGCAGAATTCACCGTGACGCTGCCGAGACGCGCGCCGCCTGCCATGGAGGCTGCATGACGTTCGAACCATTCTTGAACCTGCTCCCGAATCACTGAACCCATGCCCCCTCCCACCGCCATCGTGATCGAGGACGAGCCGCAAATCCGCCGCTTCGTGCGCGTCGCGCTCCAGGCCGAGGGCTGGCAGGTGTACGACGCCGGCAATCTGCGCGACGGCCTCGCGGCCGCCGGCACGCGCCAGCCC
This sequence comes from Variovorax humicola, assembly GCF_037889915.1. Lineage (NCBI taxonomy): Bacteria > Pseudomonadati > Pseudomonadota > Betaproteobacteria > Burkholderiales > Comamonadaceae > Variovorax > Variovorax humicola. Next base: position 16,667 of record NZ_JBBKZV010000043.1, on the reverse strand, counting down.
GACCTGCTGGTGCTCGACCTCGGCCTGCCTGACGGCGATGGCGTCACGCTGATCCGCGATGTGCGCGGCTGGTCGGCGGTGCCGATCATCGTGTTGTCGGCGCGCACCGACGAGGCCGACAAGATCGCCGCGCTCGATGCCGGCGCCGACGACTACCTCACCAAGCCCTTCGGCACCGGCGAATTGCTCGCAAGGGTGCGCGCCAACCTGCGGCGGCCACGTGGCGCAGGCGGTGTCGAGGAGTCAGAGGCCATGCTTCGCTTCGGCGAGATCGAACTCGACCGTGCCGCGCGCATCGTGCGCCGTGCCGGCCTCGAGGTGCACCTCACGCCCACCGAATACCGCCTGCTCGCCACGCTCGCGGCCAACGCCGGCCGCGTGCTCACGCAGCGCCAGTTGCTGCGCGAGGTATGGGGGCCTTCGCATTCCGGGCAGAGCCACTACCTGCGCATCTACATGGGCCATCTGCGACAGAAACTGGAAGCCGATCCGGCGCAGCCGCGGCATCTGTTGACCGAGACAGCGGTCGGTTACCGTCTGGTAATCTAGTTTCGCCTCGTCAAGGGGCATACCAGAACACAGGTTGCGGCGCCCGCAGGGAGGGCGCTGCATGCGGCGCAATCCTGCAGCATGCTGGCAGTACGGTCGCAGCCAACTTCAAGCTCATGACATCTCAAGAACTGCTCATCCTCAGTGTCAGCGCCGGCAATGGCCACATTCGCGCGGCACAGGCGCTCGCGGCCACCGCCGAAGCCATGACACCGCCCTGCAGCGCGACCCACATCGACGCCATGGCCCATTTCCCCAGCGGCTTTCGGAAGATTTATACCGACTGGTATATCAAGCTCGTGAACCGCGCGCCCGAGGTCTGGTCGTACCTGCATCAGAAGACCGACCTCACGCCGCACAGCGCCACCTCGCAGCGCCTGCGCCGCGGCATCGAGCGCGTGAGCGCCGGCGCGCTGTTGCGCGAGGTGCATCGCGTGAACCCCAAGGCCATCATCTGCACGCACTTCCTGCCGGCCGAACTGCTGATGCGCGAGCGCAACCGCGGCCGGATCGACTGCCCGGTGTGGCTGCAGGTCACCGACTACGACCTGCACAACATGTGGATCGTGCCGGGCATGGCCGGCTACCTCGCCGCGACCGAAGAAGTGGCGGTCCGCATGCGGGCGCGCGGCCTGGCGACGGATCGCATCCATGTCACCGGCATTCCGGTGATGCCGGCGTTCTCGCAACCCGAAGCACCCGAGCTGGCACGCGACGCCTGCAGGGCGCGGCTCGGCCTCGATCCCGCGCGCAAGGTGATCCTCCTGGTCTCTGGGGGTGCCGGTGTGGGCGATCTGCCGAGCATGGTCGAGCGCGTGCTGGCGCTCGACGGCCCGGGCTGCGACTTCCAGGTCATCGCGGTCGCGGGCCGCAACGAAGCGGCGCACGAGGCGCTGAAGCGGGTGCAGGAACGCGCGGCCGGCAGGCTGGTTGCCATCGGCTTCACCAACGAGATGGAAAAGCTCATGGCCGCGGCCGACCTGGTCGTCACCAAGCCCGGCGGCCTGACGATCTCCGAATGCCTCGCGCTCGGCAAGCCGATGCTGCTGGTGTCGCCGATTCCCGGGCAGGAAGAGCACAACGCCGGCTTCCTGATGGAGGAGGGCGCGGCCTGGCTCGCGTACGACACCATCGGCCTGAAATACAAGATTGCTCGGCTGATGGCCGCGCCGGAACAACTCGCCCGCATGGCCGGGAAAAGCCATTCCCTGGGCAAGCCCGACGCCGCGCGGCGCGTGCTCGACTGCGTGACTTACGCCTGAAGTTGTAGTCGAACCGCTTGTCGTCGGCTTTGCGCCGCTTGTCGTTTGGCGTGCGTGTGCGCTCACTCAAACGGCTTTGAAGAGTTCAAGCTATCAAGCGACAAGGGAGCCACAGGTGAAGAACGCCGTCAACCTGTTCCTGATCGATGACTTGCCTGTTTCGCGTCGTAGCCCGCCGCCGCGTCATCCCCGATGGCGGCGCGGCGCACCCTGTCTTCCACGCCCCACGCCGGATGTACGGGGTGACTGCTCTTGAGTTGATGGTGGTTCTTGCGGTGGTCGCGATCCTGGCGACCATCGCGGCGCCTTCCTTCGTCGACCTGACCCAGCGCAATCGCGTTGCCACCGAGGTCAACGCCTTCGTGGGCGACCTGCAATTCGCGCGTGCCGAAGCGATCCGGCGCGGCGAGGCCGTGACCGTGTGCGCAACCGTCACCGGCACGAATTGCGGCGCAACGGGCACGGCCTGGAACAACGGCTGGCTCATCTTCAACAACGGCGATGGGTCGAACACCACCATCGACACCGGCGAATCGGTGATACGCAAGCAACTCAAGTGGACCGGCACCGACACCTTCACCGCGAGCGGCAGCTTGAGCGCCATCACCTACAGCCGCGACGGATTTGCCTTGGGGCTGCCGGGCGGCGCCGCCCAGCTGACGCTGCGTACCAGCCCGGCCAATGCAAAAGCCACGCGCTGCGTGACCTTGAACCTCGCCGGGCGGCAGCAGGTTCTCACCGCCGGGGGTACCTGCACATGAAGCGCATTGCACCGTCATGGTCGCGTCGTGCTCGCGCGCGTCCACGTCCGCGGCAGGGCGGCTTCACCCTGCTGGAAGTGATGGTCGCTGTCCTGCTGATCACCGTCGGCATCTTCGGCTTCGCCAAGATGCAGGCGCTGGCCATCTCCAGCACGCAGACCGCCCTCAGCCGGTCGATCGTGGCGATGCAGGCCAACAGCCTGGCGGCGGCCATGCACGGCAACCGGGAATTCTGGGGCGACGGCGGGCTGGTGCCTGCGACCTTCAGCACCAATGGCGCGACGGTGACGGACGGCACCGGGGTGTTGACGACAGCGGGGCCGAACAATTGCTATTCGGCCACGAAGCCGACCGCGCCCGCCTGCACCTTGCAGCAAATGGCGGAACGCGAAGTCAGGCTATGGGCGACCAACCTGAATGCCCTGCTCCCCGGAGCGACATCGGTCGTCAACTGCACGCGCAGCTCCGACACACCCGTGAGCTGCGTCCTCACGATCCAGTGGAACGACAGGTACGTCAATTCCACGAAGACAGCGGCGGCGGCCGGCGCCGGTACCAGCGGCGCGCGCTCTTACACCCTCTACATCGAACCCTGAGGCGCCGCCCATGCGAAGCCAACATCTCCTGCGCGCCGTTCGACAAGCCGGCTTCACGCTGGTCGAGTTGATGGTAGCCATCGCCATCGCGCTGTTCGTGCTCGCGGCCGTGCTCAACATCTACCTGAACATGAAGAACACCTTCAACTCGCAGAGCGACCTGGCGCAGTTGCAGGACAGCCAGCGCCTTGCGCTCACCATGCTGACCACCACCCTCCAGTCGACCGGCTATTTCGTCGATCCGCTGGGCGACACGCGGTCGTCGGCGCTGCCGAGCGTGCCCCTGGTGACGCGGGCCGACGGCTCCACCTATTCCTTCGCGGCCGGACAGGCGATCACCGCGACCACCGGCACCGGCGCCGGCGCGCTGGCGGACATCGTCACGGTGCGCTACCAGCGCGCCAACGGCGACGGCTTGATGAACTGCCAGGGTGTCACCAACACCGCGGGCGCGGTCGGCAGCGTGGCGATGTCGACCAACAGCTTCAGGGTGAACGCGAACAACGAACTCACCTGCACCCTGGACGCCGGGACGGGCACCGGCGCGCCGGTCTCGCTGGCGAGCAACGTGTCCAACTTCAGCGTGCTGTATGGCGTGGACACCGATGGCGACCAGAAGCACACGGTCGATACCTACATGCCGGCCAGCGGCATCACGGCGGGCGGGCTCTGGGGCAGCGTCTACACGGCGCAGGTCACGCTGGGCTTCCAGCAGAAAAAAGCCAACGGCACGACTCAAACCGTCAACGTCGTCCAGGTCATCAACCTGATGAACAACAAATGAAGCAACGCCCTCCATTGCCCCGGCGCCGCGCGCAACGCGGCGTCGCACTGCTGACCAGCCTGCTCATCCTGGTTATTGTTTCGCTGGTGGCGGTGAGCATGTATCGCAGCTTCGGCACGCAGGAGTCGATTGCCGGCAACACGCTGGAAAAGCAGCGCTCGCTGCAGGCGGCCGAAAGCGCCGTGCGCTACGGCGAGTGGTGGCTCAGCCAGGGCAACGCCGGGGCCGGAGTTTCCTGCAGCGGCACCGTCGATGGAACCGACCAGCGAAACATGCGGATCTGCAGCGGCGCCAACAGCAAGCTGGCAGACCCGAGGACGCTCCCGTGGAGCAGCAGCATCACCTACAAGCCGCCGCAGATGCCGGTGCTCGCCGGCGGCAGCATCAATACCGATTCGACGAAGGGCACCGTCAGCGACGTCAACTATGCCCAGAAGCCGGCCCTGCACATCGCGCTGCTGGGCTACGGCCCCGACGGCAAGTCCGTGCTGTACCAGGTGACCGGCGTCGGCTACGGCGGGCGCCTGTCGACAGTGAGCGTGGTGCAAAGCGTCTATGCCGCGTACACGTCCACGACCAAGGACCTCAGCGGTCCCTGAAAGCCAGATATGTCTACCCCACTTTCCCGCTGGCTGTGCGCGCTGTCCGCGTGGGCCGTGCTGGCGCCCGGCGCACATGCGCAACAGATCATCAGCGACACGCTGACGGGCGCTTCGTCGCAATACCCCTGGCAAAGCCTGGGCGGCGCCTGCCTGACGGCCGGCAACGGCTCGGGCAGCATTCCCAAGTGCGTCGGGAATCCGTACTACGCCGGCGAAACATTGGTGGGTGGCGTCACCGGGCGACTCGGTTCCACGGGTGATCCGGTCGGTAGCGGCGCGCTGCGCCTGACCAATGGCGACTTCCAGGCAGGCACCAATGGCAACAACCAGACCGGCGCGGTGTATTCGCAGTTCGACTTTCCGTCCAACCAGGGCGTCGAAGTGACTTTCAAGACTGTCACCTATGGCGGCAACGGCTACCTGAATTCATCGGGCCAGGCCTCCGGGGCGGACGGGATTGCCTTTTTCCTGGTGAACGGGGATCTGGTGACGAGCGTGGATGCCAACACGAAAACCGGCGCGTTCGGCGGCAGCCTGGGCTACAGCTGCTCGAACGCCAAGCCCAACAATGATGGTTTGCAGGGGGCCTACATCGGCCTGGGCATCGACGAGTTCGGCAATTTTCCAAACCCGGGCGACAACACTGCCAGCGGACCGGGCGCGGCCCCGGGCCGGGTCAGTCTGCGTGGCGCGGGCAATATCAACTGGGCCTGGCTGAACAGCCAGTATCCGAGCTACTACCCGTCGAGCCTGAACGCCGCCGACCAGCAAACCGCCGTCGGCAATACGTGCGCCAGCGGACTCCTCTGGAACTTCAGCAGCAGCACCATCATCGACCGCAACGGCCAGTCGATCCGCCGGCGGTCCCAGACCACTGAAGGCGTCCTGGACTACCCGCTCATCGCGACCAGTGCCCTTGCGGTGCAGTCCTCCATCTCCAACCAGCAGAGCGTCGCGAATCCGACGCGCGGCAATGCAAAGCCCATCACCTATGGGTTGAAAATCACGCAGGACGGCTTGCTCAGCCTGAACTACAGCTATGACGGTGGTGTTGCGACCAGCGTGATCAACAAGCAGCAGATCACCGCGTCGAATGGCCCGCTGCCCTCGAAATTCCGCTTCGGCTTCAGTTCGGGCACTGGCGGCGGCAGCAATGTGCACGAGATCATTTGCTTCAAGGCGGCCCCCGTCAACGTGGGATCGAGTTCGGCCGGCATCAACATCCAGCAATCGGCGCAGGTGCAGGTGGGCACGCAGATCTACCTGGCCTTCCACCACCCCGTGAACTCGTGGGGGCAGCTTTCCGCGAAGAACCTGCTGATCAACACCACGAACAACACGGTGTCGATCAATCCGACTGCCAACTGGGATGCGAGTTGCGTGCTCACGGGCGGCGCTTGCAACGCCACTGGCGTCGCCACCACGGCCCAGGCTTCCTCGGCGCGCACCATCCTCACCTCGAACAATTCGATCGGCATTCCGTTCCAGTGGAACAGCCTGGGCACCGGGACGGGCAGCCAGCAGGCGGTGCTGACTGCAGGTGATGCCACTTCCAACACAAACCGGCTCAACTACCTGCGCGGCGACCGCACCAACGAACGGACTCCCACCGGCGGCGGCCTTTACCGTGTGCGCGACAGCGTGCTGGGCGACATCGTCAACTCGAGCCCGACCTGGGTCGGCCCGCCGCAATCCCCGTTCACGGCGCCCTGGAAGGACCTGCTGGCGCCGGCGACCACCATGCCCGAAGGCTCGCTCAGCTACGCCAACTATGCGTCGGCCAACGCAACCCGCACCAATGTGGTGTACGTGGGCGCCAACGATGGCCTGCTGCACGGTTTTCGTGCCGGCGCATACACGGCCGCCGGCGACTTCGACACCACCGCCGTCAACGACGGCCGGGAACTCATCGCGTACATGCCCGCGACGGCCCTCAACACCATTCACTCCACCACGGCAGCGCTCGCCTTCTCTTCGCCGCAATATGGCCACAACGCCTTCGTCGATGCAACGCCGGGCACGGGCGACCTGTATTACGGCGGAGCGTGGCACACCTGGCTCGTGGGCGGCCTCGGCGCGGGCGGCAACGCCGGCGGCGTCATCGGCGACAAGACCAGCATCGGGAATGGCGCAATCTATGCGCTCGATGTCACCACCCCCACCGCCGCCAACTTTGCGGAATCCAACGCGGCCAACGTGGTCCTGGGCGAATGGAGTTCCAGCACCCTGAGTTGCAGCACCGACACGGCCGCCGTCCCCGCCAGCGGCAGCACCCCCGGTGTTCCCGCCGTGAGTTGCCGGGACAACCTTGGCAGCACCTACGGCACGCCGATCATCCGGCGCACGCATGACGGCAACTGGTCCGTCATCTTCGGCAACGGGCTCAACAGCAAGAACGGCGGCGCCGGCATCTTCATCATGACCGTCAACCAGACCTCGGGCGCCAGGACCTTCCGCTACCTGACCGCCGGTACCGGTTCCGGCCCGACCACCAGCGGGAGCACGGTCACGGCGCGCAACGGCATCGCGTACGTCACCTCGGGCGACCTGGATGGGGATCACGTGATCGACTATGTGTATGCCGGCGATGTGTTCGGCAACGTCTGGCGCTACGACCTGACCAACGCAACCGCGAGCAACTGGGTCGTCCGGTCGACGCCGATTTTCTCCACGGGCGGCCTGCCGATCACGTCCCGCCTGACCGTGACATCGGTCGTAGCCGCATCGACCGCACCCCGTCTGATGGTGACCTTCGGCACCGGCCAGATCTTTCCGCAGACCCTGACTTCCGCCGCGACGCCCACGACCGGGACGCAATACATGATCGGCGTCTGGGATTGGGACATGAACACCTGGAACGGCAAGGGATCGGCGCAGTACGCAACCCTGACCTCGCCTCAGACGGTGAGCCTGTCGACGCTCCAGGGACAAACCGTGACCACCGACGTCACCTATTCCAACGGCCTGATTTCCGGCGCCCGCACGGTCACCCGGAACACGATCTGCTGGACGGGCTCGACCGCATGCACCACCAACAACAAGTTCGGATGGTCCGTGGCACTACCCGGCACCAACGAGCAGATCATCTTCAACCCGATCATTTCCGACGGCCTGTTCCTGGTGAACACCACGCTGCCGGCGGTGAACCAGGCGTTGAGCTGCGACCAGCAACCGGCCTCGGGCTTCACGATGGCCATCGACCCCGCCACCGGCGCGCCGCCGCCGTCGTCGTTCTTCGCGGACGCGACCAACAACTTTGTGTCGGCCACGGGCCAGATCGTGGCGGGCATCGGCCTGAGCGGTGTCGGCTCGCCATCGATCGTGAGCGCCGGTACCAAGAAATACCTGGCCACGCAAACCGTCAGCGGGCAGGGCTCGGTGACGCAAGTCAATCCCAGCTCGGCCAGCGGCGGCGGGCGGCTCACCTGGATCAAGCTGCGGTAAGGTGCCGCCCATGCAACGCGAGGACGCCGCCATGATCAAGGCCACTTTTTCTTGTCAAGTCGGCCGGGTGTCGCGACGCAAGCATGTGCGAGGCTTCACGCTGATCGAATTGATGATCGTGGTGGCCGTGATCGGGATCCTAAGCGCCATCGCTTATCCGTCCTACAAGTCGTACATCCTCAAGTCGCGCAGGGCCGACGCCAAGAATGCGTTGCTGGATCTGGCTGCAAGGGAGGAACGCGTGTACAGCAATACCAATCAATACACCAACGACGCGGCAACGCTCGGCTATTCGGTCTTGCCGTTTCCCGTCAATTCGAGCGGATCGAGCTACTACACGCTCAGTGTCGCGCTCGACACGTCGGTCACGCCGACCGGGTACATCGCCAAGGCGACGCCCACCGGCTCGCAGACCGCAGACACCTGCCTCGTGTTCCAGGTCAACCAGGCCGGCACCCAGTCGAATGTCGACCTGGCCGGTATCGCGTTGACTTCCGCGAACTGCTGGTAGGCATGAGCGTTCGTCGGACCGCGGGGTACCTCGCATGGGTACTCCTGATGGCGTTTTTCTTCGCCAACGCTGAAATCCAGATCGAAGGCAGTGCCGGATGGGCCGCCAACCTGCCTACCTGGCGCATCGAGAAGCACTGGCTGCTCGACATCTTCTGGGGCGGCCGCGCGATGACCGGCTATCACGCCTGGGTGTTCCCGTTCATGGCGCTGGTGTTCTTCGCGCCGCTTGCCTTCAACGGCCGATGGACCTGGCGCGATGCCGCGTTGGCGCTGGCCGGGCTCATGGTCTTCTGGATGGTCGAGGACTTCGTCTGGTTCGTCGCCAACCCGGCGTATGGCTGGGCGCACTTCGATCCGGCCCACGTCGCGTGGCATCCGCACTGGCTGCTGGGTGCGCCGGTCGATTACTGGATCGGGCTCGGAGGCGCCATGCTGATCCTCTTGAGGCTGCACCGTCCGAAACGGACCAAGGCATGAAGCGCCATTCGCGGCGGCACTCCAGCATGGTGGATGCGCGACCCGGGTCGTGGGCCGAGCGGCTGCATCGCCATCCGTCCGGCACCGGGCCGGAGAACCTGCACCGCATAACGCCTACGCTCTACCGCAGCGGCCAGCCGCGCCGCGAAGACGTGCCCACCATCGAAGCACTCGGTATCCGCACGGTACTGAGTTTCCGCTCGTTCAACAGCGACGATCGGGCGTTTCGCGACCACCCCGGCATCGTGCGCCGGCGGGTGCGCATCGACACCTGGTCGATCAATGACGACGAGGTGCTGCGAGCGCTCATCGCCATCCGCGAGGCTGAAAGAAAGGGCCCCGTGCTCGTCCATTGCTGGCATGGCGCCGACCGCACGGGCGTGGTCGTCGCGCTCTATCGGATGGTGGTGCAAGGCTGGAGCAAGGATGCGGCACGGCACGAGATGTTCCGCGGCGGCTACGGCTATCACACGCTGTGGCGCAACATCCCGCGCTATCTCGAGCGCGTGGACGTGGAGGCGATGCGCAGGGCATTCGTCGCGGCCGACACAGCGGCCTCGGAGCCCATCGACGAGGCCGCCGCCTTGCGTCGCTACTGACCGGCCCCAGCGGCGTTCCGCTTGCGCGTGCGGGCGGCTTTCTTTGCGGAGGCCGAGCGCTCTTCCGCCGTGCGCGAGGCGGCCGCCGCGCCGCCCAGCCGGCCTCCCTTGCGCGAGGGCGCGTGGTTCTCGGGCTTGCCGCGACCCGAGCCGCTCTTCTTGCCGCCTCCGGTTTCCTTGTTCACCGTGGCCCAGGCGCGCCGCTCGGCTTCGCCCTCGCTCACGCCGCGCTCCTCGTAGCCCTTTTCAATGTGCTCGGCCTGGCGTTTCTGCTTGTCCGTGTAGGACGATTTGTCACCTCTTGGCATGGTCGACTCCTGACTCTGCGTGGGAAGGAAGCTCAGCGTGCAATGGCGGCGCGGGCACCGTGTAGGAATTGCGAGGCAACCCGCGTCGGCGAGCACTGAGCACGGGCGGCGCTCCGGGCGCTTCGAGATAATCGGCATCACCATGACCGACGCCACGTCCCCGTCCGCTCCCGGCGCAGTGCGCCTCAACAAACGCATGGCCGAACTCGGTCTGTGCTCGCGCCGCGAGGCCGATGCGTGGATCGAGCAGGGTTGGGTCAAGGTCAACGGCAAGGTCGCGCCGATGGGCGTGAAGGTCACGCCCGCCGACCGTGTCGAGGTCGACAAGAAGGCGCACGGCCACCAGGCGACGCAGGTCACCATCCTCCTGCACAAGCCGATGGGCTACGTGAGCGGCCAGGCCGAAGATGGCCACGAGCCCGCGGTGATGTTGATCAACCCGCGCACCCATTGGCGCGAGGACACCAGCCCCAACCGCTTCTCGCCGCCGCAACTGCGCGGCCTTGCGCCCGCGGGCCGGCTCGACATCGACTCGGTCGGCCTGCTGGTGCTCACGCAAGACGGCCGCGTCGCACGGCAATTGATCGGCGAAGACTCCGGCATCGAAAAGGAGTACCTCGTCCGCGTGACCTGGTCGCCCCCCGGCAGCGGCCCGGGCGACAGGGGTGACATCACGACCGATGTGCAGAAGGCGTTCCCGCCCGCGCTGCTTGCCCGCCTGCGCCACGGGCTGAGCCTCGATGGCCAGCCGCTGAAGCCCGCACGCGTCGACTGGCAGAACCCCGAGCAACTGCGCTTCGTCCTCACCGAAGGCAAGAAGCGCCAGATCCGTCGCATGTGCGAGCAGGTCGGCCTCAAGGTGGTCGGCCTCAAGCGCATCCGCATCGGACGCGTGGTGCTGGGCAACTTGCCCGCGGGTCAGTGGCGCTACCTGGGCGCGCACGAGAAGTTCTGAAGGCGCCGCGCCCGCCGACCTGTCTCATGCACGCCTAACAATTCAGGCGTAGCCTCCTCGTCCGGATGTTTCCAGACCGAGGACAACCGTGCGCGCACTGCTGGTGGAAGACGACGAAATGATCGGGCGCAGCCTGCGCCAGGCGCTGGAGGGCGCAGGGTGGTCGGTCGACTGGGTGCGCGACGGCCCGCTGGCGCAAAGCGCGCTCGACGACGGCGGCTACACCTGCGTGCTGCTCGACCTCGGCCTGCCGGGCAGGGACGGTGCCGAAGTGCTGCGCCGCGCACGCGAACGCGGCGATGCCACGCCGGTGCTGGTGCTCACGGCGCGCGGCGACATCGAGGATCGCATCCACGTTCTCGACCTCGGCGCGGACGACTACCTGCTCAAGCCCTTCGCCTTTCGCGAACTCCTGGCCCGCATGCGTGCCGTCGTGCGGCGGCGTGACGGGGCGGCGCATTCGCTGATCGGATCCGGCCCGCTGCAACTCGACCTGACCACGCGCGAGGTTCTGCAGAACGGCACGCGCGAGACGCTCACCGCACGCGAGTTCGCGCTGCTGCACGCACTGCTCGAACGCCCCGGCGCCATCCTGTCGCGCGAGCAACTGGAAAACCGCATCTATGGCTGGGGCGAAGAAGTCACCAGCAACGCCATCGACGTGCTGATCCACGGCATGCGCCGCAAGATCGGGCCGGATGCGATCCGCAACGTGCGCGGGCTGGGCTGGCGCGTTGCGGTGACGCCATGAGTGCCGCGCGGCCGCCCGAAGGTGCCCGCACCGCAATGCGAAGCACGGAGGTGTACTTATGAGCGCAGCGCCGGGGCGCCCCAAGCAAGCTCGCGCCCCCTCGGGGGGCAGCGAGGACACGGAGTGCCGAGCGTGGGGGTGACATTGAGCGCAGCGCAAGAAGTGAACCGCTGGCGCCCGCGGTCGCTGCGCACGCGGTTGCTGCTGTGGCTCATCACGCTGCACGTGATCGCCGCGGCCGTTACGGCCTGGTTCTCGTGGGGCGCCTATGGCCGGCTGGTGCACACCTTCATGGACGACCAGATGCGCCTCGTGGCCGAGTCCCACGCCACCGACCGCAAGCCCGGCCAATTGCAGTCGCTGGAGACCGCCGACGTGCTCACGCGCGGGGCGTTCATCGTGCAAGAGTGGGCCGCCGACGGCACCGGGCCGCTCACCAGCGCCTATGCACCGGCGGCCGTCCCGCTGCAGGCGACCCCGGGCTTCGCCGACGTGCGATCAGGCCCGGGCGAAGGACAACAGTGGCGCGTCTTCACGCAGCCCGTCGACGAAGAGCGGCCCACGCGTGCGCGGGTTCAGGTCATCCAGAGCGAAGCCTTCCGGCAGAAGCGCATTGCACGACGCGCGCTGTATGAAGGCTTGCCGGTGGCGTTGATGTTGCCGGCCACGCTACTGATGCTGTGGCTCATCGTCAGCGCGACTTCGCGCGCCCTGCGGGGGGTGGCGCGCGAAGTGGCGGCGCAAGACGAAAGCAGCGTGGCCGAGCTGCCGCTGGCGCGCGTGCCCGATGAAATCGGCCCACTGGTCGCGGCCTTCAACACCTTGCTCGCGCGGCTGCGAAACGCCTTCGTCGCGCAACGCCGCTTCGTTCAGGACGCCGCGCATGAACTGCGCACGCCAATGGCCGCCATCGGCCTGCAGCTCGAGAACCTGCGCGGCCATGTGCCGGACGGAGAGGCGAGGGAGCGCTTTTCGCAGCTCGAGGCCGGCGTCACCCGCGCGCAGCGCCTGATCGAGCAATTGCTGAACCTGTCGCGACAGGAGGGAGCCGTCAACGACGCGCGCCTGCCGGTTGACGTTGCCGCGCTGCTGCGGGAGAGCCTCGGCCAACGCATGATGCTGGCCGACCAGCGAAACGTCGACGTCGGCTTCGACGGCCGCATCGCGCCGGTGCTGGACGCATCGCCGGCCGACCTGCACAGCGTGTTCGACAACCTGTTCGACAACGCCTTGCGCCACACGCCCGAAGGCGGCGTGGTCGATGTGCGGCTGCATGCGGTCGATGGCCAGGCGGTGGTCGACGTGGTCGACGATGGCCCCGGTATCGCGCCCGAGTGGCGCCGGCAGGTGTTCGACCGCTTCTTTCGCGTGCCGGGGACGCCACCCGGCGGCAGCGGGCTCGGGCTCGCCATCGCGCAGGCCGCGGCGGCACGCCAGGGCTTGCGCATCGAGCTGCGCGACCGGCTGGAAGATGGAGAGGGCAAGAACGGGCTGATCGCGCGGGTGCATCTGCTCACGCCCGCCTAAGACTGTGCTCATGGGGCCCTCACTCTCGATGCCTAGAGTGAAGTTTTCCAGGAGACAACCATCATGCAAACTTCCACCCGCCTGCTTGCCACGGCTGCGATCGCCGGTTTCGCCGCACTTGGCGCTGCGTCCGCTTTTGCGCAGACGCAAGTGCAGGACGAACGCGAAGCCAATGGCACCGAGGCCATCGGCCAATCCACCAGCCCGAGGATGACGAATTCGACGGTGAAGGCCGAGGACGTGCAGCGCGAAGCCATCGCCGCGGCCCATGCCGGCGGCAGCAGCGAAGCCATTGGCCAGTCCACCGCAGCGCCGGCGATGAACTCGAGCGTGTCGGCCGACGAGGTCTACAAGGGCGCTGTGACGGCATCGCACCCCACAACCACTGAAGTCGAGGGCCAGTCGACCGTCATGAAGATGCCAGGAAGCTGATTCGCTTCAGTGCCCCACGACGCTGGCAAGGACGAACACTGCGAAGTCGGTTCGTGGGCACCCGCGTCACCGGCTGGCGCCGGGCCGCCGGGTGCGCCCCCTCGATCGAGGGGAGGCGCCGCAGGCGCTTCGGGGGTGTTTCCTAGTCTTCCTTGAGCAGCACGTTGTAGATCAGCGCGCCGAGGACTGCGCCGGCGATCGGCGCCGCCCAGAACAGCCACAGTTCGGACATCGCGTAGGCCGGGCCGAACAGTGCCGGGCCGGTGCTGCGGGCCGGGTTCACGGAGGTGTTGGTCACCGGGATCGACACCAGGTGGATCAGCGTCAGGCACAGGCCGATGGCCATGCCGCCGAAACCGGCGGCCGAGCGCTTGGCCGTCGCGCCGAGGATGACGATCAGGAACACGGCCGTCAGCACCACCTCGGTGATCAGTGCGGCCCGCATGCCGAACTTGCCGGGTGAATGCTCGCCGAACCCGTTGGTTGCGAAGCCGCCGATATCGGCGCCGGCCTTTCCGGTGGCGATCATGTAGAGCACACCGGCCGCCGCGATGGCACCCAGCACCTGGGCAGCGACGTAGCCCGCGAGTTGCGATGCGCGAAAGCGGCCTCCGATGACGAGGCCCACTGACACGGCCGGGTTGAAGTGTCCGCCCGAGATCGGGCCGAAGGCATAGGCGCCGGTGAGCACCGTCAGCCCGAAGGCCAGCGAAACGCCAAGAAAGCCGATGCCCAGTTGGGGAAACGCGGCCGCCAGGACCGCGCTGCCGCAGCCGCCGAATGTGAGCCAGAAAGTACCGGCGAACTCGGCCGACCACTTCTTGAAAGAGCTGTGTTCCATATCCCTGAAATCCTTGTTGTGAATAAAAAAACGCCCAAATGGTGTTCGGGCGGGGCGGATTGTAGAAAGCGATGTCGGCGCTTTGGCAACGGACCTTGGCCTGCGGTCAACGTCCGCGGGCAACTTGTTCACGAATCCACCGCTTTCCGGCGCGCCCGCGGCTATCCTGCGATTCATCTCAATTCACGGGGTTGCCGCATGTCTCTCAATGCGATCAAGACGATGGCTGTTCGCTCACTATTGGCGGGTGCTGCAACTGTCGGTTGCATGAATTCGTGGGCGCAGCAGGGCACCGTCAATGCCCTGTGCAGCACCGATGCCGGCTGGTGCGAGGCGGCTGCGGCCGAGTTCACGCGCGTCACCGGCATCAAGGTCAACCAGGCGCACAAGGGCACCGGCGAGATCGGCGCGCAATTGCGTGCCGAGGCGGCCAACCCCAAGACCGACATCTGGTGGGGCGGCACTGGCGACCCGTTCCTGCAGGCGGCCGAGCAAGGACTGCTCGATGCCTACCGGCCGGCCTACCTCGACGACCTGTTCGATTGGTCTGTGCGTCAGTACGCGATGAGCGGCAACCAGGTCGGCGGCTTCTACACCAGCACCATCGGCTTCGGTTTCAACACCGACGTACTCAAGAAAAAGAAGTTGCCCGAGCCCCGGTGCTGGGCCGACTTGATCAAGCCCGAATACAAGGGCGAGATCGAAATCTCGCATCCCGCCACCAGCGGCACCGCCTACACCATCATCGCGGGCCTGGTGCAGTTGATGGGCGAGGACGCTGCCTTCGAGTACATGAAGAAGCTGCACAGGAACGTCACCAGCTACACGCGCAGCGGCCAGGCGCAGGCGCCCAACGTGGCCAAGGGTGAAGTCGCGATCGGCGTGAGCTTCCTGTTCGGCTTCGAGAAGTGGCGCTACGAGAAATTCCCGGTGAAGACCGCGTCGCCCTGCGAAGGCGCAGGCTATGAGATCGGCGGCATTGCGCTGGTGAAAGGCGCGCGCAACAAGGCCAACGCCGTCAAGTACTACGACTGGTTGATGAGCCCGGCGGGCCAATCCATCGGAGCCAAGTCCGGCAGCTTCCAGACCCCCGCGAACAAGACTTTCAAGCCCGACCAGCGCATTCCGTCATCCGACGGCGTCAAGCTCATCAAGTACGACTTCGAGAAGTACGGCAAGGCGGCTGAACGCAAGCGGCTGATCGATCGCTGGACAAACGAAGTCGAATCTCAGAAGTAGGCTCGCGCCCCAGGCTCCGCGCACTTCGTGCGCTCCTCCCATACCGCTGGGGGCTGCAATCGGTCATGAACCGAGTTTCACCTCGTCCGGGAGGTGAAGGTCGGTCTTGTTCCTTGCGCAATGAGCACGGCCCTGACCTCCTGGCGCCTTCGCGCGATGCCTATCTGCCCATGCACGGGGAGTCATGACGGCCAGCGAGTCTGTTCGGATGCTTGTGCGAAGCGCATAGGGCGGCCACCCGCCCGAGCGGCGCAGCAGCGCAATATTGAGTACAGTCGGCCGCGACATGGCGCAGACGCATGTAATCAAAATCTCGGGGAGGAACAATGTCAACAACCAAGCGGACAGTCGCGGGCGCAAATTCGCGCACGCTCCAGATCCAGAGCGAAGCCATCCCGGTCGTCCTGGGCCGCCCAGCCTTGGAGCCGGTGCGCCTGTCGGGCCATGAGGGCCTGAACAGCCTCTTCGAATACGAGCTTCTGCTCAAGACCCCTTACGCCGGGCTACTCGGTTGTGCTGGTCGAAGACGCGCACACAACCGAGGGCATGCCTTCGTGATGCCCCGGCAGGTCATCCAGCATCACAACGCGACGCTTGCCAATATCGCGAGCATCGGTCCCAGGGCCCGGACGATCCCGAGCGACGCCATTCGTTGCAATACCTGAAATAGCGGTGTCAGTTCCCCCTGGGCCGGCATCCAGCTTGGCGGCATCCAGATCCCGCGCGTCGGGCAGGAAGTCATCGTCTACTTCCTCGGCGGCGACCCCCGACCCGCCCGTCTGCACCGGACGTCGGTCGCGTTCTGGAATGCGCGCTTGCGGGACCATGAGTGCGTCTCCCGGGGTGGGAGACGATTGAGTTTGGGTTCGCTGGTATATGCTTCTCCGCGGTTCGGGGGACATCTAGCCCCGTTGCCACGAAGTTCTCGCCACTGTCACGGCGATCAATAGAAACTCAGGGAGAAAACAAGAATGTTCCGTACGCTGACCATTGGCGGCCCGGCCGTGCCCATCTTTCTGGGCGCGCC
>NZ_JBBKZV010000042.1:0-39262 GCF_037889915.1 Variovorax humicola | reverse complement strand
GCTCGTTGAACTTGGACAGGCGCTTGCTGCCCTTGCCGTCGAGTTCACGCACGTGCAGGTGCAGCACGGTGGCGCCGGCGTTGTAGCAGTCGACCGCCTTCTGGATCTGCTCGTCGATCGTGACCGGGATGTCCTCGGGGAAGTCGGAGGGCACCCACGACGGCGCGTAGGGCGCGGCGGTGATGATCAGGGGTTGCTGGTTCTCGGGATAGAGGGAGCCGTCGAGGTAGTTCATGACTGGTCTTACTGTTGGATTGCGGTTGAACTGAGGGGAGCGCAGAAGGTGGCTTCGCCGACGATCCCGGCGCGCTCCATCTTCCGGTGGCATGGCGGGTAGTCCATCACCGCGTAGTGCTGGGTGCTGCGGTTGTCCCAGAAGGCCATGCTGTTCTTCTTCCAGCGAAAGCGGACCTGGTATTCAGGGATGGCGGCCTGGCTGATGAGGTAGTTCAGCAGCAGGCTGGCGCCGGGACTGGCGTCCTGGCCGAAGCGCACGTTCTGCGCGGTGTGGTAGTTGGTGAAGTGCGTCGTGAAGGCGTTTACGAACAGCACGTTCTCGCCGGTTTCCGGATGGGTGCGCACCACCGGGTGCTCGGCATCGGGAAACTGGGCATGGAGCGCCAGGCGCTTCTCGATCGGCATGGCGGCGCCGAAGCTGGCTTCGATGCTGTGGCGGGCGCGCAGGCTCGCGATCTTGGCCTTGATGTCATCCGGCAGACGGTTGTAGGCCTCGACCATGTTGACCCAGATGGTGTCGCCGCCCACGGGCGGGCACTCGACGCAGCGCAGCACGCAGCCGAAGGGCGGCTTCTCGCGCCAGGTGGCGTCGGTGTGAAAGGCGTTCTCGTAGCGGTCGTTGGGCGAGCCGGGCGACTTGTAGATGCGCACGAGGCCCGGATGCTCGGGGTCGCTGCCGACCACGGGATGGTCTTCCAGGTCGCCGAAGTGGCGCGCCAGGGCCACGTGCTCGCCGCGCGTGATGTCCTGGTCGCGGAAGAACAGCACCCTGTGCTTGAGCAGCAGGCGGCGAAGTTCGGCCACCAGCTCCGGGTCGCGCGAGGCGGCGCCGAGGTCGATGTTGGACAGCTCCGCGCCGATGGTGCAGGTAAGCTGCTCGACCTTGATCGAAGTCTTCGGGGCGACGGCCGAGACGACGGCGGGCGCACCCTGCAGCGTGTCTGTGCGGGTTGTTGCGGTCATGACATGTCTCCGTGACCGGGAGGTCCGGATCAGTCCGCCGGCCCCTTTGGTGAAAGAGGTAGCTGCCTCGGCAACCTTGCAGACTGAAGAATAAGAATCAGGGCGCGTTCAGACCCTCTCCTCGCGAAGGGGGCAGCGCCCCCGACATCCGTTGCACGGCGGGCCAGGGGTGTAGGGCCTCAGTTAGAGCAGCCCAAGGATGAGGGGCGCATGACGATCTCCTTGCGCGTGCCGGTATCCAGCTTCGCCACGAGATTCTTCACGCGCCACTTGATGGTGGGTTAACCCACTTGCACGGCGCACCCGATCTCCTGATGGAGAGGGTTGTGCGCCAGCAATTCTAGTACTCTCGCCCCTGGTGCGCGAGTACTATGCCGCGTGTGACGGGCGCACGCGGCATGGCGCTCGGGAAACGGCCGGCCGCTGCGATCGGAGGCCTCTCATGCATCATGGCGATGGCTTCCGCCCGGTTCGCCGAACTGCAAGGCCGCCCGGATGATCACAACAAACTGATGGCCCCGCGCTTGCGCTTGCTACGACAAGCTGGAGCTGCGCTTCGCTTCGCTTCGATTGGCAGGATAGAAAAGAAGTTGATCCACAACCGCCGCAGCGCGCCGGCGCCTGGCTCGTCCGTGTAGCGGGTCTCACCAGCGGGGCCGCGGTCGATCCATTTCGGTCGCGGGATTTTCACAAGGCCGGGCAGTCATTATTCTGCGACCGCTCCCGTCCATGCATTCATTCACTTGAAGTGCGAAGACAGGAAAAGGCTGTACTGCGCCGACCGCCGCGACGCAGGTAAGCAGGTGCAATGTGTTCATTTGAACGATGGTAAGACCTGTATAAGTCGTCGGTCCATCCGCCGGATCGTCCCCCAATTTGGAAGGAAGTATGAAATGACCGATGAACTTGATCACCTGTTCGCGAGCAATCGGGACTGGGCAATTGCCACGGAGGCGCAACGGCCGGGGTTCTTTTCTCGCCTGGCACATCAGCAGAACCCAAGATACATGTGGATCGGATGCGCGGACAGCAGAGTGCCTGCCAATCAGATCACCGGTCTCGATCCGGGCGAAGTCTTCGTGCACCGAAACGTGGCCAATCTGGTGGTGCCGTCTGATCTCAATGCCCTTTCGACCATTCAGTTTGCAGTGGAGCATTTGAAGATCAAGCACATCCTGGTTGTCGGTCACCACGGATGCGCAGGCGTCCGCGCGGCATTGCATGGGAAACGCATTGGCCTTGCCGACAACTGGTTGCGCCATCTTCAGGACGTTCGCCTTCGCCACCGCAAGCGCCTGGACCATCTTCCAAAGGAACTTCAGGAGGATGTTCTTTGCGAAATGAACGTCATTGAGCAAGTGGGCAACGTCGCCTTGTGCACCGTGGTGCAAGACGCCTGGGCTCGCGGTGACAAGCTGGCTGTCCACGGTTGGGTATACGGCCTTGGCGACGGGCTCTTGAAGAATCTCGATGTGACGATGGACAACCCGGACACGGTCGTGGACGTCTTCAGAGCCGCACTGAAGCGTTACCCCAGAGGCGAGAACGGCACGGAATGAGCACGTAGCGAAGGAGATTTCATGACGCCACGGCGATCCGGAGCCTGTTGCCTCACGTGCGCGATCGGCTCATGAACGCCCATCCGTACCAGTGTGGGTACGCTCAGACGGTGTAGGCGGGAGACCATATGAAGTATGGGAGGAAGAGCTCGAAGGTTCCGGGCCAAGATCGGCTCAATGCTTTCGGTGCGAGTGCAATTCGACGCGGAGGACGCGTGATTGGCCGGTTCTCTGATTGGCCGGTCGTGCCCGGGACGATGAGTTCGTGGCTGCGCCAGAAAGCCGACCGTCACGTGACCGAACGGCAGCTCCGAGCACCGCACCTGAAACTCGGACGTCGCAAAAAGGAGTTGCTCTCCGAAAATCGGCGTCTCCCACGTGCGAGTCCGAGAAACCAAACAACTCGGCCAGCCCTTGGAGAAAGAGACAAGTACCATTTATGGGGCAATCAAGGCACTGCGGGCCTCGGTGACGGAGGGATCATCCTCGTCAAGCCGTAAGTCGAAAGGTCTTGTGCAGAGAGCCAGGTGACGCGATCCGATGGGGTTTGCATCATCCGGACATGCAGGGACGTTGGCAGGTTCATCTCTTCGAGGTACTGCCTTGTCTGGGCATTGATGCTCGCGTACTGCGCCTTCTCAGCCCGGGCGGAAGTCACCCCGTCGTTTTGGAGGTGGGGGCGATGCACGCCAACCCGACCGCCAACGTATCGCCCTTGCCCCGCAGCAAGTAGATACACACAGGCGCTGACACATGAAGCACCGACCTCCACGCGCGTCGCGAAAGAGTATCTTCTAATGATTCTGCCAATGGACATTGCTGCCCAGATATTGCCGCCGCGGCTGTCAAGAGCCACGTTGACAAATCCCATGCCAGGCGGCGGCGTACTTGTGCCGCGGCTCGCCATGAAGGTCACGGCCTCCTGTCGCGCGGTCTCGGCAATGGCGGTGAATGCTTCGAGATCCGCCTGAACAAGTTCGCCTTTGATCGAGATTTGCGGAGGCCGATTGCCAGCGGCGGGCCGGTACAGAACGCGCGAAGAGGCGGGAAGCAAGTGGGCGCAAGCGCTCAACAAGATGAAGGCGCGCCAGGCCTTGAGTCCGTGCATGACTGGGAGACCTGGCTGGGAAATGCCCCCTGATGGGCGGCGAATGCCTGCTTCCCGTCTCCGATCAGTCTTTGATGTCGCGCTTATCCTGTCGGCCTTCTTGCTTGGTGTTTCGATTGTCCTGGCGACATTGGGCATTGCTGTTCTGGTTCTCCGCCCTGCAGTCTTGCCTGGTCGAGCGAGCTTCATGTTTGGCCGCCTGATTCACAGCTCGACCTTGTTGACGCTGTTGCGCTTGCTCGGTTGCGAACGCAGCACCTGCGGCAAAGAGAAAACTGGCGACGGCTGCAAGCGAAGAAGCCGTCGGCAGCCAGTGCCCGATCTCCAAGGTATTCAATGGCGCGCTCGTCGAACTGGTGAACGGACGCTTGGTGATTCTGCCGACGAACACAGACCGGCACAACCCGGCCAACGATCTTCAACGTGATTTGGCAATGCCCATCGCCCCAGTCATTTGATCACCTTCACCGCTTGTCCCGGCTTTGGATCAGCGCCGCCGTTGTAGGCGCCATTTATCAGCATCAACTGCGCTTGCGCCCTTGCGGCGGGCAACGGTGATGACTTCGCCAGTTCGCTGAAGCCTCCGCGAGGGAAAGGCACGGTTTGTACGCTCCAGGGCTTGGCCGCCGCGCGATCAGCCGATGACATCGGGCGAAAAGAGGCCTCGGCCTCCGTCAATCCCGCCTGGGCGCTCCGACGGGCGTCGTCATCCTTGGCCACGTATTGAAGCCAGTAGTTGCGATCTCCTGGTCCGGTGACAAGCGTCAGCGCAACCGCTCGTGATTGTCCTTGCCGGTTGCGAACCGTTCCGTCGAAATGCGTGGCGGCCAAGCCGTGGAGCGTGCGCTGCTCCGTGCGTCCGTCGATCGGCTCGAGCACATTGCGGATCACTTCGCCGTGCGTGCTGCCCGCCTTCGGGGGCACCACCCGCACCACCAGACCCGCATCACCCGCGCCATTGACAAGCGCGATCGCGTCTGAAGCGTTCTGAATTCTCCAACCTTGCGGCGCCGTGATCGCGATACCCAGGGCCTCGTGGTAGAAGTTCCGCCCGCGAACGAGCCCCTGCTCGGCGCTGTCACCGAAGGTCATGCCGCTGATGGCCTGCAGGTAGCGCGTGCGCCCGTCATCGGCGTAGCTCTCCTGGCCTTTGTATTTGGCTGCATAGGCCTTGATGTCGGCGAGCCGCTTGTCGTTGGCAGGATGAGAAGCGAGCCAGTTCGACCCCGATGGCGCCGGCTTGCCTTCGGCCTTGGCCATGTCGGCGGCGAACTGTTCCTGGCTCTTCAGCGCCTGGATCACGTCGACCATGTTCTGCGGGTTGTAGCGGTTGCGCGAAAGGTACTCGGCTCCCAGCTCGTCCGCCTGCGATTCCTGGTCCCGACTGTACGAGGCGATGTAGCCCGATGCGGCCGTCTGCGACAACTGGCTTGCCAGGTTGGTGGCGCCCCCCACGCCACCTATCTCGAGCACGGCGCCCAGGACGGTGGCGGCGATCACGCTGATGTCCGCCGTCTGCTGGCGCGTCGCGCGCTGCGCGCCGTGGCGAGCGGCAACGTGGCCAATCTCGTGACCTATCACTCCTGCCAGCTCGGCCTCGCTGTCGAGGTAGGCCATGATGCCGCGCGTGACATAGACATAGCCCCCGGGCAATGCAAAGGCATTGATTTCCGGGCTGTCGAGGACCGTGAAGGTCCATTTCAGGTTGGCTCGCTGCGATTGGCTGGCGAGCTTCTGGCCCAGGTCGTTCACATAGGCCTGCAATTTGGGGTCCGCGTAGACGGCGTAATCCTGCAGCACGCCTTCATGTGCCTTGGCGCCCTCCTGGATCTCGGAGGCCTCGTCCACCACCGAGTACTCGGCGCGGCCGGTGACGGGATTGACCACCTGGGAGCCGCAGGCCGACAGCAGCAGCATTGCAACCGTCAACAGCGGACGAATGGGCCGCATGCTCATCCTCATTGCGCACCTCCATCGCGTTCGGCCCATATATCGGGCTTGGCGTCCAAGCATAGGCCGTCGTGGCCGACACCGCAGGACCCGCGCTGTCAGGCAGCAGCCTCATGCGTCACTGCCATCGCCAGGGCGCTTCGATCGTCTGCCAGCGCTCGGCCGGATCGAAGCGCGACATCTCGCGCGTGATCCCACCGGCGCGGGGGCCCAGCTTCTTCTCGTCGAGCTGACACGGTGCGGGCGCATTCCCCAGCGCTTTAAAGGCGTAGCATCGACGCATGATCGTTGCCAGCCTTGTAATCCCGCGCCGATTCAATGGTCCGCCACGATCGGGCAACGGGGGCTACGTGTGCGGCCGCTTGGCGCTTCATCTTGCCGGGCCGGCAAGGGTACGGCTTCGCGCGCCGCCGCCGCTGGAGCGCGAGCTGATGGTCGAGGTTACGGACGACGAGGCGCGCCTGCTCGACGGCGAAGTGCTCGTTGCAGAAGCGCATCGCTGCGAACTCGATCTCCTTGTGTCCGCGACACCGAGCTTCGTAGAGGCCGAGGCCGCATCGAAGCGATACCCTGGCTTCCTGCACCACCCGTTGCCGGGCTGCTTCGTCTGCGGCACACATCGAGCCGAGGGAGACGGTATGCGCATCTTTCCGGGCCCGACCGCGGGAAACGAATCGGTGTTCGCCGCGCCGTGGGTGCCTGATGCCTCGCTGGCCGACACCTCGGGCCGCGTCGCGACAGAGTTCATATGGGCCGCACTCGACTGTGCAGGCGCCTTCGCGCTGAAGCCGGCGAACGACGAGTTGATGCTGCTCGGCGAGTTGTCGGCCCGTGTCGACCGCGACGTCCGACCCGGCGAGCGTTGCGTCGTCGTGGCCTGGCCGCTTGCGACCGACGGCCGCAAGCGCTTCGCCGGTACCGCGATCATGTCCGTGACCGGCGACTTGATCGCCGTCGCGCAGGCCACCTGGATCGTGGTCTCGAGCCTCGATCGCTGAGAGTGCCCATGCGCGCCGTCATCTGCGAAAGCTTCGATGGCCCGCACGCGCTGCGCGTCGGCGAGATGCCCGAGCCGTCGCTCGAGGCAGGCCAAGTGCAGGTCGACGTGCATGCCGCAGCGGTCAGCTTCATGGACTACCTGATGGTGTCGGGCAAGTACCAGATGAGACCCGTGACGCCATTCGTGCCGGGCACTGACGGCGCCGGCACCGTTAGGGCAGTCGGCTCTGGCGTAAGCCGCTTCAAGCCCGGCGACCGGGTGGCCTGCAGTCACTGGATCGGCGCCTACGCGGAAACGATGGTGGTCCCCGAGCTGAAGGCAACGCCGTTGCCCGACGGAGTCGACTTCGTCACCGGGTCGACCGTGATCCACGCCTACAGGACTGCGCTCTATGCGCTCGATCAGCGGGCGTCGGTGCGCAGAGGCGAGACGGTGTTCGTCACAGGTGCGGCCGGCGGGGTCGGTTTGGCGGCGGTGGACGTTGCGCGCCACCTCGGCGCGCGCGTCATCGCCGGTGTGGGCTCTGACGACAAGATCGACTTCGTGATGAAGCATGGCGCGACGGCGGCGGTGAACTATCGGGCCGAGCCGCTGCGCGAGCGCATCAAGGCGCTCACCGACGGCAAGGGTATCGACGTCTGCTTCGACAACGTGGGCGGCAGCGTGTTCGCCGAGATGACGCGGCTGATGAGTTGGTGCGGCCGGCTGATGCCGATCGGCTTTGCCGGCGGTGAGATCCCGAGCGTGCCGATGAACCTGCCGTTGCTGAAAAACTATTCGATCGTCGGCGTGTTCACCGGTGCCTGGGCCGAGAAGTTCCCGCTCGAAAGTGCTGCCACCGACGCGAGGTTGATGGAACTCGTCGCGGCCGGCCAATTGCATCCGCATGTGAGCGACGTGCTTCCGATCGAACGCGCCTCCGATGCGATGGACGCGGTGGCGAACCGCACCGTGCGCGGGCGAGTCGTGTTGCGCTGTCGAGGTGAGCCTGGCGCTTGAGACTCACGGCCTGCGACAGTTGCTTCTCGCTGGTCGCCCTACTGCGACAGAACCTCCAGCCGTCGGTGAGGGCGAGCGCCAGGTCTGCAATGCCGGGGCCCTCGTCTTCGAAGAGCAGTTGTAGGCCACGCCGGCCATTGCGCTCCACGAACTCCCAGCGCATGCGACCTTGTCGATGCGTTCGAAAGTAGAGCGCGTCGAAGTATTCGTGCTGGCTCATGCAAAGACCACCTCGAACGGGCGGGCGGCGCGCGCAAGCGTGCTGTTGCGCAGCACAGGACCTGACCCCGTCGATGGGTCGGGTTGCATCTGGCTTTCGAAGGCCTGCAACGCGCTGCGCTTGCGCGCACTGGCGTCACCGTCGAGCAGGACCCGTCGCGCGCGCCGCCACGGCATCCGCCGATCGCCGGGCTTGGCCCAGTGCCAGCCCCACACGGGCACCTCGATCACCGTGGCACCACTGCAGGTAGCCGCAAGAGCAGTCGCCTGCCCCGTAGCCTCGTGGTCCGGATGGCCATCTGCGCTCCACGTCGTGAAGACGACGTCGCCTGGAAGCAGCAAGGGAATCAATGCGTCTGCAAGCAGCGGGCGCAGTGCCTTCAGGCCACCGTCCGGCAGGCCGAGGCGCAGCAGATCGTGCGGTACGCCCAGCAGGGCCAGCGCTCGGCGAGTCTCCGCCGGACGAATCCGTTCGAGCACGTCGGGCGGCCAGCGGCTCGAGCCCGGATGACTCGCAGTACCGTCGGTGACCGCAATGATGCGCAACTCTCGACCAAGGGCGGCGAGGCAGGACAGCAGGCCGCCCACGGCGAGGACTTCGTCGTCCGGATGCGGCGCCACGACGACAGCGCGCGAGCCCTCCGGAACCAGCGCTTCGGCCGCAATCGCCTGGATCGATGTGGCGTCTAGCCAAGGCAGCCACTCCGCCTCCGGCGTGCCTTCGCCTGGATCGATCAGCCGTTGAGTCACAGCAGCCATGCGCCCGACCCTGCCTGCGCAACGTGCTGGCCGAGCGTCGCGAGGTCGCGCTCTGCGTGACTCTGCCGCATGAAGACGGGAAGGTCGGCCATCGCCCGGGCGAAACGTGCATTGCGGCACAGCGGACCCGCACCGAGAGCCCGCCCCGCGTGGCGCAGCACAGTGTCGGCTGCCGCTTCGACG
Source organism: Variovorax humicola (assembly GCF_037889915.1). NCBI lineage: Bacteria > Pseudomonadati > Pseudomonadota > Betaproteobacteria > Burkholderiales > Comamonadaceae > Variovorax > Variovorax humicola. The sequence goes on along the minus strand of NZ_JBBKZV010000042.1, from coordinate 30,285 downwards.
GCCAGTCGGGTGCGCAGCGCCAGCGCTTCGGCATTCGCCTGGGGCCAGGCATCAATGGCCGCAGCAGCCTCGCGAAGCACCGCCGCTGCCCCTGCCAAAGCGACATCGATGGCGCCCAGGTGCGCCAACCGGTGGGGCTCGCGACTGCCCTGCGACACTTCGCGCGCCATGTTCGCAATGGCCTGCGCGCCCCCGAACCAGCACGCCGCGATGCCGGCGCCGCCGTGCCAGAAGCCGGCACGTCGTATGTAGTCACCGGCTGCGCCAAGCTGCTCTGCGCGTGCGCCGTCGAATCGCACGTCCACGCTCGCACAGCCTGCCATGCCAACAGCCTCCCACCCCAAGGCGGTGACTTCGACGCCAGGCAGCGCGAGCCTGACAGCCGCGAGGCACGGCTCGCCATCTTCGTTCCATCCGCTGACCACCGCGTGCGTCACGCTGGCCGCGCCGGAGCACCACGCCTTGGTGCCTTCGATCCGGATCCCGCGCCGTTCGCCGTCGCTCACGAACTCCAATCGGGCGTCCGGCGGTTCGGCACACCAGGTACCCCAGCGCGAGCCGGCCGGCGCTGCCGGACCGCCCAGTTCCGCAAGGATGGCGAGCGCGTCCGTGTGCCCTTCGAACAGCTTCACCAAGGAGAGATCAAGCTCGGCCACCGTCGAGAGCGCGCGCCATCGCGCCAGCGTCTGGCCCGACCCCGGCTGCGGCAAACGGTCGAGGCCCGCAGCCACCATGTGCGCGAGCGTCAGTCCCGGGCTGTGCACCTCGTGCAGGCCCGCCAGGCTTTCACCCGTCCCTCCGGTCGGAGCCGCTTGATCCTGCAGAATTGGATACGGATTGCGCACCAACGCAGCTTGGAGATCACCCCGCGCAGGCGTCGTCGGCGCATGCGTTTGCTCGTTGTAGGAATCAGGCGCTGCATTCCGATGCAGGCAACCCCCTGGGGAAGCAGTTGCGAGCGGATGCAAGACTAGCGAGTCGCCAACACGGGCGGCGCGAACCCCCTGCTCGAGGCTGGCGCGCAGATCAGCGAATACCAGCCGACGATGTTCCATTGCAAGGTGTTCACGGTGGACGGCCTGCTGGTGTTGGTCGGATCGACCAACTTCGACAACCGCTCGTTCCGGCTGAACGACGAAGCCAATCTCAACGTCTATGACGAAGCCTTTGCCGCGGCGCAGACCCTGCAGTTCGAGGCGGACCTGTCGCAGTCCAAGAGGCTGACCCTGAAAGCGTGGCAGATCCGCCCGCTTGCCGAGAAATTCATGGAACACGCCACCGCGCTGCTGTCGACACAGCTTTGAGCTTCGGCAATGACGCTGTCCATCCTCCTTCGGATGTGCAGTCGATCGATCATTTGAAGACGCTCAAATGGAGGTACCCTGTTCGCGAGCATTGGACCAATTCCACCAAAGAGGGTGGAGGAGATCTGCGACATCGCCGCCGGGGAAAAGCTCAGGAACTGCTTGAGGGCCCGTCGCCGCGCACTGCATCGACTTCTTGCTCAGCCGCAAGCCAGTCTTCGACTTCATGGCCTGGGACGAAGCCGCGCCGCTCGGCAGCCGCATACGCCGCGAGACGGACCCTATCCTCCCGGGAAACGTCAGTCGGGGTCGTCTCGGAGCCGGGCGCGCTGGCGTCGGAGGGCTGTGCCACGGCCGGCGCGGACATCGCGTTCGGATCGGGAATGTTGGATAGCTTTTGCACGATCGTCTCCTCTTCACTCAATAGACGGCGCCGCTCGGCTCGAGCGAAATGCGAGCGCAGCCAGAAAAAGGCCGCTGGCAGTGCCAGCATCCAGAGTATCCGGGTCACGGTCGTCATGGTTTCGGCGGATCGTTTTCCCGGCCGAAGTGACGATGAAGGCCCACGGCTGCAATGAAATCGGCGATGGCGGCATCGGCACCGGCGGCGTCTGCGAGGATCAACCCGGTGTCCGGAGAGCCGTCCGGGAACGTCATCGGGATCTGCGCTTCGGCCAACAGCGCCTGCGACGCGCCGAACGCCAGGATGGGCTTGCAATGCCAGAACTGGTCCCGGAGGAACTCGAGTGTGTGGGCATCTGCATCCAGCGCCTCGACGGCACCTTCGCCGTCGGGCAGCACGAGCGCGTCGAAAAGGAATCCGGGCGAGTTCTCCATCGTGGCGTCTGCTGCGAAGTTCTCGCCGCCGACACCGACATACGTCCCGAGCCGAGCGGCCACGAGGCGGGGCACTGCGCCCGCGGCGACCAGTGCCGAGACGAGCTTCCCGAGCGATGCCCCTTCCACGCCATTGGCGACCAGGACTGCGACCTTGCGCGTCCGGATGCCGCCACCGCCAGGACGGGCCATGAGTGACAAGGCGGGCGAACTCTGCACTTCCGGGGCCGCAGGGTTCTCAAGCGCTTTCGGCAGAGGCGCTGGCAACTCCATGCCCAGATCCTGCGCAAGGCGCGATGCCATGTCGGGCGCCGCGTTCAGCAGGCTGGCCACGACGCGCTCACGGATGGCGGGGACCGTTACCTTGGAGAGCTCGAAACGGAAGGCGTTGCCGATATGTGCCTTTTCAACTTCCGACTGGCTCTCGAAGAAGAGCGTGGCCTGGGTGTAATGGTCGGCAAACTTCTCTGGCTTGATGCGAACCTTGTCCGCACTCTCTTTGGCGTCGATGCGCCTGGCCACGCTCGTGAAGCCCTGCGCGGCCCCTGCCTGGAACGGACAGCCGCCCGCCAGCGAATTCGGCTCGTAGGCGACGCGCCCGCGGTGGATGGCCTGACGATGCATGCCGTCGCGCTGGTTGTTGTGCACCTGCGCGATCGGTGCATTGATCGGCAGTTCGTGAAAGTTCGGCCCACCCAGGCGACTGATCTGCGTATCGACGTAGGAGTGAATGCGGCCTGCCAGCAGCGGGTCGTTCGTGAAATCAAGCCCGGGCACGACGTGCGCCGTGCAGAAGGCAACTTGCTCGGTTTCTGCGAAGAAGTTGTCAGGGTTGCGATTGAGCACCATGCGCCCGACGATCTGCACCGGCACCAGTTCCTCCGGCACGATCTTGGTCGCGTCCAGGATGTCGAAGCTGAATTGCTCGGCTTGCTCCTCGGTGAAGATCTGCAGGCCGAGTTCCCACTCTGGATACTCGCCCGCCTCGATCGCTTCCCATAGATCGCGACGATGGAAGTCCGGGTCCGCACCCGAGATCTTCACCGCCTCTTCCCAGACCAGCGAGTGCGTGCCGAGCTTCGGTTGCCAATGGAACTTGACCAGCACGGATTCCCCCGCATCGTTGACGAGCCGAAACGTGTGCACCCCGAAACCCTGCATCATTCGATAGCTGCGCGGGATGGCGCGGTCCGACATCTGCCACATGAGCATGTGCGTGGACTCGGGCATCAGCGAGACGAAGTCCCAGAAGGTGTCGTGCGCGCTGGCGGCCTGCGGCATCTGGTGATGCGGCTCCGGTTTGACTGCGTGCACGAGGTCGGGAAACTTCATCGCATCCTGTATGAAGAAGACCGGCATGTTGTTGCCAACGAGGTCCCAGTTGCCTTCGTCCGTATAGAACTTCACCGCGAAGCCGCGCACGTCGCGTGCAGTGTCCTTCGAACCACGCTCCCCTGCCACGGTCGAGAACCGCACGAAGACCGGTGTGACCTTGCCTGCCTCCTTGAATGGCGCGGCCTTGGTGTACTGCGTCAGCGGTTCGTAGCACTCGAAGAAGCCGTGCGCGCCGGATCCGCGCGCATGAACGATCCGCTCCGGGATCCGCTCATGGTCGAAGTGCGTGATCTTCTCCCGCAGGATGAAGTCCTCAAGAAGTGCCGGCCCGCGCGTGCCCGCCTTGAGCGAGTTCTGGTTGTCGGCGATCGCGACGCCCTGGTTGGTGGTGAGTGCCTGTGCACTCGAGTCGACACGCACCCGGTCCAGTGTGCCGATCGTTGCATTGACACCCTCCGGTGCCGCGGAGCCCGTCTTGCCGGACGCGTTCGCCTCGCTGAGCGTGCTTGCAGACGGTAGTCTCGACGGCGGACTGACTGTGGCTCCCACCGGCGCGGAAAGTGCGTTGGCCTCCCCGTATTCAAGCGCTTTGTTCGCATTGGTCGGCATCCCGCTTGCGACGGCTCCCGTATCCAGCATTTTCTGGGTGGGCGGATCGTCGCGTCCTGCAGCGGGCGGCGCGGGCTGGGCGGGGCCACTGTCGGTATTGCGGGCCGCGGCGTGCGCGGCGTCGAGTTCCGCGCGAGGGGTCGTGGGTTTTTTGGCCATGGGAATCCTGGTGGAGAGGCGGTCGGGGGGTCCAAGGCAAGGGCAGCCAAGGAACGCGCGAATGCTGGGCGCCGTCCCTCTCGGGCCTTGTAGGAGCATCGCCTGTCCGAGTCTGGGCGAGTTGCCCGCAGCGGTTTCGTCAGGCGGCTTGCCTGCTTCCTGGCTCATTCAGTCCAAGCGGTGACGGGGAAGATGTCGTTGCGTTCTTCCTTCGCGTGATGGTCGATGGACTTGCCCCGCCTGCGGGCCTTGGCATCGAGCTTCTCGTCGATGTTGCCGGGCGCATGACTGATGTCGCGCAGGTCGCTGGACCGGCGTTTGCTGCTCCCGCCTCAAGGTGCTAGCCGCTCCCGCGACGGGTCGCCATCCTACGCATGCGCAGCAGGCGGGTGCCCACATTCGACGCCGACCACAACTGGAGACGTCCCATGAACAGCGCCGAAATTGCCGATGGACTTCGTGTGAATGAACGGGCTGCGTCCTCCCGGGCCTTGCTCTCGGGTGCGCCCGTGGGCGCCGTCTCCTGGGACGCGATCCTGGCTGGCGCTGCTGGCGCCGCGGCACTCTCGTTGCTGCTGTTGATGCTGGGCGTCGGCCTCGGGCTGTCCTCCATTTCGCCATGGACGAATCGTGGAGCGAGCGCGGCCGCGATCGGCATCTCGACCATTGCCTGGCTGACCTTCACGCAGCTTGCCGCTTCGGGCATGGGCGGGTACCTGGCCGGTCGGTTGCGCAGCAAATGGGCCGGCGTCCACACCGACGAGGTCTATTTCCGCGACACCGCGCATGGCTTCCTCGCGTGGGCGGTGGCGACGTTGCTGACCGCCGCGCTGCTGGGCTCGACGGTAAGCGGCATCGTCGGGGCCGGTGCGCAAGCAGGCGCTTCGGTCGCCGGCGGAGCGGCGACGATGGCGGCCGGCGGCGGCGCTGCAGCCATTGGCGCTGCCGCGTCGAGCGGCGGTGGCAGTGGCAATGCCCCCTCCACGTCCGGACCGATGGGCTACTTCCTGGATTCCCTGTATCGCAGGGATGCAAGCTCGACGGCCGCCGCGCCAGCAACGGATTCCGCGGGTACGGATCGCTCGCCACCGCCCACCGCGGAGATCGGCCGGATCTTCGCTGCGAGCATCGGCAGCGGCAACCTGCCGCCGGCGGATCTCAAGTACGTGGGCCAGACCGTTGCACAGCGCACCGGCCTCAGCCAGCAGGATGCCGAGAAGCGTGTCGCGGATACCTACGCCGCGGCGCAGGCCAAGTTGCGCGATACCGAAGCCGCCGCCCGCGATGTCGCCGACAAGGCACGCAAGGCGGCCACGTATGCGGTGCTCTGGATGTTCATCTCGCTGCTGGTTGGCGCCTTCATCGCCAGCCTCGCCGCAACCTACGGCGGCCGTCGCCGCGATCTCTGAAGACCTACTCCAGGAGAACATTCCATGCGTTCCTTGCTTCTTCTCTTTCTTGGCGTTCCCATTCCCATCATCATCCTGCTCGCGCTCTTCATGCACTGAGCGCCGCATGATCGGCGTCGTCATCCCGGCTCACAACGAAGAGCAACACCTTGGCCAAGCCTTGCAAGCGCTCGACCAGGCACGTCACGACCCTGCGTTGGAGGGCGAATCGGTTCAAGTTGTCGTGGTGCTCGACAGTTGCACCGATGGCACGGCGTCGGTGGCGGCCCGGCATGGCGCAGCGACCCTCGTTGTTGAAGCACGCAACGTCGGTTCCGCGCGGGCCCATGGCGCAACCCACATGCTGGCAGCCGGGGCGCGCTGGCTGGCGTTCACCGATGCGGATACTGCCGTGTCGCAGACCTGGCTTTCCGCACAACTGGCGCTCGACGCCGACGCCGTATGCGGTTCGATCGGCGTGGCGGACTGGTCCGTCCACGGCGCCCATGCCGCATGGCTCGACACGCATTTCCAGGCCACCTATACCGACCGCGACGGGCACCGGCACATCCATGGCGCCAACCTCGGCGTGTCTGCGCAGGCGTACCTGCGCGCGGGTGGCTTCCAGGCCCTGGCATGCAGCGAGGACGTGGATCTGGTGAGGGCGCTCGAACGCAGTGGCGCCCGGATCGCGTGGAGTGCAGCGCCGCGCGTGGTCACCAGCGCGCGCAGGGATGCACGGGCCAAAGGCGGTTTCGGTGATGCCTTGCTCAATGCAGTGGCCGTCCACCTCGGCGCCCTGCCACCCGTGAGGCCGTGCTGCTGAAGCGTGACCGCGCGGGAGAGCCGCCGTGGGCGCTTGCATGGGCGCTCGCCGGCACCAGATAGGAAAATCGCCAGGACGAGCGGTACGCGATGCGCTGCAAAAGAAGAGAGTCCCATGAGGAGCCCATGAATATGAAGCAAAGTCATCTCAAGGCCATCGCGGTGACCTTCCTGCTGACGGTCGCGGCGACCCTGCTGCTCCTCAACTTCAGCAGCAGCGAGAAAAAAATCGTCGAACAAGTCAGGCACGAGTACGCCTTGCACGACGCGCAATACCAGCGCGCTCTGGGCGTCATGCTGGGCCCGCCCATTACCGGCGGCAACCGCTTCGAGGCGCTCTACAACGGCGACAACATCTTCCCGCCGATGCTCGCAGCGATCCGGAGCGCGAAGCAAAGCATCACCTTCGAGACCTATATCTACTGGTCTGGCGACATCGGCAAGGCCTTTGCCGACGCGTTGTCGGAACGCGCAGGCGCCGGCGTCCCGGTCCACGTGTTGCTCGACTGGGTTGGCAGCGCCAAGGTCGACGAAGACTTCCTGAAGCAGATGGATGCCGCCGGCGTGCAGATCCGCAAGTTCCACAAGCCCTCCTGGTACGACATCGCGCGGATGAACAACCGCACCCATCGCAAGCTCCTCGTGGTCGACGGCAAGATCGGGTTCACGGGCGGCGTCGGCATTGCGCCGGCCTGGACCGGCCACGCGCAGGATGCTGGCCACTGGCGCGACTCGCACTTCAAGGCCGAAGGCCCCGTCGTCGCTCAGATGCAAGCCGTCTTCATGGACAACTGGGTCAAGGTCTCCGGCGAGGTGCTCCATGGCGAGCGCTACTTCCCGCCCGTCGACAACATGGGCGACGGGCGCGCCCAGATGTTCAGCAGTTCGCCCTCGGGCGGCAGCGAGAGCATGCACCTGATGTACCTGCTGTCGATTGCCGCCGCGGTGCGGACCATCGACTTGTCGAGCGCCTACTTCGTGCCCGACGAGCTCACGGTCTCCGCTCTCGTCGCGGCCATGCAGCGCGGCGTTCGGCTGCGCATCATCACCCCCGGCCCTATCATCGACTCGCAGACGGTGCGCGGCGCGTCGCGGGCGGCCTGGGGGCCCTTGCTGGAAGCCGGCGCGCAGATCAGCGAATACCAGCCGACGATGTTCCATTGCAAGGTGTTCACGGTCGACGGCCTGCTGGTGTCGGTCGGATCGACCAACTTCGACAACCGCTCGTTCCGGCTGAACGACGAGGCCAATCTCAATGTCTACGACGAGGCGTTTGCGGCGGCGCAGACCGTGCAGTTCGAGGCCGACCTCCTCCAGTCGAGGCAGCTCACGCTGGAGGCGTGGCAGAACCGGCCGCTTGCCGAGAAGTTCATGGAACATGCTGCCGCGCTGTTGTCGGCGCAGCTTTGATCCACGGCCTGCAGCCAAGCCCCATCGGGTCGCTGTCCTGCACGCGCGGTATGGGTTGTCTGCTCTCGCACACGCGTTTGGGAAAACAGAGTGAATGCCCATTCCAACAGGAGCACGCCATGGCAGACGACCTTTCCGACCGCGGCGCCCCGGACCGCAGCCGCATCAACATCAACGAGCCTCACGAAATCCGCTACTGGACAAGCCGCCTCGATGTCAGCGAGAACGATCTGCGCAAGGCGGTGGCCGCAGTCGGCGTCTCGGCCCAGCAGGTCGCCGAGCATCTGGGCAAGGTTGACCCATGACCGCCTACGCAACCGAGCCGTTCAGCTTCAGCGGCTGCGACTTCATGTGCACCGCCTACCGGGTGGACCACACGACATTCCAGCCGCGGGTCTTGTACCTTCGTGGCATGGCCAATGTTCAGCAGGCTGAATTGCCGCCGGGCACCGATCCCTATGCCTCCGCGGCGGAGGCCCTGCGCCATGCCGAACAACAGGCGATCCGCTGGGTGCACGATCGAACCGGCGATGGTCAAGGCCGTTTTTGAAGGCGAGCCGCGCCGTTGGGATGCGTTCACTCGGCAACGCTCGATCCAGCTACGGACAAGGCGAGTTCGATCCATACGGGCGCGTGGTCGCTGGCGCCCGCACGGCCGCGTACCTCGCGGTCCACGTTGGCATCGGTCAACAGAGGGGCGAGTACTTCATTGAGCATCAGGTGATCGATGCGCAGACCGGCGTTGCGAGGCCACCGGTTGCGCCAGTAGTCCCAATAGGTGTAGATCGCTTCGTGTGGGTGCCGCGCACGGATCGCATCGGTCCAGCCCTGCTGAAGCAGCCGCGAGAACGCGGCCCGGCTCTCCGGCTGCAGCAACGCATCGTCGCGCCACGAGGCCGGGTTGTAGATGTCTGCATCGGTGGGCACGACATTGAAGTCGCCCGCCAGCACCACCGGCAGGCCGCATCCAAAGAGCCTTCTCGCATGGACGACAAGCCGTTCAAACCATTCCAGCTTGTAGTCGAACTTGGGGCCGGGCTGCGGATTGCCGTTGGGCAGATAGAGGCAGCCGATAACGACGCCATCGACGACCGCCTCGATGTAGCGGCTCTGGTCGTCCTGCGCATTGCCGGCCAGGCCGCGGCCGGTCTCGATCGGCTCACGGCCGCGAGCCAGGATGGCAACGCCGTTCCAGGCCCGCTGGCCATGGAAAACTGCGCCGTAGCCGACTTCGCCCAGCGCCGCCGTTGGAAAGTTCTGGTCGGGGCACTTCAGCTCCTGCAGGCAGGCCACGTCGGGCTTGGACTCGTCCAGCCACTCCAGCAGGCGCGGCAAGCGGGCGTTGATGCCGTTGACGTTGAAGCTCGCGATTTTCATGGCTGCACCAAGCGACGAAGGATGTCGCCATCTTGGTCGAAAACCTGCGACGACGCACGCGTCGACCGTGGACAGCGCATTCAATGGTGTCCGCAAGCAAGTCCGACACGGTCGCCGCGCTTGCTTCATCGGCTCGGTGATGCGGGTTCGCAAGGAAGCCTACGCCAGGGCCGCGCGCTTCAGGTCGGAGCACAACGCCGTCAAGATCGCGGAGCCCGCACATCTTGACGATTGGCAAGACTGATTTGCGATACCCGCTGCCGATGGCGCCGCAGGCAGTGCTCGAGAAACCGGTCAAGTTCAGGACGTCTTGTCAAAGACAGCATGTGCGCCAGACGGGCTCTGGTGCAAAGTTTCGGTGTAGCCAAGTGACGTTTCCAGAGGGCTGCGCAGGTTGTGCCGAAAGCACGGCATTCCAGATCGCGGGCGCGGCCCGGCCCCGAACATGCAGCCGACCGAGATTGAACTGACCTTTGCGAACTCGGTGCAGCAACTCGACGCCGGCAATCGTCACCGCAGCACGGTCGAAGACCTTGAAGCCGAGTATCGGGTTGATGCGTGACTTCACGCCCCGATGGTCTTGCTCGATCATGTTGTTGAGGTACTTCGACGATCACGCTGGATGGCTACGCCGCATCCCATCGTGCGGTACGCGAGTTGCCCGCGCACAGCTCACGCTGGAAAGACACGCGTCTGCGATCAGATCCGCCTTCAGTTCAAAAGCCACAGCCTACCGGAGGCGCGATTTGCTCCAGCGCCATCTATTCCTTGTTGTTCGACATGGCCGCCGGGGCGAGCATCGCAGCTGACACGATGCAGCAAGCATCGGCGCTACCCTGGTGCTGCGCACCTGGGCAACTGTTGGTCAAGCTGCAAGGGATCAGACCAGTCAATGGTTGCGTGCACATGGTGAGTCGTTCTTCGGTTCAGTCGATATATGCTTCGGCAGCCTGGATCAAGGGGGTCCAGCGATCGACTTCACTGCGCAGCTTTCTTGCCAAACCTTCAGGCGTGATGTTCTCCTTGCTCGCCGGAATGGCACCAAGCTTTTGCATGCTTTCTTTGAACGCTGGGTCGCCGACCGCGTCCTGAAGTGCTTTGACCAAGCGATCCGAGACGTCTTTTGGCAGATTCTTCGGCGCATAGATGCCGTGCCAGACTGTGACCTCGAAGTCAGTCACGCTTTGTTCGCTGAGCGTAGGGAGATCCGGCAGTGCGGCCAATCGGCTCCGGGTCGTGACGGCGTAAGGCTTGACGCGGGAGGTTGCAATGGGGCCCAGGGTCGTCGTCACCTGATCGCACAGGAGGTCCACTTGTCCGCCTTGCAGGTCAGTCATGGCCGGAGCCGCGCCTTTGTAGGGGATGGTGGTCATCGGGATCTTGAGCTGACTCATCAACATCAGCCCACACAGATGCGATGCCGTTCCGATCCCGGCATTTGCAAGGTTGATCTTTCGCTCGTTTTGAGTGAGGTAACGTCGAAGCTCGATAAAGTTGGAAGGCGAGAGGTTACGCCTGCCGATCAGTGTCATAGGCACATCAGCAACTTGGCCGATGTAATCAAAGTCCTTCAGCGGGTTGAACCGCAACGTTCTGGACAACGCAGGCAGTGTTGACATTCCGATGTTGTGGATCAGGAGCGTGTACCCATTGGGGTCGGCCCGCGCCACCACGTCAGTGCCGACAATGCCCCCGGTGCTTGCTCGGTTCTCAACGATCACGGATTGTCCCAGCGATTTGCCCATGGCTTGCGCCACGTGACGGGCAACTACGTCGGTCGGGCCGCCGGCGGCAAAAGGAACGATCAAGGTGACCGGTCTTTGGGGAAAAGTGTCCGCCAAGGCGCTCGCGCAGGTGCCCAGCGTAAAAAGGAGGAGGACGGCGATAGCTTTCATGTTTGTCTCGTTTGGTAGTTGGGAATGAGGGCTCTAAGAGGCAGTTCTCAGAGTGACGAGTTCCTCAGCGGCGGTGGGATGAACGGCCAGCGTTTGATCCAAGTCATGTTTTGTTGCGCCAAGTTGCAGAGCAATTGCAATGAGCTGGATCATTTCGGCCGCCTCGCGCCCGAGCAGATGAACTCCGACGACCTTGTCGGTGTCGCCGCAGACAAGTACCTTCATCGCCACGCACTCTTTACTTTTGGCCAGAGTGGCGCGCATCGGTCGGAACTGGGTCTCGAACACTTTCACGTTCGCATAGCGCTGCCGCGCCACGGATTCAGTCACCCCAACGGTTCCAAGTTCCGGCGTTGAGAACACCGCGGTGGGTGCGACATCAAATCGAATAGGAACTCGTCTGTCGTTCCCAAAGAGCGCTTGAGCCACTTCTTGGCCTTGTCGTATGGCAACTGGCGTCAGGTTCAACTGGTTGGTGACATCGCCGACGGCGAATACTCCTGCTGCCGTCGTTTGGTGCCGATCGTCCACCTTGATAGCGCCACCCACTTCGACTTCCACGCCAGCGCTGTCCAAGCCAAGATCGCGAGTCTGTGGTCTTCGGCCGGTCGCGTTCAGTACGCAGTCCACGCGGTGGCTGCCGCCAGTTGAGTCGTGGACGACGAGGCCATCCGACGTCCGTTCAATGCTTGTGGCCACCGCGCCGGGGTGCATACGGATACCTGCCTCGCTTAGCCCGGAAGTGAGGCCTTCCTGGAGCATTTCGTCAAATCCGCGCAACAAGGCAGGCGCTCTGTGCAGGATGGTGATCTCGGTGCCCAGAGAGTTCAGCGCGGAGGCGATCTCCACAGCGATATACCCACCGCCAAGTACCACCATCCGCTTGGGCTGCCTCGCGAGGCTGAAAACATGGTCGGACGTGACGCAAAATTCACCGCCCGGAATGTCCAACGACGCAGGCGTCGATCCTGTGGCCAGCAGTACGTGCTTGCATCTCAGCAACGCGCCAGAGCGCTGCAAACGAACAACGCCTGGACCCTCCAACACACCTCGGTCATCAAGGATCGCTACGCCGGCGTTCTCGAGCCCCCGCCGATATAGGCCCTCGAGCCGCCCCAGCTCGCCGTCGACGGCGTCTACAAGTCGGCCCCAATGAAACGTCGCTGTCGAGACGTTCCACCCGAATCCCTTTGCATCCTCGAAGTCGTTTGCGAACCGGCTTGCCAAAACTACGAGCTTCTTTGGAACGCACCCTCGAACCACGCAAGTACCGCCAACACGGTGTTCCTCGACCAGGGCAACTCGCGCACCGAGGGAAGCTGCAAGGCGTCCCGCGCGGACGCCGCCCGAGCCTCCCCCGACGACCACGAGGTCATATGAATCGTCGACCATGGTTTGTCTCAGCCGACGGCGACAGCTTCTCGGGACCTAGCCTCTGAGCGCTCAAGGAGCGGATCACGCACCAGCACTCGCTCACGGTAGAGTTCGATGATCTCCTCCGGGGTCAGCCCTGCGAGGTCACGGAGGATTTCTTCGTTGCTTGCCCCGAGGAGGTCGGCATGCAGTTCCTTCTCCACTTGCCAGCTGGAGAACCGCGCCAGCGGTCCTGGGATGTCGAATTCCCCGAGATGCGAATTCTTGACTCGTCGCACGACGCCTCGCTCCCGGAGGTGCGGATGCTGCATCGCCTCACGCAATGTGAGAACTGGGGCGCAAGGAATGCGATTCCGCTCCAAAGCTCTGATGGCTTCCTCGCGGTTTGTGAAACGCGCGAGCCAGCCTTCAAGAATGTCCTTGAGTGCCAGGTTGTTGTCCCGCCGAAGCGCTGCGGTCGCAAACCGTTCATCCAAGCGAAGTTCAGGCATCTCCAGCGCATCAACGAAGGACTCCCACTGGTGCGGCAGTATCGCCAGGGTGAGGTAGGTGCCATCGCCGCATTTGAAAATGCCCGTCGGACCTCCGTCCGGGTGTTGCGAGCCCGTTCGCTTCGGGTTGTAGTTCTTGCGAAGGGAGACTCGAGGGACGGCAACTTCGTGCATGTTGAAGTAGGTGTCGAGCAGCGACGTATCGATGTACTGGCCTTCCCCGGTCCGTTCGCGATGCAGCAAAGCAAAGCCGATCGACATGGCAGCAGCCACGCCCGTGGACGCGTCGCCGATCGCCATGGTGATCAGAGCCGGCTCACCGTCCGGCTCGCCGATCAGATCGGTAATGCCGGCATAGGCCTGCGCCACGTAGTCATAGCCGGGCGAATGCGCAAGTGCACCCGTTTGCCCTGCAAGGGAGATGGAGCACATGACCAGGCGAGGGTTGAGCTTCTCGAGCTCGTCGTAACCCAACCCAGCTCTGGCCATCACCCCAGGAGAGAAGTTCTCCACCAAGACATCGAACTTCGGAATCATCGAGCGAATGAGTGCGCGACCCTTCTCGCTCTTGAAGTCGAGCGCCAGGCTCTTCTTTGAGTGATTGTGCTGCACGAAGTATGTGCTTTGTGAGCATCCCTTGTGCTGGGGACTTGTGGCGCGAAGGCCGCCGACGCGCGTGCGGTCTCCGAAAGGTGCAAGTTCGAGTTTGACGACTTCGGCGCCCATCTCGGCAAGAATCCGGCTACAGGTGGGGCCCGCGACGATTTGGGTGATGTCGAGTACGCGGTACCCGGTCAGCATCGGTTGTGACATGGCTTCCCCTTATCGGCCTGTGAACTGCTTGGAGCCGAACAGGTTGTTCCAGCGCTCGCCAGCAGGCTTGGCTCCGGACTTGTCCACCTTCTCTTCAAGGACGGCGATGCCACGCTGAACAGCCGGGCGTTCCCGCACAGCCGAGTACCAACGCTGGAGGTTAGGAAATTCCGCGATGTCCTGACCTTGCCATTTGTGCGCGCGCAGCCAAGGATAGGTGGCTATGTCGGCAATCGAGTACTCGCCAGCGAGATACTCCGATTCTGAAAGACGGCGGTCGATGACGGTGTAGAGGCGGCGAGCCTCCTTCGTGTAGCGATCGATTGCATACTCGATCGTTTCCGGCGCGTATTTTCGGAAGTGATGGGCTTGGCCCAGCATGGGTCCCACGCCGCCCATCTGGAACATCAGCCATTGGACTACTTCGTACCTTTGGCGCATGCTCTGCGGCAGGAATTTCCAACCGAACTTCTCCGCGAGGTACAGCATTATGGCGCCCGACTCGAACATGGCAATGGGTTCGCCATTGGGGCCATCCGGATCGAAGATGGCGGGAATCTTGTTATTCGGACTAATCTTCAGGAAGTCAGGTTTGAACTGATCACCCTTGCCGATGTGTATCGGAATGACGTTGTAGGCAGTGCCGAGTTCCTCGAGCAGGATCGAGACTTTGTAGCCGTTGGGCGTGCTCCAGAAGTACAGGTCGATCATGCGGGTTGCTCCCCGCCCTGGAGCGCCCGCGCTGCAATACGGACCAGCTCGTCATCGACGAATTCCATTCGATCCTTGCCCCAGAACATTTCTTTCTCGACGAAGATCGAAGGGACGCCAAACACGCCACGCTCGGTGCCCATATCGGTGCTGCGCGCAACTTCCGCCGCGGTTTCATCACTGGCAGCAGTTGCTTCGAACCAGTCGGTATCGACGCCCATGGCCGCAACAATGGGCCGCAGACCTTCGTACTCCGCAACGTCCGGGTTTCCGTCTTCCCAATACGCATCGAACACGCGCTCCACAAAAGGCAGTTCGAGGTTCTTCTGGCGCATCGCCACCGAACCGCGAAGAATCCTGCTCGACTTGATTGGGAACTGCCGGGGGATCTGGAAGGGTAGGTTGTACTTCGCGGCCCAACGCATGAGGTCGGTCTTGCGATTGCGCAACTTTGCCTTCGGTTCCTTCATCAACTCATAGCTGTTGTTCCGGAAAACGTAGCCCACGTTGTACGGGTGCAGAACGAGCTCAGCGTTATGCTTCTCTAGGATCGGCTTGATCAGTTTGAGGGCGAAATAAGTGTTCGTGCTGCCCGCGTCCCAAAACATCTCGACTTTGGTCTTGCTCATATCTTTTGGCTCCGTAGATTGGTATGTCCTGAAATGTGGCGGCCAGTCTAGGTCTCGTGTTCATTGACCTAAAAATAGGGAATGGACATCCCGGTATAAGGCAGACATATCGCTCCTTTCACGAGCGACAGCGGGCGGAACTTGCAGATGACCCCGCACGTGCGACACTAGACGGATGGAATTGAGGCAGCTTCGCTACTTTGTCCGAATTGTTGAGTTGGGAAGCTTGTCGCGCGCCGCTGCTGACCTGTTCATCGCGCAGCCGGCGCTCAGCCAGCAGGTCGCAGGACTCGAGGCCGAACTCAACGTGAGACTGCTTTCCAGGTCGGTGCGCGGTGTGTCTGCGACGGAAGCGGGGCAGGTTCTATATCGACACGCACAGAGCGTTTTGCGCCTGATCGATCGCCTCAAGGCCGACGTGACAAGCGCCAACTCGGATCCCTCGGGTGTGGTGTCCATCGGCATGCCGACCAGTGTGGCCAATGTCCTTGCGACGCCGCTTATCGCGACTGCTCAGATACGCTTTCCCGGCATACGACTTCAAGTGATCGAGGGTCTGAGCGGGCATCTGCGCGATTTGCTTGTGAACGGGCGCTTGGAGATGTCGCTCTTGTTCGATGTGAGCGAGATCGCCGGTAGTGGTGTGACTGTTCAGAAGCAGGTGTCACACCTTCATGTGAAGCCATTGCTCATCGAGGAGCTGTTCCTTCTTTCCGCTGGGAAGAAGCGTTTCGGCGCGGCAATTCCTTTGGCGAAAGCGTCCACACATCGGTTTGTACTGCCGGCGAGTTCGAACGCGACACGGCAAATTGTCAACCGTGCTTTCGAAGCCGCGGGGCTGTCTCTCGATGTGATAGCAGAGCTCGACTCCTTGCCCACCATCAAGTCCGTGGTCGCGAGCGGTCTCGCGTCCGCGATTCTGTCGGCTTCTGCGCTATCCGGATCAACGCATCACGACGGTGTGACGGCGCATCGCATATTGGGCGTGAATCTGACACGCAGCGTTTCCCTTTGCACGTACGACATCGTTGCGCTCAGCACGGCTGCGAGCTGCCTTTCGCAGTTGGTCGTGGAAGTCAGTGAGTCCCTTGTCAAGAGCAAGGTCTGGATTGGCGCGGAACTTGATCAACGCGTTGTGACTCGAGGGGCATAAGCCGCCGCTATACCGACAGACGGATCCACTATTTCCCTCATCTGTGCGGCCCTGCTTAGACTTTCCCAGATCGGCAGTCGCTACAAAGAGTAGAGCAAATGAGCAAGATTCTGGACGGTGTGGTTGTATTGGACTTGACGAGATTTTTCTCGGGCCCGCAGGCGACATTGCTGCTTGCTGGCATGGGTGCGGAGGTCATCAAGATCGATGACCCGAAGACGGGTGACCCCACAGCCTTCGCGCCGCCTTACGCAGGTCCACGTGGAATCTCGTTTGAGCGCCAGACCGACCTGGATATGGGGCTGGCCTACTTGAAGCGAGCACGGGCCAAGAAATCAGCAACGCTGGATCTGAAGTCGGAGCAAGGAGTCGCACTTTTCAAGCGAATGGTGGCCAATGCTGATGTGGTCGTCGAAAACTTCAGCGCCGGTGTTGCAGACCGATTGGGAATTGGCTACGCGCAGCTTGGCCAGGTCAATCCTCGGCTCATCTACTGCTCGGTGACCGGGTACGGAAGCACCGGGCCAGACAAGAATTTGAAGGCTTACGACCCGATGGTGCAGGCCGCAGTCGGCTTGATGAGTATCACCGGGAAGCCTGAGACCGGACCGGTGAAGGCAGGGTCTCCGATCTCGGATGCCATCGCGGGAATATTCGCCGCAAATGGCATCGTTGCGGCTTTGCTGCATCGGGAGCGTACCGGCGCGGGCCAAGCCATCGATGTGTCAATGGCCGATTGCCTTTTCTCCCTCATCTTCGACGAGCCGCTTGATTGCTACAAGCGACTGGGCCTGGAGTTCCAGCAAGGTAGTCGGATCATGCGGTTCTCTCCATTCAATGCCTACCAGACCATGGACGGATGGGTCGTGATTGGAACTGCTACGCAGTCCGACTGGACTGCACTCGTCGGCGTCATGCAGAGAGACGACTTGCTTGAGCATGGCGACTTCTGCCGATTGCCTTGGCGGCTTGCCAACAACGCTGACGTCGACAGGATTGTCGCGTCGTGGACGCGGAAACTCAGGAGTGCCGACGCAATCGAAATTTTGAATCGTGCGAAGGTGCCGTGTAGCCCAGTGCGTACCATCGACGACGTGATGCATTGGGCTCATCTCGAAGAGCGGGGGATGGTTGAGCGTGTCTGGAATCCTTTGTCGGGGAGTCATGTCGACGCCGCTGCCGCCGGCTTTCCTTTGAAGTTCAGCCGGACGCCAGGCGCCTACGATGGCCACGCCCCACGCCCCGGTCAACATACCGACGAGGTAATGGCTCGTTTGGCAAACGTAGAGGACGCGGAGTTGCGAGCGTTGCGCACTTTGGGTGTCGTATAGGTGACGGGATCATCGTGCCAGGGACCGAACCGGTACATTGGCGGCCCCGCGTTTTGGAGCCGGCCATGTCTTCCTTTGCCCTGCGTTTCGTCGGCCAGGAGGCCCTTCCGTCTCGGCTGAGCGAGTTTGACCGTGAGCAGTTCTTCGAGCTTGGGTCGGCAGACGTTGAAGCGATCACGCAGCAATGTCGAGTCAGCCACCGCTTGCCCGCTTCCTTGATGGTGCTGTGCATGCGCGCTACCGGTAGACCGCTCGACGGCTTCAACGTCTTGCCGCGCAACCTACTGCGGCACACAGCTGAGTTGTTGGGCATCTCCGCGCCATCGATGGCGACGCTGCGCTCGATTTACAAACACAGAGAAGTCGAAGCCAAGCTCGCAGGTTTCGAGCACGCGGTCGCTGTCGCGAAGGCCGAGCAGCCCGGCGATGGCGTTCACATAGTGGCGGACGGCTCCGGCACGCACCATCACGCCCTTCGGATCGCCGGTCGTTCCTGATGTGAAGATGATGTAGGCAGTGTGCTCCGCAGCCACATACGCGGGCTCTTGCAGGGGCCGCGCGCGGCAACGATCCCATCTCGATGAGTTCGACATGACCCGGCGCCGGTCCTGGTGGACGGCCGGTGTGCATCACAAGGGAGGGGCAACTGGCGAGCAGGGGCTGCGTCAGTTGCCTCGTGCCGACTTCGTCGCAATGACAGCCGAAAGGTCGCACACGGAGAGCATCTTCAACAAGCGCGCTTCCGGGAGCTTCGGCCCCAACGGGACATAGGTAGCGCCTGCCCAACTGGCGCCTGCGACTGCAACGCATGCGTCCAGGCTGCGCAACGCGAGAATGCCCACCCTTGGCGGCTTGCCTTGGCGCCCCTTCCATGTGCGATGGCCGGCAAGACAATGAGCCACGCGCACGGCTTGCGCCGCCAATTGACCATAGCTCAGGGAGCGGCCCTCGAATGCAACGGTGAGAGTGTCCGGTCTCGCCACGCCGTGGCGGTAGATTGCGTGCGCAAGGTTGTAGTCGGACTGCGCCGGCTCCCTTGCGCCGACCGCGGGCTTTGTCATGGATCGCGTTGCGCCAAGGCATCCGCCATCGTTGTGTGCCCGCCTGGCCTTGCCTGCTCGACAAGACGGTAGTCCTTGGGGGCAAGTGGCATGCGTCAATTCCTCCATGAGCGTAGAGCTTGAACGCTTTACCGGCTACGTTGCAATCGTCATTCGGAGGGATGAAGTTGCGTGCGCCGCGCTCTGAACAAGAAGCAGGATCCCCATTCAATCGATCTGCGAGAAAGATGCGGCCACCCCTATTTGCAGTCTCTTGGCGCTGTTGCGGCGTCGTCAACTGGTGTTCAACGCGGCAGAGGTCTTCAATCTGCACGCTTTAGCGTAGACAAGTCGACTTCCCCGTTCTGACTCGTGAACGTGGCACCACTGGGGCTGGAACCGCTGGTCTGCGACACGCCGGTGATGCGATGGTCACCTGTTTCGTACTGCGCCAAGCGGCCATCGCGCTCTACCGCCAGGCGTCTTTGCGCCGGGAAGAATGCATAGCGCATGCCGTCCTGCTGCCCGCTACTGGACGGGTCGCTCAACCCTTTGGGCCACCAGCTGCTGTCCGGCGCGGCCATCGGCTTCATTGGCTCCATGGGTTTCATGGGCTGCATGGGTTTCATGGGTTGCATCGGTTCCATTGTTTGTCCTTGTTCAAAAAAACGCCTCGAATCGGCTTGCGCTGGCGTGTCGGGTTCTTCATGACCCTGTCCGTCCCAGCATCGCGCGTCGTTTCATCCAGCCATTCAATCCAGAGCGAACGAAAATAGGCTCGCCAGTGGACGGAGGTAATACTCGACACCCTCCCCCGCGGCATGCTGTCAGTCGCGCCCAGAGCGCCTCGTAGGAAGTTGCTCACAAGAGGCATGGCAGTGTCCTGCAACCCTGGCCATGCAATGAACCGGTCCTTGGCGTCATGGAAGTGCGCCGGCCTCCTGCAGGCTCATCCCTCTGCGCATCCATCTCCCCGGCCGGCCGAGGTACGACGCTCGGGGCCTTGCCAAAACCGGACGTGGCCTACAGCCATTGATGCACGAATACCGACACCGTCTCGGCCGGCACGCAATATTTTCTAGCCCGTCAAATTGCCAGCCAGGAGACTGCAATGAGGATCGCGCAAATCGCACCGCTCTACGAGGCCGTGCCCCCGCGCTTGTATGGCGGAACGGAGCGAGTGGTCGCCCACCTGACCGACGCCTTGGTCGCCGAAGGGCACGAGGTCACCTTGTTCGCCTCGGGCGACGCGGAAACACGCGCTGAACTGGTGGCGTCAAGAAAGCAAGCTTTGCGTCTGGACCCTGCGCCTCTCAAGTCAGACTTGGCGAGCCACCTGTCACTGCTTCACGAGGTACGTCGCAGAGCCAATGAATTCGATGTGCTGCATTTTCATATCGACATGCTGCACTTTCCGTTGTTCGAATCGATCGCGCAGCGCACGCTCACCACTTTGCACGGTCGCCTCGACATTGCAGACCTTTCTGACACGTATCGTCGCTGGCGACAGTATCCATTGGTGTCGATCTCGAACGCGCAGCGCCTGCCGTTGCTGGATGCGAATTGGTACGCGACCGTACAGCACGGCATGAACGCGACCCACTACCGGTTCACTCCCGCTGTTCGGGACGGCTATCTCGCATTCCTGGGCCGGATCTCGCCCGAGAAACGGCCCGATCGCGCGATCACGATCGCTCGGCGTTCCGGCATCCCCGTTCGCATTGCCGCCAAGGTTGACCAGGTCGACCGCGACTACTTCGAACGCGAAATCCGGCCGCTCCTTCACAGCAGTCTGGTGGAGTACGTCGGGGAGATTGGAGATGACCAGAAGAGCGAATTCCTTGGAAATGCGCGAGCGTTGCTGTTTCCTGTCGACTGGCCCGAGCCCTTCGGCCTTGTGATGATCGAGGCGATGGCGTGCGGCACGCCGGTCATTGCCTGGCGCTGCGGTTCGGTACCGGAAGTCGTGGACGACGGCGTCACCGGCTTCATCGTCGACAATTTGGCGCAGGCAATCGAAGCGGTCAAAATGGCGGGTCATCTGCCGAGGGACCGCATCCGTGCCGAGTTCGAAAGGCGCTTCACTGCAGAGGCCATGGCCCAACGTTACGCCCAACTCTATTGGCAACTCGCGGGCCATAGACGAGCCGAATCGCTTCAGGTAACAGCGGCATGAGCCCCTCGATGCCAGGGGCCAGTGGTCCGGCCACCAGCGTTAGCGAGATCGGGGCGGACGTTTGGCCTGCGCCCCCGGCGCGTTCGGGCCAGCGCCTTTTCGTGCTCAAGGAGGGAGACACCTTCGTCGTGGCCGACGCCCATGGCGACATCACGGGGGAAGGCGATGGGCTGTTTCACAACGACACGCGGTTGCTGTCCAGTTTTCGGCTGCTGGTGAACGGCGTGCAACCGACGCTGCTCTCGAGCGCCGTGGGACAGGACAATGCCTTCTTCACGGCCAACCTCACCAACCATCCGCTGCCGCCGCTGGGCACGACCTCGACGCCGCAGGGCGTGATCCACGTCGAGCGCCGTCGCTTTCTGTGGGACAGGCGGATGTACGAACGCATCACGCTCGTCAACTTCAGCGACCACCCGGCGCAGGTGCCGCTGCAGTTGTTGTACGACGCCGATTTCCGAGACATGTTCGAGGTGCGGGGTCAAGTGCGCAGCAAGCGGGGCGACGTGGCCGCTGAACAGCAGGGCGATCGATGGGCGCGGTTGCGCTACCGGGGCCTGGATGAATTGTGGCGCAGCGTGGTCGTCTCGTTCAGCGAGACGGCGGCGCGTTTGGCCGAGCGGACGGCGATATACGAGGTGCGACTGGACAGCGGGGAACGTTGGGTTTTGTACATCGAGGCAGGCGATGAACCGGCGGCCCCCTGCGCCCAGCGCTGGCGTGGGGCTGCGGCGCGCACCCGATGGCAACTGCGGCAGAAACGCCGGCGCGGCGCGCGCGTGGAGGCTTCGAGCCGGCTGTTTCAGGCTTGGATCGACAAGTCAAAGGCGGACCTTGCGCTGCTGACCACCGAGTTGCCGACGGGGCCGTATCCCTATGCGGGCATCCCGTGGTTTTCGACGCCATTCGGTCGCGATGCGGTCGTCACCGCGCTTCAGACGCTTTGGTTGGATCCCTCGCTTGCTCGCGGCGTCTTGTCGTTTCTGGCGGAGCACCAGGCGCAGGAAATTTCCACTTTCCGCGATGCGGAGCCGGGCAAGATCATGCATGAGACCCGCAAAGGCGAGATGGCGGCGGTCAATGAACTGCCGTTCGGCAAATACTACGGCGGCGTGGACACGACGCCGCTGTTCTGCGTGCTGGCGGCGGCCTATGCCGAGCGCACTGGCGACGCGGTCCTCATCGACACCATCTGGCCTGCATTGCTCGCCGCCGTCGGCTGGATCGAAGACAACATGCTGCGTCATGATGGCTTTGTGAGCTATGCACGCGCAGAGGCAACCGGACTCGCAAACCAAGGCTGGAAAGACAGCCACGATTCGGTGTTCCACGCCGACGGCAGTTCGCCCATCGGGCCGATCGCCTTGGTCGAAGTGCAGGGGTACGCGTTTGCCGCTCTCGAAGGCTTGGCCTCACTGGCGCGCGTTCGCGGCGAATCCTCGAAGTCCGCTCACTGGGCCGACCTGGCTCGACGCCTTGCGCATGCAGTAGAGCGTTCGTTCTGGCAGGAAGACCTGCAGTTCTATGCGCTGGCCCTCGACGGCAGCGGCACACCCTGCCGCGTTCGGGCCTCGAACGCGGGACACTTGCTCTTCAGTGGCCTTCCCTCTCAAGAGCGCGGACGCAGGGTCGCGCAACAGTTGCTTTCAGCGGCGTTCGATGCAGGGTGGGGGGTTCGCACCCTGCCGTCCGACGCTGTGCGCTACAACCCGATGTCGTACCACAACGGGTCGATATGGCCGCACGACGTCGCTCTCTGCGCCGCCGGCATCGCACGATACGGCGAGCGCGATGGGGTCGTGCGCCTGCTCGACGACATGTTCGAGGCGGCCGCATTCTTCGGCCTGCGCTTGCCCGAGTTGTTCTGCGGCTTCGCGCGCGCAGCAGGCGAGGCCCCAGTGGCCTATCCCGTGGCGTGCCTGCCTCAGGCATGGGCGGCGGGTTCGGTGTTCATGCTGCTGCAGCAATGCCTGGGAGTGCATATCGTGGCTGGCGACCAGGTTGTCCTCGATCAGCCGCGGCTGCCCGCCGGCATCGAGTCGATCAAGGTTGCAGGTATTGCGGTCGGCACCGCCCGAATCGAACTGAATTTTCGTCGACGTGGCAAGCGCATCCTTGCGTTCGTCAACCGCCGCGACGGCGATCGCTCGACACACGTTGACGTGCGACTTTGATTGCACGCATCGACCCCGTTGGGGATGCTCCGTACGGTGACGAGGTTCGCGAGCCGCCCTGGTGCCAATGCCGCTGCCTCTCCTTGCCCCTTTTGAAGCCGTCAAGCCGTCGCAACTGCCCGCCCCTTGCGGACTCTGCTGCGGGAGCGAGGCAAAGTTGCGTTCATCGATTCACACCGGCAGTCGGCAGTCAATGCCACTTCCCTGCTGTTCACGTCTTCTCGACGTCAGAAAGGATTTATATCGCTAGCTCTTCGCTTGCTATTTCTTTCCGTGATTTCGGCGTCTTGTCCGACCTCGCAGTCGACGGCGCTGTCTCAAGCTCCCGCGGGTCAGGGCGAACGCGACGTCCCGGTCCACCCCACTGTTCACCAATTCCAGGAGATAGATATGAGCATCCTCGGCAACATTTTCCGCAAGATCTTTCCGTCGTCCCACGCCGCCAATGCCCCAGGCGCGGCGGTGCCCGGGGGCGGCACCCACGACCACCGCGCCCACTTTCCATCGGACGGGCTTCATTGACGGTCAGGCTGCGACCGCCGAGCGATTGGCCGTTCAGGCCTTCGATGGCCGCCAGCGCTTCCGCGTCGGTGCCCATTTCGACAAAGCCGAAGCCTTTGGAGCGGTCGGTATCGCGCTCCATCATGACCTTGGCGCTGGCGACCGAGCCGTATTGGCTGAAAGCCCGCTCCAGATCGTTGTCGCGCACGGAATAGGCGAGGTTGCCGACGTAAAGTTTCTTGCCCATGGAGGAACTCCTTTTCGAACCAAAAAAAACGAAACGGCGGAGTCCCAGAGTCACAACAAACAAGAATGCGCTGTGGCGCGAAACTGACCGATCACCGGATTGCGAACCTGGCAGTGAAACGGCCAGGAACGTCCGAGCATTAGAGCTCGCCCATTGCAACCCGGGCTCAGTGTTTTCCTGTGAAGGGGATGCGAAACCTCGCTACAGTGAACAGCGCCGGTTCAGATTCGTACACCATCAAGGAACGATCATGAGCAAGAAAGTCGCATACGTCACCGGGGGCATGGGGGGCATCGGAACAGCCATTTGCCAACGCCTGCACAAGGACGGTTTCACCGTCATCGCCGGCTGCGGCCCCACGCGAGACTACGCCAAATGGCTGGCGGAGCAGAAAGCCGAAGGCTTCGGACTCCACGCGTCGGTCGGCAACGTCGGCGACTGGCAGTCCACCGTCGACGCCTTCACCAAGGCCAAGGCGGAGCACGGCAGCATCGACGTGTTGGTCAACAATGCCGGCATCACGCGGGACCGCATGTTCGTCAAGATGACGCCCGAAGAGTGGCACTCGGTGATCGAGACCAACCTCGACAGCATGTTCAACGTCACGAAGCAGGTGGTGGGCGACATGGTGGAAAAGGGCTGGGGCCGCATCATCAACATCAGCTCAGTCAACGGCGCCAAGGGCCAGGCA
Organism: Variovorax humicola; assembly: GCF_037889915.1. NCBI lineage: Bacteria > Pseudomonadati > Pseudomonadota > Betaproteobacteria > Burkholderiales > Comamonadaceae > Variovorax > Variovorax humicola. Next base: position 5,815 of record NZ_JBBKZV010000042.1, on the reverse strand, counting down.
GGCCAGACCAACTACTCGGCCGCCAAGGCCGGCATGCACGGCTTCACGATGGCGCTGGCGCAGGAACTGGCTGCCAAGGGCGTGACCGTGAACACCGTGAGCCCCGGCTATATCGGCACCGACATGGTCAAGGCCATCCGGCAGGAGGTGCTTGACAAAATCGTCGCCACCATCCCAGTCAAGCGGCTGGGCGAGCCGAGCGAGATCGCGTCCATCGTCGCGTGGCTCGCGACCGACGAAAGCGGCTACTCCACCGGGGCCGCTTTCTCGGTCAATGGCGGCTTGCACATGCGCTGAGGCGCCTCGCGCCGGGGCGTTTCCCCGCAGCGTGCCCGGAGACGCCGACAACGATGCTTCAATGAACTGCTCGCGGCCTGCGCCCAGGTTGGCGCCACGCGGACGCAAAGAACAAGCTCGCGCGGATGGTCAAGCGGCGTCACGCACCGACGTGCCCACGGATTGCACCCCTCATCAACGGCCTAATGCGCGATGGACGTCCGTTCATGGCCCGGCGACCGTCCTAGGATCGTCGACTGCACGCTTGGCGCGGACTTGGAATTCGGACGCCGGGGAAGCGTCGCGCTCGACGACCAGTATGTCGCCAAGTGACCGCTGGTTTGAGCGCTACCCTGCACGGGCGGTTGTACGGCAAGTCATGGCACCATGAGCGCTGGGCGGATGGCACTTTTCGGCCGAGGCCCGACGGTCGCCGGCGCCCCAGGATTCGCGGGAAAGCGGACGCTGGCGTGAACCCACCAAGCGCCCGTTTAAGACTCAGGAGGTCGAAGTTGTTAGTTCACTTTCTCGACCTGCGGCGGCATCCATGTGCCATCGATGATGGCCGGCTCGGCCCAGTAGGCGCGGATATAGAGCGAGAAGCTTCCTTCGGGCGCAGGCACCCAGTTCGTTTCCTTGTCTTTGCCAGGCGACTTCGTGCCGAAATATAAAGTGAGCGAACCGTCCCCGTTGTATTTGAGATCCTTGTTCTTCGTGCCCAGCGAAAAGCGATTCAGGGCATTGGGTTGAAACAGGTGATGCTGGTTATAGAGCGTCATCGACCAGAAGCCCTTGACCGGCGGCAGTTGCCCCTTCGGGAAAGTCACTGTATAGCTGTTCTTGCCCTCAAGTCGTTGTCCTTTATTGTCAAAGTCCCGATAGATGTATTTCGTCTCATCTGGCGTGTTGTCAAACATGTTCGACTTGGAAGTACCGGCGCGGTTTAGATAGTCGGTGCCCCATTTCGCGTTGTTCACTGGCGAATTCCAGCCGTTGCCAGCGGAGCGGCCGTTCAATTTCCACTGAGTGAGCGGAGCAATGATTTCCTTGTCCGCGACTACGAACGATGCAATCAATGCTTTCTTGATGGCCGGGTCTTTGGCAGCGGCGTCGAACACGGAACTGATCCAGGCGTACAGGGCTTCTTCGCCGGGCAGCGGCGGCACCTCCTTCATCACGGCGGGAAGCTCTTCGAAGTAGGTTTCCGGCTTCACCCAGCTGGTCTCGCCTTTGGCCCCCTTCTGCGCTGGTGCCGGGATGTGCGGCAGCTTGCTCCAGTCCACCGTCTTCATCTTCCCGTCAAACTTGCTGAGGGGATAAAACACCACGTGGTTGATCAGCGGCTGGACGGCTTTGGTGTCCTCGGCTGTGTCATCCTTGAAAATGCGCGGGACGGAAAACACCAAATCCGTGGAGGAGCGCACGACAGCATTGATACCCGCCGGGACTTCGCCTTTCCAGTTCGGCCCGACGATCATGTAAAAGCCCGGCTTGGTGCCGTACTGCTTGCCAATCTGGGCAATCTCGTCAGTGCGCTGGTCATACAGTGCATAGACCCAGAAGCGGTCGCCAAAATCCGGCACCTGAAACACCATCGGCTCCTTGTCCAGCGCGGAAAAACCCGCGCCATACACCACGTCCTGATTAGGACAGGCGATGAATGTCTGCTCGGGCTTGATGTAATTGGTGAGCATCGCGTTGTAGCCCACCGGGGCGAAGGGCAGAATGCCGCCTACCAGAACCGGCTCGGGAGCCTGAGAGAAGGCGACGCGGCGGTTGTGCGCATTGACCATCGGATAGCCCCAGATGTAGGCGATACGGCCGACAGCCTGAACATATGCCGCGGTCATCGCGGTGCCGGCGGCGGGGCCAGGTACTTCAGCGGCACTCGTGGGCAGTGGAACCTGCTGCGCTTGCGCGTTCGTACATGCCAACGCGCCGGTGAGCATGGCGGCGAGCAGGTTGAGTCTGTTGTTCATGGTTGTGCCTTTCGGTCGTCAAGCGGGATGGAAATTTCTCAGTTCTTCCGCGCCCACCAACTTTCGGAAACAGCAAGGTGAAGATGAGCTGAATCCGAGGTCGTGCGGGCCGTTGCCGGGGCTGTCCGCCCAATCGCGAAAGCCGCCGCCGATGCTCGAGGGCTGGCCGTCGACCTTGAGCAGCTTGGTGATGAAGCCGTTGATCTTGACTGCGCAGCTCAACTTGGAGCGGATCGTCCGTGCATGCTGTGCAGCATGTCAAGCGATTCTTTGCGGACGAAGATCGAGAGAATCCGTCCGATCGATCGCGAAGCGCGAGACCGGGGATGCCGTCCTGGGCGTCTTCACGTACGTGGCTATAGGTGTGCACCGGGATTGGCTGCTCACGACATGGAGTTCACCATAGGGCGACGGTGCGAGAGGTCTGGGTTTGCCTCCAGCATGAACCGGCGCGCCGCTTCCGCATTACCTTTCAGCCGGGACGACGACGTGTCGAGGCGTCTGTTCGACGAGATGGACTATCAGCGCGCCAGCCAATAGCATCGAGTCACTGTCAGGTGCGCGACCCCAAGATCGAAACCAACAAGCGCAGAAACGGCACAAGCATGAAAACCATGAATCCGCAGAATCTCAGCGCTCAGGAAGCCAGCTTCGACAAACTCGCCGACCTACCATTCGCGGAAGGCCGGCCCACGAAGGAGACCGCGCAGACTCTTCGTGACGAACTCCTCTTCCAAAGGGCGACGCAGGCCTACCTCTGGGCGATGCCGTTGATCAACACGCTCGGCATGCAGGTCGGGTCGGAAAAGACCTTTGGCGCCGGCTACAACATCCTGCCCATCTGGAAGCAGCGACTCGACGCCAAGACTCTGGTGACGACCCCCAACTCCGACGTTCTCTACGCCATGAGCTACGTCGACTTGGGCAAGGATGGCCCGCTGGTGATGGAAGCGCCGCCCGGACTACAAGGCATCCTCCTCGATTACTGGCAGCGACCCATTCCGGTGGAGGGCGGCAAGTTCTTCGGTGACGTCGGCCTGGCTGGACCAGATGGCGGCAAGGGCGGCAAGTTCCTCCTATTGCCACCCGGCTACAAGGGACCGGTGCCAGAAGGTTATTACGTCTATCGTTCAGGAACCTACAACGTCTTCATCTTCCTGCGCGGGTTCTTCGAGGACCCGACGAATCTGGCGCCGGCTGTCGCGCACCTTGAACGAACAAAGGTCTATCCATTGAACGGCGAGGCCGCCGCCAAGCCAATGAAATTCCCCGATGCCTCCGGCATCCCGGCCGACATGCTGCCTATCAGCGACGGCAGCGCATTCGACCAACTCAAGCTGCTCGTGGACCGGGAGAGTGACAAGCTCGCCGGTCCCGACTGGCTTGGCATGCTGGCGGCAATCGGCATCGTCAAGGGCCAGCCGTTCACACCGGATGCGCACACACGAGAGATCCTCGATCTGGCCGCGAAGACCGCCTACAAGATGAGCCGCGTCATCGGCTTCCAAGACACCCTCAACGGCGGCTCGCTGTACATGTATCCGGACCGCCACTGGATCAACCCGCTAGACAACGTGACGCCGCCCAGCCCGCGCACCACGATGGACCTCTCCTGGATGAATGTTGCAGGGGGCTATCGCGCCCTCGACGCCCGGATCTGGTTCTTCACCGATTACTACTCGATCAGCCCGGGGATGCTTTCGAAAATACCGGGCAAGGGCGCTGCATACATGGTGGGCTTTACCGATGGCGAGGGAGAGCCGCTGGTGGGAGGCAACAACTATCGCCTGCATCTGCCGCCCAACATCCCGGCTGCCATCTTCTGGTCCCTGACGCTCTACGATGCGGCGAATGCTTCAGGCCTCGACAACGGCCAGCGTTTCCCGTCGCTGGGTTCGCGCGACAAGCCGGCGCAGAACGCCGACGGCAGCACGGATCTTTACCTCGGTCCCAAAGCACCTGAGGGCAAGGCCGGCAACTGGCTCGCCACCGTGTCCGGCAAGGGGTACTTCACCATCCTCCGGCTTTACGGCCCGACGGAATCCGCCATCGACAAGAGCTGGGAGCCCGGGGACATCGAGAAGGTGAAGTGACCTGCACGAAAAAGCCGCTTGGGATCGCGTTGCGGGCGTTCACAGCGAGCAGTCGAAGGTCGGCAACGGGCCCGAGGATAGGGGTAGGAAACGGTTCTGTCGCAATAGCGAAAAAGCGGCCGCTGGGAAGTTCGGACGATGGGAGGGACAAGACGGTGATTGAAGCGCTGAGCAAAGTGATCAAGCGGATGCATACCCGCTGGAGGTGATGCTCACCTGCGTGCGCTGGTACGCGGCTTACCCTTTGAGCTTTCGGCATGTCGAAGAGATGGTGGGCGAGCGCGGCGTGCTCGTCGACCACGCCACGGTTCATCGATGGTCGATCAAGATCCTGCCGGTGATGGCCGCGGCGTTTCGGTTTCGCCAACGCAAGCGACCTGTGGGCGCGAGTTGGCGGATGGACGAAACGTACATCGAGGTCGCAGGCCAGTGGAAGTATCTGTACCGAGCGGTCGACCGCGATGGCGACACGATTGACTTTCTGCTGCGTGCCAAGCGCGATCTCGCAGCCGCATGATGCTTTTTGGAACAGGCCATCGGCCTGCATGGTGTGCCCGACAAGATCAACATTGACAAGAGCGGTGCCAACACGGCCGCTATCCAGAGCATTCAAGCCGACTGCGCTGCGCCCATCGAGATGCGCCAGTCGAAGTACCTCAACAACATCGTCGAACAGGACCATCGGGCCGTCAAACGTATCGTGAGGCCGATGCTCGGCTTCAAGTGTTTCCGTTGCGCGCGAGCGCTGATTGCCGGCATTGAAACGATGCACATGATCAGGAAAGGGCGGATGAACTGCCTTGAAGGTTACGCGTCGTCCGCGGCAACGAAGTTCTATTCGCTGGCTTTCTGAGAGCGACACGCAGGACGCGAACTTGCTTGGCCTGGCACCGCTATTGCGACAGAACCGCATGAAGCCTCCCGAAGAACTTACCGGATAAGGGAAGTAGTCATTGCTCGCCGCCCCGGCATTTGAAGGACGTTCTACTCAATTCCGCTTTCTTCAATTCGGCACTGCTGAATCGCGAATCGCGTAACCACCGGACACGGCTTGTCATGGCGAGGTTGAAGTGAGGGTTGGGTGCATCCCCGGTACGACGATGAATTTCAGGCATGAATAGCGAAACGCATGTCGCAACTTGCGAAGCGCCAAGGCGACGCGATCCCTACAGTCACATCATCACTTCCATACCGATTCAGGAGACATCAACCATGGCAAAAGCAGTACGCCAATACCAGGCCGGCGGACCCGAAGTCCTTCGCTACGAGGACGTCGAAATCCGCGATCCGGGCCCGGGCCAGGTCAGGCTGCGCCATGTGGCGGTGGGCCTCAACTACGCCGACACCTACTTCCGCAACGGCACCTACGCCGTGCCCATGCCAAGCGGCATGGGCGTCGAGGCGGCCGGCGTGGTCGTGGCCATCGGCGAAGGCGTGACCAACGTGGCCGTCGGCGACCGCGTCACC
>NZ_JBBKZV010000041.1:0-42562 GCF_037889915.1 Variovorax humicola | reverse complement strand
CAGTCTGATCCATCGTCGCAGCAGCAGACTTGTGCCGCATCACCCCGTGCTATTGGCCCAACAATTCAATCCCGTGCCCCCCTTGACGGGAGCGACCATATCAGTGTGCTGTCCCGCTGATACGTGAACAAAGTCGATGCAGCTTTTCGAGGATCGAATCAGCAGTGGCAGTCCAACGAAAAGGCTGGCAATTCGCGTTGTGATGCGTCACGAAATGATCGATGCGCTGCACGAGTTGTTTGACGCTGGTGAACGAGCCGCGGCGAATGGCCTTGTCCGTAATCAGCGCGAAGAATCGCTCGACCTGGTTGAGCCATGAACTGTAGGTCGGGATGAAGTGCAAGTGCCAGCGAGACCGGCTCGCGAGCCAAGCCTTGGTCGTCGGATGACTGTGGGTGGCGTAGTTGTCGACGATGCAGTGGATGTCCAACTCGGGCGGCACGGCTTTGTCGATCTCGCGCAAGAATCCCAGGAACTCTTGATGTCGATGACGCGGCTTGCAGGTGGCGAGCACGGCGCCGTTGAGGACGTTCAACGCAGCGAACAGCGTGGTCGTTCCGTGGCGCTTGTAGTCGTGCGTCACGCCTTCCACGTAGCCCAATCCCATGGGCAACATCGGCTGCGTGCGTTCAAGCGCCTGGCACTGGCTCTTCTCGTCCACGCAGAGCACCAGCGCGTTCTCCGGCGGGCTCAGGTACAGGCCGACCACGTCGCGCAGCTTCTCGATGAAGAAAGGGTCGGTCGAGAGTTTGAAGCCTTCGCTGCGATGAGGTTGCAGCCCGAAGAGTTGGAAGTAGCGCTGCACACTGGTCTTGGAAATGCCGGTCTCGGAGGCAACCGATCGCACGCTCCAGTGCGTCGACCCATCGGCGGGCTTGGTGTGCAGCGTCGTCTTGATCAACTGCGCGATACGCTCATCGTCGATCGTGCGTGGCTTGCCAGGGCGAACGTCGTCGTAGAGCCCGGCAATACGCCGTTCGATGAAGCGCATGCGCCACTTGCCCACCGTCGCGTTGGTGAGCTTCAGTCGTTGGGCAATCGACTTGTTGAGCTCGCCATCGGCACTGCTCAGGATGATGCGCGCTCTCTCACTGAGCCCTGCCGGCAAAGAGCGGCTGCGCGCGAACGATTGCAACTGCGATTCCAGCATCGAGGTGAGCCGACATGCCAGGCGCGCCAAAACCGATCGACTCGACGGCGACAAGCTACTGACGATGTTGCTGCGCCATCATCGTGGCGAGCGTGTGTGGTCGGTGCTGTATGAGCCCACGCCTGAGGACGAAGACGCGCGCCGCACGCATCGCGAACTCGGCCGGCTGACACAGGAGCGAACCTCGCACACGAACCGAATCAGTTCGCTGCTGGTGCTGCACAACCTGCGTCCGAACGTCATCATCGGCGGACGCGACTGGGCGCGCTGGTGGGAACGTCATTGCGAGCAGGTGCCACCGATCCTGCGTGCGGAGATCGAGCGCGAGAGTGCACGGCTGACGCTGGTCAAGCAGCAGGTCAAGGCCATGGAAGTCGAGCGGCGCCAGGAAATGGCCAATGGCAAGCAGCCGCTGGTGGCGCAACTGGTCCTGCTAAGAGCCATCGGGCCCAAAGGCGCGTGGGTGTTGGTCAAGGAGGTGTTTGGATGGCGGCGCTTCGCCAACCGGCGCGAGCTGGCCGGCTGCCTCGGGTTGGCACCCACGCCGTATGCCAGCGGCAGCAGCCAGATTGAGCAGGGCATCAGCAAGGCCGGCAACAAACGAGCGCGTGCGCTGCTTGTCGAACAAGCTTGGAGTTGGCTTCGCTGGCAGCCCGGCAGCGCCTTGACCGAATGGTTCAACCGGCGCTTCGCTGCGGGTGGCAAGCGCATGCGCAGAGTGGGCATCGTTGCCCTGGCAAGAAAGCTGGCGATCGCCTTGTGGCGCTATCTGCAGTACGGCGAGATTCCGGCTGGAGCGTCGCTCAAGCCAGCCGCTTGAAATCCCACGCGGGCCTTGTTTCGAAGCAGCCAATCGTCGAATCGTCGCATCATGATCAAAGGTCGACGCGCCCGAGAAGTCAGTGGGTCACGGCACCAAAGTGACCGCTTTTTTAGGTGGGGCGCGCCGGTAACCGGGGTTTTCCAATGCGCTTCACGCGCATGCAGCATGAGGTGCAGGGTGTTCGCCTGCACGGATAGAAGCTTGTCCGAGCCATTGGCTCGAACGCTCGTCATACCCCGACCACGGATCAGGATGCGTCGCCCCCGCTGTCCCACACGGCTCAGCAACACAAAGGCGCCGCCATGCGACTTCGGTCATCGATTCATTGATCAAAAAGGCTTGACAAAAGAGTCCTCATAGAAGCTGACTTCAACAGCGGTGTCCCGCTGGACGTGACTTTCGGCGGCAGGTTGCGACCCTGACACGGGCGGATCCATCCTGAGGTTCTGTGACATTGGCGTGGTCCTGTCGGCATGGCGACAGTGCGTCTGCGGTAGACGAAATTGGGACATCCTGGCCGATTCACGTTACCCTCCGCAGGTCGTCGAGAAGTGCGGGCGACTCTTGCAGGCAAGGGCGACCGTTCGTTTATGGACGTCCCATGCTGTCCCTCCGACTCAGATCGGATCCACCCAGGGGGTTGCGTGCAGAGCGAATCTAATCATCAAGACGGGCTGGAACCCGATTCGATCGCGTTTCTTCGGCGCCTCCAATCGAGCGATGGCGGCTTTCGCGAAGATCCTGAAGCGCCACTGCCGAGTGTGGCGAGCACCAACATGGCCCTACGCGCCCTGCGTCTGCTTGGTGGCGCGCCGGATCACCCTTCCAGGACGCTCGCCTTCGTGTGCGAGCATGCGCGGTCCGAGGCGGCTGCGTTCGCGAACACCGACAACGACGCGCCGTCGGTGAAGGCCTCGGCCATGGCTGTGATGGCAATCGCCGAGCTTGCGAGCCTTCAGGGCGTTCAGGCGCCAGCTTTGTTGCCGAGCGTTCAACAAACGATCGACTTCATGTATGCCCAAGCGAATGGGCCAGTCGAGTACTACTTCGTCCTTGCTGCAGTCCACGCATCGGGTCTGCCAATGGCACCCGGAGCGACCTGGTATTTCACGCAGGTTCTTGCTGGTCAGTCGTCATCCTCCCCACCATTGCCCTTGCCAGGGCGTTCATCAGCACCATGCGGGCCGGCCTGCCTCCTTTAGAGGACACGAGTTTCTCGCAGGCCCTGCTCGCAGCCCAACGCTCCCCTGGCGGCTTCTGCGGCAGCGGCAGCGTTGTCGACCTCGACGCCACGTACACCATCGTGCGGGCATTTGACATGCTCGGTCAGTGTTCGCGGATCGACCTTGATGCTCTCGATGCGTACGTCACTTCCTTGCGCAACGATGATGGTGGCTACGCCACGGAACGGGGTGGCCTGTCCTGCGCCTACGCAACATACCGCGCAGCCGCGCTTCGCATCTGGATCGCCGCCGGTCGACACCCGGCAAATTGCGCCTGACCATCACGAAAGCCGCCATGTCAACTGTCGCTGTTAGGACGCTGATTCCCAATGTCCTTACCATCTGCACCTATGGGGGCTTTGCGCCCGTTTGCTACCGAGACAAGTTCGGAGTTCTCACCGGATTCGACGTCGGCTTCCTGACTCGGTTTGCCGACAGCATCGGCTTAAAAATAATGACCCTCGAGCGACCCTTCGACGCGCTGTGGCTGCGGCCAGGCAATGACGAGTGCGACATTGCTGGCGCTGGCATCATGCAGCGCGTTAACCGGCCAATCGGCGAGGGCGCCTCTTGGACCCGTCCATATTTCCGGGTTAAACGGACCTTGCTCGTTCGCTTAGAGGACCAGCCGCGTTTCGAAGCCGAGGGTGCCCTTCGCGGCGAGGGCATGCGGATCGTCGCGACGCAAGGCTCGACCGCAGATTACGACGCGCAGATTCGCTACCCGAACCGCAAGGCATTGCTGTACCTCGCCGATCTGTCGTCGTTGATCAATGATCCCGGCCAGTCTCAGCGAGAGATCGTCAGATTGATTGCCGAGCGCGAAGTTGACGCATTCGGCGAGGGCGATGTGAGCAACGAGTTCCTGCGCGACAGCTACAACCGACAGTTCAGGGGGGTTGAACTCGCTGTGGCGGACAAGCACGACATCGACGAGCAGGAGACCTTCAACTTCATCGTGCGCAATGTCAGCGACGGCCTTCTTGACGCCTTGAACTCCTACATCGGCAAACACGCGAACGCATACGCCTGACCACAGGGAGACTTTCCATTGCACTCCACTCCCCTTGGGCAGCACACACCATTACTGGAGCAGAGTTTGATGGCCGACGGCGACATTCAGTTGATTTCGGATCAACCAATGTCAACGCGCTTCGGCACGAGGCTGCCGACCCTCTACTGGTGAAATTTCCGGGTTAGAGCCTGTTCACGCTACCGACGGAGATCGCGTTGGCCTTAGACCAGCGGCTCCGGCGCGGTGTGCAGCGCCAGGACTTCTTCGTCGGTGTGCGGGTTCACCCAGGTCTCCCAACTTCTGCCGCCGACAGGTCCGGAGTGCGTGACGCATGACCAGTCGTGGCCCTCGTTGCAAAAGGGACGCGCATCGCTTCCGAAGTCGAGCGTGCTATTCAATCGGTCCAGGTCGCCCTTGTGGTACGTCATCGCGTCCAGGAAAAGGTCGCGTGCCACGGTGTTGTTCGCCGTCGCACCTGCCGCCAGCCGACGGTCCAGGGCGGAGAGCGCTTCAATGTGCCGCTCGTTGATCCACGAGGGCCGCTTCGTCATGGCGGCCACACCGTCCTGCAGGCAGCGATGCATGAAAGTCGAGTACCTTGAATTGCAGTGTGCTATCGCGTCGTCGATGCGCATCTTGTCCGCGTGGTAGGACGGGTTGTGCGACTCGCTGCTGAAGTAGGGCGACCATGATTCACCCCGGCCAAGATGGGTCGACGATGCCTCCACGTCATTGGCCACCATGAAGCAACTGCAAGCCATGCACGACGCCAACTTGAAAGTCTCCACGCCGATCGACATCTCGAATGCAGTCCCTTGGCCCATTCGCACGGTTTCGTAGACGCAGCGGATCATGCCGTGGGTGTAGCCGACGATGTCCGTGTCGACGTCGAGCGGCACCAGCTGGCCATCCGATTGCGGGTAGAAGCGCATGCCCTGCTGCGCCAGCGTCGCCTGCAGCGCCGCGCCGCCGATCAGGCCCCATGTCGCCGTCCGTGCCTCGGCCGGATATTGCGCCGCGCGAACATCGGCGTCGGCCGGCGGTCTCCATCGTTCTCCGATGCCGGGCGTGTGCTCGTCGAGCGTCGTGCAGATGGTGCTCATGGCAGTGACGGCGTTCCCGTCGTTGTCCACCACCAGTCCGCAGTAGGCGCCGCGTCCGATGTACATCTCCTCGGCGCGTTGCCCTTCCTTGGCGGCTCGCCGGGCCGCGCTGAGGTACCTGAAGGCGGATCTGGCGTACGCAGGCTTGAATCTCCGGTATTCGCTGCGGGCGCCCTCGCCGGCCTGGATCATGCCGCCCCGATTGAAGGTGGGCGCGAGGCCCCAGACCAGGCCGCCTTCGTCTTTTGCAAGCTCGGTCCGCACCAGGTGGTTTACCTTCGCGCAGGCATCGTTCAGGCCCTTCATGAATGCGCGATCGTCCGCCGTGCGCGCATCGCGATTCGTGCCGAGCTCGGTGCTGGGGTCCATGTCCACGCGCCAGGCAAGACCGCTGTTCTTCCTGTTCTGGAACAGCGTCGCGCCGATGAACGCTGCAGCGAAGATCACATCCGCCTCGCGCTCGACGTCAACCCTCATTTCCCCGGTGCCCAAGATGGATTTCCCGATATTCCAGGCCATGGCGGTCACTCCATCGATTGAGACACGCAGTTTGCGCTGCACAAGAACGCCGCGCAACGAGGCTCAAGGTTCCCGCGCCTCACTGGCTGGGCCTTGCGCTGGAATCGTTCATTCCGTCGGGCAGGTCGGCCGCTAGCGCCGGGGCCATGGCACGCAGCAATCCGAGGACGTCGTCACGAGACGGAAAGCCCTGTAGCCGCTGCGCCTGCGCCAGCATCTTCACGGCGTTGCTGAAATCCGAGCCCTTCAGCAGGTTCGTCTCCCACGCTTGGTCGAACAGCAGGCAGCCGGCAGGCTGCATGTTCTCGTAGAAGATAACGAAGTGCTCGACCCGTTCCTCTGCCTCCCTGAGCGCCGGGACGACATCGCCAAGTTCCGCCGGCGCACCATTGGGCAACAGAGTCGTGTAGAAGCCGACGTGATAGTCGTTGATGCCGTTCAACGAAAGCGTGAGCGCGACCTCGAGCACGGTGTGGTGGGCGTTGTAGACCAGCGTCGCCAGCGGCAACAGGTAATACGCCGAATGCAGCAGGTCCGACCCCCATCTCTCCAGGATCGACGCGCCTTCGGTGGCGCTGCCAGAGATATCCGCGCCGCGCAGCAGACCGAAGAGCCGGTCGACTGTCAGCACCGTGCTGCCTTCGAGTGAACGTTTGACATTGATGCCGGGCGTGCTGCCTGGGCCGAGCGACTCCGCGATGTGTGGCTCCATTGGCTGGCTCCAGGCGCCGCGGTAGCGACCACCCGGCTCCTGCTTCCACACGGCCTTCTGCGCATCGGTCGCGTGCTGGTAAGCCCAGCCGTCGCTGCCCCCGACGGGCTCATCGGGCGTGATGCCGACCTTGTAGGCGCCTTGGATTTCATTGGCCGGCCACTCGCCACTGCGCGTACCCCCGCCGGCCAGCACCCATTCACCGCAGATGTAGATGATGTCGGCAATGTCGCTTGGCGTCAGCGTATCGGCGCCCTTAAGCAAGTCGTCCAGCGATGCGAAGCGCTTGCTCTTGAAGATGTCCAGCACTTGGCATTCGTCAAGTACCTTCTCCAGCGACACATCCTCGAACTCGATCATCTCGCTGACCACGCGCGTGCCCACGGTGCGCAGTTTGCCCATTGCCGCTGGAGCGGCAAAGGCCTCGTACAGCCGCTTCGCGAGCTTCTGCTCGGCTGCCTGGCGCTGGAAACGCATTTTGTCAATCTTCGTGCGATCCGAGATCAGCTTGGCCATCGTAGGTTTCCAGGTGCCGTGATGGCCGGCCAAGTGTCGTGGATCGCGTCTTGAGGGGCAAGGGGCAAAAATAAACCTAATTTTTCCGTGGAGCGTATGCAGGACTTCGCTTCAAATTGCAATAGGTAATTGCCTGCCTCCGCATGCCCTCACCAATACTTTCTTGCCAAAAGATTCATACATCGTCACACCCCTGTGTTAGCGTTGATCCGATAGCGGTATTTTCCCACGACCGAGTTACGCTTGCATAAGCGACGAAAGGATTTCACATGGCTACCGACCCCACTCTTGCACAAATTAAAGAACAAATCGAGCTGATGGCAGTGCATGCGCAGGCTGCCATGGATCAGGAGCAGGCAATCGCATTTGCAATTGCAACGCGTGAGATCCAGATGAATTATGAAGATGCGCAAAGCATCTTGAACGACAAGAATTCATCCGCTGCCGACCTGAAATATGCCAAGGACGTGACGGATGCCATCAACAAGAATTTGCCCAACATGGTCAAGGGCGTGCTTTCTGCGGCGTCCGCATTCAAGTCCGGCGACTACATCAACGGCAGTGCCGCAATCATGGATATCTGCGCCTCGGGCGTGCAGATCCTGGGCAGCCTGTCGGCCGGGGCAGGACCGTATGGCGCGGCTTTCGGGGCGATCTTCACCATCGTCGGCCAGCTCCTGACCTATTTCGGACCGAAACAGCCATCCCTCAAAGACCAGATCCTTGACGCAATCAAAGCACTGAAAGCCGACGACGAATTGCGCGATGCCCTCGCGGATTCGGATGCCGTGTATGAATTTACGACCACGATCTACAGGATCAGGTCGATTCTGCCGCGGCATCTGGAGAGTCCTCTCACGACACAGAAGGATCTTTGGGATTTCCGCACGGATCTCAAGGTCGACATTACTTCGATCAATCTGGCCTTCAACAAGGTCTCGGCCTTGTACAAGAAATGGCACACTGCGGAATGGCTGAAGGACGAGAAAAACCACGACGCTGAAATATGGCCGGAAATTCTCGGAGTTTTCTGCCGGACCTATTCCGATTCGCTCTTGGCCAACATGGCGCTGGCGTCCATGGCCAATGAATTGTTGTTGCTGAAGCGGCTGGAAGAGGCGTCCAGCAGCAATCCGCTTTACCCTAAAAGCAGCCACGATTTCGACGAAATCAACAATCTTTTGATCAAGCTGAGGGCGATGGTGCGCGCAATTCCCGAGGTCTGGAGCGACGGGAACAAGTTGATGCGGCAATTCATGAAGGAGATCGAGCCGGTCGCCCAGAGTCGCGGGCTGTACGTCCACCTCGGCACCGACAGGTATATCTACGCTGCCACCGGGCGAAAGAACGTGCAGTCCGGCGACTGGAAGAACCTGCCCATCGGCTATGGCGCTCGCGGCCACAGGTTCTCCATCACCGTTCCCAAGGGGGATGCGGGCTCGCTGAAGCCGTCCTATCACATCTTCTTCTGCGAGCACTGGACTGCCTCCGACAACGGGGACATCGAACACGGGCGGATCAATCCGGCCAAGGTCGAAATCTCCGGTCAGGCGTCGATATGCCCCGACAAATTTCATGATGTCTGGGCGCTTCCATCCCCCAAGGATCCCAAGGGAACCTTCATCTACGCAGCACGCAACGAAGGAAACGGCAGCGGCTCCGTCAAGCTGTTCGAACTGGATGCCGATAACAAGCTCACCATCGGCAACTGGCAACCGCCCACCAAATCCGGGGTCGTCAACGTGCGTGCGATCACGCACCCGCCTACACCCTTGACCGACGATCCCGACAAGGGCGCCATGCCGCCTTTGCTCCTGGGCGGTGTCGACCACTACAACTCCATCCTGTATGGGGCGCTTGCAGCTTCCGGCGACATCTACGTCGACCAGTCGAACGAACGTTGCTACGTGCCGTCTCCCTGGGGCAGCTACAGCGGAATCGATGCCGATCCGTACTATGTGTGGGTGTTCCGGCCGCAAGGCTTCGCCTGTGCCACGCACGCCTCGGTGATCGCTTGCATCCGCGGCAATATCAAGTCGCCCCGGTGGATGGAATATTCGGCCAATGACCTGGTCGGCGACCAGAGCCGGCACGATGGAAACAAGTGGCTGTACAACAATTGGGAAACAACCACCTACCCCCCGCTGAAAGGGCTGATCTCGCTGTCGGCATGCAGGGATGGAACCCTTCTCGTCAGCGTATTCAACCGGACTGTCAAACGGGTGCAGGCTGGAGACCATTGGCTGTTCATACCGACGGATTCCCTGGCCACCCATACGGCAGTCTACAGTGTCAAACCAGGAAGTCTCAATGTCGGCCCTTGGACCAAGTGCACGGGCCAGGCACTCCAGGTCCAGAAGATGCCCATTCCGTCGTGGTCACTGTTCGAGAGCTTGAAAGCGGATTTTCAAACCACGGCCATCACGCGGCGGGCATAGAGCACCATATGCGTGCGCGGGTCCTGCACTACAAGCTCAGCCGTCGCGACCTGGTGGAGATGATGGCCGAGCGCGGCTTGGTATTGGCCCACTCGACCATCGTGCGCTGGGCCCAACGTTTCGTGCTCGTGTTCGAGAAGCGCTGGAATCGTTTCGCTCGCAGGGCACGGCCGATCCTGCGCGTCGACGAAAGTGTGTCGCGAACACAGGCGAGAGCTTGTGGTGCTGTTCTGAAGATGGAGTCCCGCCAGTTGCCCCAGCATGTCTGCCCCAGCTTTGGCCAGTCAACTGTTGAAAAAACTCCACTCATCACTTGGACGTTCGAGAAAGCTTGTCACGGCAGCTTCAGCACGGCAGCTCCCCTGGCGGCGTTGAGCAAATCGGCACTCATACGGCTATACGTTGCCCGGGCTGACCGGGTGCGATCCTGGCCCTTGCGTAATGCCGCCGGCAATAGAGAAGCGCGCCGAAGATCGACATCAAGCTCTGCCCAGACCGCGTCACAGGCTTGGCCCCAAGCGTGCACGGTGGGCCACCAGTGGCCCAGCGGCATGGCTCTGGCCCCACCAGCCACATTCACCGAGAGCAAGGCAAATCCGACATCGTGAGCCAGGCTGTCGAAACGAAGCGCCTCCGCCACGCAGAACACCACCAAGCTTCGCAGTCCGAAAGCCTGATCGCCATGCACACTGCCGGCAGCCAAACTTCGTACCGCGTGCTCGAATTTCGGAGCACTGACGAAAAGCTCGCTTGTGAGGCTCCCGTAGCGGCCCATCTCCGTGGCCAATCCCACCCGCGTGATGTACAGATCGTTAGGGCGCATTTCCAGTGATAGCGCCACGGTTCTATCGGGTGTGACAACGCGCAGCGCGACTGGCGCCCCGCTGCGGCAGCAGCGGTAGAAGGTGTTGCCCCAGCGGATGATGTTCGTGTCCTCAGTCAGGCTCGCACGCACCTGGCCGATTTGTTGAGCCCAGTCAGGCCGTATCACAAGCTCGTGCAATGTGTTCTCCCTTCGAATTGGGTTTCTAGTCTGCAGCGAGCAGCCGATCGGCCCTCGCAGGGCCAGGTCCAAATTTTCGGAAGCTCAAGTCGGGCGGTTACGCACGACAGTCAAACGGAACACTCAGGGCACGATTGCCACCCACTGACTACACCAGCGCCGCATTCGGGACCGTCGTTGCACGACCACCATTCGCAGGAATGACGAAAGTTACACCGCGCACGAGGCCGTGCCATCCACAAAGGGGGTTAGGCCGCCTGGTCGGCGAGCACGAGCCCCTCTTCAATCAGATCTCGAACTCGCCGTCCATCGCCGAATAGCATCCGGATCTCAAGATGCCGAGAGGCAATCTGAGTCGGGAATGCATCGGCAATCGAACCCCCGCTCATGGAACGGCGCAACCCTTGCCCGCCAGCAGCATTCGCCCTGCCCGCAATCGCTTCTTTGTCGCCTCGGGCCAATCGCATTTGCTTCACGCCAATATCTCCAGCATTGTTGCTGGAAATACAACACGCGACGCAATCAGCCGTTGTGGGCAAACCGTCACGCGCGTGTGGACGGGCAGCCCCCTCAGGACGACAGCATGCGCGTCATTTCTTCCCGCTTGCCAATGCTGAAAGCTGCTCGGCATTGGCCCTAGTGTCGCTTTCGAGTTGGCCGAGTCTTCTGACAACCGCATCCTCTCGGGCTGCGGTATCCCTGAGCGCGTTCTGCAATTGGTTGTATCGCTTGCCATCGACGCCGCTCGAGAAGGAGATCGCGTTGCCTTGCAGCTTCATCGTCTTCTGGCGTGATCCCGCGAAATCCAGGATGTCCATCACCGAAGAAGCGACCGCGAATTCCGCGTCTCGCCATTCCTGGTAGGCCGCCTTCGAAACAGTGCTTGCCTTCAGGAATCCCCCGAGCGCGTCCTGAGCCAGCGCCCCAGGTGCCCGAGTGGTTCGCAGGTATGTTTCCATCTCGGCGTAGTACGCATTCGACCGAGCGTACTGCTGCTCGACAAGCCTTTTGTAGTCCTCGATGCCTTGCCGCGCCTTGAGGATTCTTTCGGGGTTCGTGAGCGTGGTTGCCGACAGGAACGACCCCAAGTCGATCGTATCCAATTGCGATCTCAGGACGCGGGTGTCATCGGCGCTGCGTTTGGCGATGGCGGTCGCGCCACGCACGAATGCTGCTTCGGAGCCCGGCGGGGACGCGGCCGGGCTGGCGACCGGTGGTGTTGCCAAGCCTGCCGGCACATTGTTGCCCACTGCCTCCTTGAGCGTCGAGGCGAACTCGCCGACGGCCTGCCGGGTGTCAAGGCTGCGCTCGCGATAGCTGGTAACGAATGAAGCAGCGAACGACACAACACCGACCAGAATGGACACCGTGACGATTAGCGCCGCCTTCTGTCCGGGACGCAGTTTCTGCTGGCGCGCACTGTCGCTCATGATGCACCTCCTCGACGTGAACCTTGCCTCAAGACTTGGATGAATGCTACGCCTGCGCTGCAACGCTGCCAAAGAAAACGCTACCACTTCGGGGGGAAGCGCCGGCGGAATTTGGGAGCGGACACTGTTTGGAGTCATGCCCCACACGCGTGCCTCAGTTCTGGCGATCTGACGTGCGGAAGGCGGCTCGCAAGGTGCTCCTCCATACGGGCTCGGGTGCGAATTTTTCGCGCAGCCGAACGACTTCGCGAGTGCGTTACGGCGGTCAGGCCGAAAGCACCACGTTCCAGACTGCGGGCGCAGCTTGGCCTCGCAGGCGCAGCCGCCCGAGATTTGAATTGGCCCTTGCGGATGCGATACAGCAACTCCACGCCAGCGATCGTCACCGCCGCGCGATCAAAGACCTTGAACCCGAGCATGGGGTTGATGCGCGACTTCACGCCCCGATGATCTTGCGCGATCATGTTGTTGAGCTACTTGGATGATCGCAGCCGCGTGTGTTTCCAACGCATTGCTTTGCGCTGGCAGTTCTCGCAGCGAAGGACCCTAATCTAAATATTTGCAGATCAACGCCTCAGGCCGCAGGCTCATACGCATGGGCGCCATACCTTCCAACGTAAATAGCCCTCCCAGTAACACGCCTTTCGGCCTAAGATCGCCCGCTTTTGGACGCAGGCGGAACCGATGAAATTCCTCGGAACCGAAATCGGCAATGTGGTGCGCAGCTACAAGATCGAGGAAGGCAGCGCGGCGCCGGACATCACTCTGTCGGCCAGCCGTTCGGGCGACTATATGGTGCTCGGGGGGCATCCGGTGCTCAACAAGTCCATTGCCAGCGGCACCATCACCGACGAGATCGCCAACAACGGCGGGCCAGACGGATTGATCGACGGCACGAAGATCAAGTCGATCGTCAAGGACAACACCGAAGTGGGCGTTTGCGACTGCATTGGCTACATGCTTTTGAAATTCACGTGGACCACTGTGCAGATCGTGAAGACCAAGGAGCAGCCCACGGGCAAGGATGCCAAGACGACCGCCTGGAAGGTGGTGGAAACGAAGCAACCGGTCGCCGTTTTCGACTACCTCGTCACCACAGCTTGCAACGTAACTCGCGAACCAAAAAAGACGGTCTACTCGGTGCATAACAAGGAGAGCAAGGGCGGCCAAGTCCATGTCGAGCAGATCTGCGCCCATCGCCTGCGTGCTTTCCTGCTGCATCTCAAGGCCGTAGGCGGGGCGAAGGCTCCAACATTCAATTTCAAGGACCTGACCGTGAAAGGTTTCGTGAAATTTCGCGGCAAGGCCAAGAGCGGCGGCGCCTTGACGGTGGCCTGCAACGGCTGCGAGGGCGTCTGGACCGACCTGCGCAAGGACTGCCCGTTTCTCGAGGACGTCAAACTCGCACAGGATTGAGTACGACGGCGCATGTGCTGCGGCCGGTCCGGAATTGACCCATACGCCGGGATCTCGTTGACCCACGCGCAGGCCTAGAAACCATCGCCAGCAGTTGGATTGCGAGGTGACGGAGAGGATTAGTCCAATTTCGGCAGCTGGGTCAAAAGTTCGCCGCCGCCGACACCTGTCTTGATTGACGCCGCGCGCGGCCGAGACTGGAATAATCGAAAAACCCCACATTCGCCGCCGGATATCTTTTCGCATCCTCCAGCACTCGAATGACCCGCCGCAACCGCTCGCCTTCCCTTTCCAGCGAGGCGATGCGCGCCTGGGCATTGCGCACTTCGTTGAAGGCCTGCGTGTGTAGTTCAGATGCTCCCCGGCGGCTCTCGAACCACAGCGCCAGGTACGCCGCGCGTGGCGCGTTGCTGCGCGCCTTCCAGCGGTATAGCGTGCGCAGGCTCACGCCCAGATGACGCGCGATGCGCTTCGGCGGTTCGAGTTGGTCGGCGAGCAAGAAATCCAGCGGCGGCATGCGCGCGGCCGAGGGTCCGCAAAATGGCATGGTGGTCCCCTTCTCGAGTCGGCGCGACAGGCCAGCCCGAGCGACAAAGTGTCATCATCAAACGAGAGTTCTATCCGGGCGCCGCGTCTCAGCGGGCGCGGGCTTTCCAGGCGCTGTGCACGATTGAACATAACGCATCGAGCACAAATCCCGTGTTGGGTGGATTGCACCACGAGTACTCGGTCGTGCCGACAACAGCGTCCCTGTAGCAGAGCTCGGCTGGCCGCCGAGCCGCTCGCTTTTCCTGTTCAACCGCTCGAGGCCTGTATCCCGCGTCAGCAGACGAGATTTTGCGGAGCACAGGGTGCGCGACTGCCGGGTTGTGGCCGCTGGACTGATATGGTCGCTCTCGTCAAGGAGGCTCGTGCGGGTTTCATTGGCAAGCGGTATGGGGTGATGCGCCACAAGTCTGATGCTGCGACGATGGATCAGACTGATATCCGTGGGTTGGTTACCACCGTGCATCTATCCGTCATGGAAGCTGCCTCGCTCTAAACGCGCAGGTTGCCCAAGGCCTTCTGTAGATAGTCCGTGTGAGGATTCTTCCCATCGTGATCGTGCCGCATCACCCGATGCCGCCTGCCGTTGCGCTGATTCAATGAATTGATGAAGTTGCAGGGGAGGCCTGGTGGGCGATGGCCCAGACAAATCCGGCCAGCTCGCGTGCAACTGCGACACAGACCTTGTTGACTTGCACGCCGCGCGAGGACAGATGCGCATAGCGCGAACACAATCGCACCTGCGCCTTCCACGCATGATCGCGAACCACCTCCGGCACCGATTCGCTGCGGTCCCGCAAATTTCGGCTCAACCGTGCGGGGAAGCGGTAACTCCACGCTGCCTCGGTCAGCAGCCGCCTGGCATGTGCATTGCCCGTCTTGGTGATCGAGCCGCGGTGAATGCTATTGCCGCTGGAATGCTCGGAAGGCACGAGGCCGAGATAGCCCATCAACTGGCGCGCACTGCTGAAGCGGTCAATGTCACCGATCTCGGCGACCAGTCCGATGGCGCTGACCGTGTCGATCCCGCGCAGGGCGCGCAGCGCTGCAACGACGGGCTCGAAGCGCCATTCTTGCGTTGCCTTGGTCAGCGCGATCGTCAGGCGCTGCACTCGCTGCTCGGCTGCCTGTACAGCGAGTTGGTATTCGGCCAACGCGATGCGGTCGGCTTCGTGATCGAAGCGTTGGTCCGCGATCCAGCGTTCGTGGCTCTTGGTCCAGGACGTCTTGCCGGGATAGCGTCGGGCTTGGCGCAAAAGAAACGCCTTCAACTGTTGGCGCGCCTTCAGCCGCATACCGACCGCATCCTCGCGAGCTCGCGACAAATTGCGCATAGCTTCGTGTGCCTCGTCCGGCACCCAAATCGCCTTGAGTTCACCGGCGCGCGACAACTCGGCCAGCCGAGCGCAATCGCGCCGGTCGTTCTTGACCCGATCACCCGGGCGACGCGGGATCAGCGATGGCGCAACGATCTCACATCGGTAGCCCCGACGGCATAGTTCGCGGTACAGGCCGTAACCGGTTGGACCGGCTTCATAGACCACGCTGACCTGTGCCGGATCGCCGGCCTTTGCCAGCAGCTTGAGCAGCACGCGCACATCGGGCCCGATCGTGCCGACAAATCGGGCCGGCTCCCGGCTTGCCTCACAGGCTGCTACAGAGACGCTGTCCTTGTGCGCGTCCAAACCAACGAAATACTTGATACGCTCGTCCATGGCTCGTCTCCTTTCATGTTTGCGGCTGGCCCAGCCAGCCGTATGTGGATCGGCGCACTTCGGTGCGCAACCCACGATAACGGAGACGAGCCCCCGCTGCTTAGCGAGCGACCATGATGTCTAAACCGCTGGTGCGGTAGTACCTGATCGCAGGCCTGGCTGGGCGCCCACCCCGCCTGGGGCGCATTCCCGAGAAGTTCCCGATGCGGAACGATGCAGTCGCTGTTCGCAGCAATTCATCCATTCCACTTGCAAAGGAGCTTCGCCATGACACCGCTACGCCAGCGGATGCTTGAAGACATGGGCATTCGCAACCTCGCCGAGAACACGCAGCTGTCCTACCTGCAACAGGTCTCGCTCTATGCAGGACACTTCCATCGCTCGCCTGAGGAACTCGGACCGGAGGAGGTTCGGGCCTATCAAGTTCATCTGACGAAGGCTCGCAAACTTGCTCCAAGTTCGGTCAGCATCGCGACGTCGGCGCTGCGCTTCCTGTACAAGGTGACGCTCAAGCGCGAGTGGGCCCCGGACGACATCCCCATGCCCAAGAAGCCGTTCAAGCTGCCGGTTGTTCTCAGCCCGGAGGAAGTCTCGCATTTCCTGGCGTGCGTCGACAGCCTGAAGCAGCGCACGATTCTCACGACCGCTTATGCCGCCGGCCTGCGCGTGTCCGAGGTCACGCACCTGAAGGTGACCGACATCGACAGCCAGCGCATGATGCTTCGGATCAGTCAAGGCAAAGGCAATCGCGATCGCTACGTGATGCTCTCGCCGCGGTTGCTGGAGGCGCTGCGGTCGTACTGGAAGGTCGTGCGACCCGATGCCTGGCTGTTTCCAGGCGACATCCCGGGTCAGCCGATCTCGCGCAACGCTGTGGCGCTGGCGTGCCAGAGGGCGCATCGAGCGGCCGGCATCGCCAAGCCGGTCACTCCGCACTCCCTGCGGCATGCGTTCGCGACGCATCTGCTGGAGACTGGCACCGACGTGCGTCGCATTCAGCTGCTGCTCGGCCACCGCAGCCTGGCAACCACCTCGCGCTACCTGAAGATCGCAACCAGCACGGTGTGCGCTACGACCAGCCCGCTGGATCTGTTGCCTGAGGTCGCGCCGCTGCCGTCTGAGCCGACTGCGTCCCCGGTGTTCTGAAGCCCGCAGCGATGCGAGCCACCGGGCTCGAAGTGGCGGACATCTTCCGCCAGGTCGGGCCTGCCTATCGTCATGACCACGCTGACTCGATCAGCGCTGGGCAGCGCCGTGTCATGCGCAACATCGAGCGCTGCCGCACGGCGGAGTTAGGAGGTCATGTCGAGCAGTGCGATGCCTGCGGCCACCAGCGCATCGCGTTCAATAGCTGCAGGGATAGACATTGTCCGAAGTGTCAGTCGCTGGTGCGCGCGCAGTGGCTCGAAGATCGGCAGGCCGAACTGCTGCCGGTCGAGTACTTCCACGTGGTCTTCACCGTGCCGCAAGAGATCGCCGCCATCGCGTACCAGAACAAGGCCATGATCTACGATATCTTGTTCCACGCCACCGCCGAGACCTTGCGCACCATCGCGGCCGATCGCCGGCACCTGGGCGCTGAGATCGGGTTCATTGCGATCCTGCATACCTGGGGCCAGAACCTGCTGCATCACCCACATCTGCACTGCGTCGTGCCCGGTGGCGGGGTGGCCCCGGATGGCCAGCGCTGGATTGCCTGCCGGCCGGGCTTCTTCCTGCCGGTGCGGGTGCTGTCGCGGCTGTTCCGGCGCCTCTTCCTGACACAGTTGCGGCAGGCCTTCGACGAGGGAGAACTGCGCTTCTTCAACAGCCTTGCGGCGCTACAGGATGCCGACGCCTTCACCCGCTACCTGGCCCCTATCGCCCAGGCCGAGTGGATCGTGTATGCCAAGCCGCCCTTCGGTGGACCGCAACATGTGCTGGACTACCTCGGGCGCTACACCCATCGGGTGGCGATCTCCAACAACCGCCTGATCGACTTCGCTGACGGTCGTGTCGCCTTTGCATGGAAGGATTACCGTCACGAATCGCGTCGCAAGGTCATGTGCCTGGAGGCTCAGGAGTTCGTGCGTCGCTTCCTGCTGCATGTACTGCCGGCCGGCTTCCAGCGCATTCGCCACTATGGCCTGCTGGCCAACCGCTACCGCGAGATCAAGCTCGACCACTGTCGACAATTGCTGGCGGCACCAGCGCCGGTCGTCGAGTTGCCCGATGCAGCGCTGGACTACCGGGACCGTTACCAGCGTCTCACCGGCGTGTCGCTGCGCGACTGCCCGCATTGCGGGCGTGGCCAGATGGTGCGCATTGAATCCTTCTTGCCGGGCACCTTGCCACGTGGTCCACCGAGCACGCCACCATGAATGCGATCCGGATTCGTCAGGGCCAGCACGTACGGCTGCGTTGGTGCGCGGCCACAGGGGTGCCTTTGCGTGCTCACGTCAATGGCCGGCGAAGATGGTCGTCGCGCCCACGCGGGACCGGCATTGCATGTGCCGCCGCCGCTCGCGCCCCCAAGTCGAGTTCAACTCTGCGGCGCTCGCGCCACGGATCTGCGGGCTCTTGACAGGACGCTCCTGATTCAATCCCCATAGTGCCACCGCCGCGCGGGCGGTTCAGTCCAACGGGATCTTTAGCCAACCGGCCGCGGGGCAAGAGCTGCGCCCTGAATCGTCGTCGGAGCGCCGCGGCCGCTCGACTAAAGACTCTCTGCAGTATGTGGATCGGCGCACTTCGGTGCGCAACCCACGATAACGGAGACGAGCCCCCGCTGCTTAGCGAGCGACCATGATGTCTAAACCGCTCGCACCGCTCGCGGTAGCCCGCCGCTGAGCCCGCGGCGGATGGCAAACATTGCGCCCCTGTCTATGTTGCGGAGCGAGGCAATTGGCCTCGTTCTTCGACAGGAGCACGATCATGACCCCAGCGACACCAGCGGTCTCTGCGTTGCGCCAACGCATGCTTGACGACATGCGCTTGCGCAAGCTCGAACCCAAGACTCAATCCACCTACATTCGCGCAGTACGGCATCTCGCCGGCTTTTTGCAGCGCTCTCACGACACTGCAACCGTGGAGGATCTGCGGCGCTTCGAGTTGCACATGGTCAATCAGGGTGTCTCGCCGATCACGCTCAATGCAACCATCACCGGCTTGAAGTTCTTCTTTGACGTCACACTCGGGCGTGGCGAGTGACCATCGCGGCCGATCCGAGGCACCTGGGCGCAAGGATCGGCGCAACCCTGGTGCTGCACACGTGGGGGTCGGCCCTGACGCACCACCCCCATGTGCATGGCATCGTGCCGGGCGGAGGCTTGTCGCCGGACGGCGAACGCTGGATCGCATGCAAGCCCGGGTTCTTCCCGTCCGTGCGCGTGCTGTCGCGCCAATCGCGAAACCAACCAAGCCGAGTCCTACGGCCCATGCGCCGGCCTTCGTCACGCCATTGTTGCCTACCGAAATGGGCACCGCAATGCGCAGCGCATCCTTGCGATCCCCGGCGTGGGCTTGTTAACCGCCACGGCAGCCAGCGCGGCAATGGGCCGTGCCGATGCATTCAAATCCGGGCGCGAGTTCGCTGCTTGACTGGGTCGGTACCTGCGCACACCGGAACGGGTGGCAAGACACGCATGTTGGGCATCAGTAAGCGAGGGGACACCTATCTACGCACGTTGCTCATTCATGGCGCCAGAAGCGTACTCACGCGTCTTGCAGCGCCACCGTCTTCCTGCCAAGCCATTGGCTGAAGCCGGCGCGACGGCAAGTGCCAGACGCTGCGCCACGTTACATCGCGTCATCGCGTGCCCGTCACGGTTGGGCAGCGGCGGCGTTAGGCCGCGTAACTGCGGGTTCAGCCGCAGCCAAGGCACGAGCTTCCAAGACGGGCGTCTTCCACAGTGGCACCGTGCGTTGCTTGCGCCCCTTGCCCTTCGTTCCGCCCAACCACGCGGGCTGAAGGCGCCCCATCCAGGACGGCCCATGCGAAAAAAGGAGCGTTGCGCCGAGACCATGCCGACGCTTTGGACCGGGATCAGGACTTGCTCGGCGCTGAGGAGCGCCACTCCCTTCAGGAAAAATCTGACCCGTTCGCCCGCCTTATCGGTCCTCGCGCGTGTGCCACAACCGCAACACATAGATGGTTGACTCCTGGATCTCGTAGCGCACTTCATAGCGACCCACCAGAATCCGTCGCACTTCGCGCGGTGCGAACTCCTCCAGGCGTTCGCCGATGCGTGGGTTGATCGCCAGTCGGCTCGGCGCCGCCGTGAGCTGCTGTATTGCGCGTGCGGCGGCCGGCTTGTTCACCGGGGCTAGAAACTCGTGCAGCCTGACAAGATCGAAAAGCGCTTTGCTCGTCCACTGGACTTTCATTGGCGAGGGACGGGCACCGGTAGCGCAGCGTCGGTGCCCAGGCTGTCCGCCCAAGCCTGAACGGCTTGATGATCAATCACCTGGCCGGCATCCACGTCCGCCAACGCTTCGTGCGTCAGTCGGCTTCGCTCCTGTTCCTGGTCGATCCACGCGGTCAATGCCTGCTTGACGATCCATCCCTTGGAACGTTCCAATTTGGCGGCCCATAGGTCGACTTTTTCTGCCAGTTGCAGCGGGACGTGCGCGGTAAGTACGCGAGTTTCGGTGATTTGTGCCATTGGCCAATGGTCCCGGGAAAAATCGAACGTCTGTTGATTATTTTTGAATCTATCTGATTCAAATTCAATCGTCAAGCATCGACCACCTCATCCGAAATTGGTGGACACCATCGTCACCGACGCCATCGCCGTTCTCAAGATGGGTTCGCCGGACCGCCGGACGCTCACCGCCAGCCTGCAACCAAAGGAGAACACCACGCACGGATACGACCGGGAGAAAAGCGGCCCGCGGATCGTCGCATCCGCGGCACTGCCCGCCCCCGAAGTCGAAGGGCTCTGTCGCAATAAGGACGTCGTGGCGAATGAAGGCCGACGCTCGGCACGGGGATCAGAAGGCGAGGCTGTAGAACTGCTCGGCAGCGGACACGACTTGGCCTTCGGGGCGGGCCGCGGCGCTGTCGGCAACCTCTTGCGCCTGCTCCTGACTGCGGCAGTGGACCACCGCATACCGCATCACATAGCGCGCAAAAGGACATTGCGGGAAAGAACGCTGCAGTACCGGGGCGAACTTGATCTCGATCAAGTGGCCACTGCAGACGCGCCGGATACTGGGACCGGTATTTCATCCTCGTGGGGGCTCTCGTGAATCAGGAAGCGCGACCGGCGGACACGTTCTTGGCAGATGCATCCGCGCATGGCTGGCGCGCCGCATTGCCCGCTGCCCAATGGCTGCGGTCCTATCAGGCCAAGTGGCTCGCGAACGACGCCATTGCGGGCCTGACCTTGGCCGCCTATGGCATCCCTGTGTCGCTGGCCTACGCGTCCCTTGCCGGGCTGCCACCGCAGTACGGCATTTACTGCTACCTCGTGGGTGGACTGTTCTACGCGCTGCTCGGATCGTCTCGCCAATTGGCGATCGGCCCGACCTCGGCCATCTCGATGCTTGTCGGCGTCACCGTCGCCGGCATGGCAGGCGGAGATCCGGAACGGTGGGCCAGTATCGCCGCGCTGACGGCTTTGCTGATTGCAGCCATGTGTGTGATCGCTTGGCTACTGCGCCTCAGTTCGCTGGTCAACTTCATCAGCGAGACCATCCTGCTCGGCTTCAAGGCCGGGGCGGCGTGCACGATAGCGCTGACGCAGTTGCCCAAGCTGTTTGGCGTGAAGGGCGGCGGAGAAGACTTCTTCGATCGCCTCGTGATTCTGGGCGGGCAGATCCCCGATACAAACCTGGCCGTGCTGTCTTTCGGTCTCGTCGCGCTTGTCCTGCTCCTGCTGGCGGAAAGGTACCTGCCGGGGCGGCCGGCAGCACTTTTCGTGGTAGTGGTCTCAACCATCTTGCTGTCAGTGACAGCGCTCGGCGACCTCGGCTTCAAGGTCGTCGGCGCCCTGCCCCAGGGGCTGCCAAGCTTCAGATGGCCGGGCCTGCGGGTGCGCGACGTGGAAGGCGTGGTGCCGCTAGCGTTCGCCTGCCTGCTGCTTTCCTATGTGGAGAGCGTCTCCGCCGCACGCGCGCTGGCCGACGCGCACAAGTACGAGATCGACCCGCGCCAGGAATTTCTCGGCCTCGGCGCTGCCAATCTCGGGGCGGCGCTGTTTCAGGCCTACCCGGTGGCCGGCGGACTGTCTCAGTCGTCGGTCAACGACAAGGCCGGCGCCAAGACTCCGCTCGCACTCGTCTTCGCATCGATCACGATCGGCTTGTGCCTGATGTTTTTGACCGGCGGGCTGAAAAACCTGCCCAACGTCGTCCTCGCCGCCATCGTCCTGGTCGCTGTGAAGGGGCTGGTGAACATCGGCGAGATGAAGCGCCTTTGGCGCGTCAGCCGCTATGAGTTCGCCGTATCCATGATCGCGTTCGGCGCGGTACTGCTGTTGGGCATTCTCAACGGCGTGATCGTTGCGGTTCTTGCTTCTCTGACCTTGCTGATTGGCCGGGTCGCGCGTCCGCACGTCGCAGTCCTGGGCCGCATACCGGGCACGCGCAAATTCTCCGACATCGAACGCAACCCTGACAACACGTCGGTGCCGGGGGTCCTGATCTTCCGCGTCGACTCGAGCCTGCTCTATTTCAACGTCGACCATGTGCACGACGCCGTGCGTCGCATGCTGCAGACCGCACCGGACAAGCCGAAGCTGGTGATCTGCGACCTGTCGACGTCGCCCCAGGTCGACATGGCAGCCGCAAAGATGCTGTCGAAGTTGCATCAGGAACTCGTCCAGGCGGGCATCCGATTGCAATTGGTCGCGGCTCACGCGCCGGTGCGTGACATTCTCCGGGCCGAAGGGATGGAAGAGAGCCTGGGCTACTTCGGGCGCAAAATCTCGGTCTCCGACGCCATCGACGAGTGCAATGGCGCCGCCGACCCCGCGCCTCCGCCAGGTGCTCGGCTCATGCCCGTTTGAGCTTCGCCGCGTCTTATCCGTGAAACCCGCCAACCCGCCTTCGAGCGGTACCCTCTTGCGAAGCGCAATGCTTAGTGTGGGCTTCTTCTGCCTGGTCGGCGCAGGCGCCGCATTGGCCGCTGACGTCATCGCCACTCAGGCGCAAACCAAGCGATTCCCTGCGAGACAAGTCTTCACATTCCTGTTTCTAATGTTGGGGCCGATCAAGATCATTGGACCCTTCGCGATGGTGACAAAAGGCGCGGACGCGGTGTTGACGCGCCGGATTGCCCTCTGGGCGACTCTGTTCTCAAGTCTCGCACTGCTGGTCGCGGCTTTCCTCGGCGAGGGCATCCTGAGCAGCTATGGGATTCCGTTGCCTGTTCTGTCACTGGCCGCAGGCCTGATTCTGTTCCTGGTGGCCCTGACCAACATCCTTCAGCAGTTCCACCCCCCCGCGCATCATGACGACGACGGACAGCCAGTCGCGATGCCGACATTGAAGACGGCATTGACGCCGCTCGCCTTTCCCGCGATTGTCACCCCCTACGGAATCGCAGCGCTGGTAGTGTTCCTCGCCCTGAGTCCGGATATTCGGAGCCGCCTGCTGATCGGCGCCGTCATGCTGGCCATCATGCTGGTGAACCTCTTCTTCATGCTCATGACGCGACTCATGCTACCCGTCCTCAGTGTGCTGATGCCGATCCTCGGTGCCGTCCTGGGCATCGTCCAAGTCGCACTGGGGCTTCAGATCATCAACAATTCGCTCAGAGCGCTGGGACTTCCCTGAGGCTTCCTTGCGTCGCGTCGCAAAAAAGGTGGGGTCTCAGACCTTGTGCCAGGTCAAAGGTGACGCGATCAGTAGGGCCTGTCGCGCAATCCCAGGCGATGGGCCAACCGCGCCAGCGGAATCTCCAGCAAAGCGAAGGCGATCGTGATCGCAGCGACCTGAAGCAGCGGCACGTCGAGCGCGAACCGCACCGCCAGCAACCCCAGCAGCGATTCCGGAATCTGGTCGAGCCCGAACGCCTGTCCGCTGGGCTCGATCGCCAGGCGACGCTTGATGAAGCTCGACAGCGCATCGCCCGCCATGGCGCCCGCGCCGGCCAGCGCGCCCACTTCCACCGGAAGGCCCATGAGCAGTGCGCAGAGCATGCAGGCGCCCACGGCCACCACGACGCCCCGCACGGTCTTCGACGGTCCCAACAGTGGCCGTCCGTCGGGCAGGCAGATGCCGCCATCCAGCGGCCATGCCCAGCGCGCGCCGAGCAGGTTTTTGGCGGCGATGGGCGTGATGTTGGCCACGGCGAGCAACAGAAGTAACCGGGCTCCGAGCCACAGATCCTGCATGGTGTTTGCGCTGACGGGGTTGGAGATCCGGCAACCCTACGTCGGTTGTCGTGACGCAGCCTTGACCGGGCGCAATGGGACCGTTTCAAGCCGGGCGTTCGTTCCTTGCGCTGGCTCAAGGCCCGCCCGGGGCGCCGGCGGCAAGCTTGCCACCTCGTCTCACCGGGAGAAATCGCATGGAATCAAGACGCCTGATCGCGCTGCTGTCGCTGTCCCTCGCTGCAACGGCCTTTGCGGCCGAAGGCATGGCACCGGGTCAGTTGAGCCCGCCGCCGGTGAGCCAGAAGGTGGCGAAGGCGGCAAGCAAGGCGGCAAGCGAGGCTGAGCGCGCGGGCAACAAGGCTCTGAAAGAGGCAAAGGCCGCAGTCGATGCGAGCGAAGCTGCAACCGGCAGCGTCTCCGCCGCAGCGGCCGAGGCGATCCGTCGCGCAGCCCGGAAGGTGGCGGAAGCGACAACCCGGTTCGAGGAGAAGACAACGACCGCGGCAAGCCAGGCGACGTGCATGGCTCAAGACGCATTCCAGCGCGCAGCACCCGACGTGCAACCGGATGCACCTGAGGTGCAACGTCCAATCACTTCAGGAGCACATGTTGAAAGGTAAATCGGCCGTTATTACGGGCTCGACCAGCGGCATCGGCGCTGGCGTCGCCACAGCGCTGGCGGAGGCTGGCGTGAACGTCATGCTCAACGGGTTTGGCAACGCAGCGCAGATCGAAGACATGCGTGCCAGCTTGGCCGGGCGCACTGGCGTCAAGGTACTTCATTCCGGGGCTGACATGTCCAAGCCGGAAGAGATCGAGGCGCTGGTGATGGAGGCAGAGCGCGAGTTCGGCCATCTCGACATCCTGGTCAACAACGCCGGACTCCAGTTCGTTTCGCCGGTACAGGATTTTCCAAGTGCCAAGTGGGAGCAGATCCTGGCGATCAATCTGTCTTCCAACTTCTACACGATCAAGGCGGCCTTGCCAGGCATGCAGGCGCGCAACTTCGGCCGCATCATCAACATTGCATCGGCCCACGGGCTGGTCGCCTCTCCCTTCAAATCCGCCTACGTGGCCGCCAAACATGGCGTAGTGGGTCTGACGAAGACCGTAGCCCTCGAAGTGGCTGAAACCGCGATCACCTGCAACGCGATCTGCCCGGGCTACGTGAAGACGCCCCTTGTCGAGGGCCAGATCAAGGACCAGGCCAAGGTCCACGGGATGAGCGAAGAGGCTCTGGTGCAAATCGCGCCGCGGGTAGGCTATGGCCTTTGAACTGAAGGCGGATCGATGGCGCAGAGGCTGCAAAGCATGGACGAACTTTTCAAGGGCCGACACTTCGAGCGTGAAGTCATCGTCCTGTGTGTTCGGTGGTATCTGCGTTTCAAGCTGAGCCTGCGTGACCTGGTGGAAATGATGGCCGAGCGTGGCCTGGCCTTGGCCCACACAACGATCATGCGCTGGGTCCAGCGGTCTGTGCCCGAGTTCGAGAAGCGCTGGAATCGCTTCGCCCGCAAAGCCGGTCGATCTTGGCGCGTCGACAAGACCTATGTGAAGGTCCGAGGCAAGTGGACCTATCTCTACCGGGCCGTCGATCGAGCAGGCGAGACCGTTGACTTCCGCCTGAGCGCCCATCGCGACGTCAAGGCCGCCAAGGCGTTCTTTCGAAAGGCGCTGGAGACGCAAGGCCGCGCGCCGATGAGCATCACGCTGGATGGCTATGCCGCTTCGCACCGCGCAGTGCAGGAACTGCCCGCGCAGAACGCGTGCTGGAAAGACACGCGGCTGCGATCATCCAAGTATCTCAACAACATGATCGAGCAAGACCATCGGGGCGTGAAGTCGCGCATCAACCCGATGCTCGGGTTCAAGGTCTTCGACTGTGCTGCGGTGACGATCGCCGGCGTCGAACTGCAGCATCGCATCCGCAAGGGTCAGTTCAATCTCGGTCGCCTGCATGTTCGGGGCCAAGCTGCGCCCGCGATTTGGAATGACGTGCTTTCGGCATAACCTGCGCGGCCCTCTGGAGACGTCTCTCGGCTACGCCGAAACTTTGCACCAGAGCCCCAACGTGTAGCGCCCTTCGTTGAAGACGCATTTGTCACGCAGACGGCCTACGCCATGCATGCATGCCTGATCCTGGCGGCTGAACTCGCCTTAAAGGTCGATCAGGCAGCGGGCGCGGACGGGCCGAAATGATCATGCCCGAACGTCGCAACCGGCCCCCGCATTGGGTGGGCTTTTTGAGATCGCATATCTGCGACGGAAACGTCGTCCCCGCTCGAAAACGCCATTGAATTCAGCAACTCGCGTTTCGGAAGTCTTGCGCAAGAAGCCCTTGACCCAAGTCGTAGATTCGTAATGGTATTTACCCCGACCGGTCAATCCGCACCGAAAGTCTATTCCCCCGACTTTGGATGCACTCCCCAGTCACCTGAAGAACGCTCGACCAATTTGAATCAGCGCTTTGCGCACTGAATCCCGCTGCTCAGGGTAAAGCTTAGTGAATCCGATGCCGACAAGCACCAAGATGGCAACCACCAAGATCGTTAACATTATTCGGCTCACAAATGCTACGCCATTGATACCCGACATTTAAGAGGAGCGTGCGCTGTCGGCACATCGTGCGACTAATGATTTCCACACCCCCGGACACCGCCCCCAGATTTTTCTCCGCGGCCGACACCGACCGCAGCGCAGAGACTCCAAATGTTTTTGCAGGCGCCATGCAGTTTTCAAATTCATGGATGCATAACAAAGGGTTTCTAGCAACGACGCATTCACCGGTGTGTCGAACATTCTTGACCAAACGTTGGATTCCATGTGTGCCGAAGGTGCATTCGCGGTGACCGCTATGAAACTGCGTGCCAGTCATCCGAGCTGCACAAAGGCGCAGGCGCTATGCAGATCGAACGAGCGATGTTGCCTTCGCGCGAACACATAGATTGCGCCATCGCCGATCAAGATCGGGAGATCGGTCGGCATCGAATCTTCCAGCCATTGAAAGACGAACTCCAAGTCACCAACATCTTCACGCAGTTCGTGCTGGACATAGCCGGGGCGGCCCCCGATCTTTGACGTCATCGCGCCCAGTGCCGGGAGCGCCGGGAGGCCCGATCGCTCGGTAATAAGATCGCCCACCGTGATCGCGCGGCCGGGGCTCGCCGACCGTGCAGACGCATGCACGACGAGACGGATCGTGCCCACATCGCGTTCGTCACAGAAGAATGAAAGCGCCGTGCCTGCGCAGCGCACGTCGACGTCCCGCCCTTCGATGGTGAGATAGAAGCGCATTCCGGCGGGCGACGCCACGGGCGGTGCTCCACCGACACGCGAGCCGTCGACGACCGTACGCGACTCGACTATCAGTGGCGCATACGCGTCGCGCGCGACAAAGAGGCGATTAAAGAGATCAACCAAGCGGACCAACCTTGCCAGCGAGTACTCGATCAGCCCACCTCCGCGTGAGCGGAACACCGAGCGCTTCCGCCTTCACGCGCTCTGCAAGGGTGTGAGCATCGGCGGCGCGACCGAGCTCGACAAGGCCGAGCATGTTCGCGTGGAGGCGTGGCGCGTCGCGCTCGTCGAGATCAAGAAGCGCCATCGGCTTCTTCGACTTGCCCAGCCCCGACGCGACGAGGCGCTCAGCGAGCTCAGTGCACGCCGCCATGTTGGCGATGGCGCGCACCTGTGGCGCTGTCGGAGGGCTCGGCTCGGGCGCGCCTACGATGCCGCGCTTTGCAAAATGATCAGGGAAGGCGCTCACGAGCGCTTTGTTCTCCGCCTTGAAACGATCGACGATCCGCGCGAGCTCAGCTTCCTCGATGACGCCCTCCTGCCTATCCAAGAGAGCACGTCCGACCGCCGAGAAGTCGCTCTCCGCGCGGCGGAACGCCTCGAGTGAAGAAAACACTGGTCGTTCGACGAAACGCTCAGGTTGCCTGTGGGCGTCGCAGTGCGCCGCATACACGCTCCCCTCAATGACGTCGACGTACCAGATCACCTTGCCGCGGGGCGCACCGAACCTCATAGACAGCTGGAACCCGTACCACCCGTTGAGGTGCGTGGCGAGGATGAGCGGGCTCTGCGGAAATCCCTCCTCTTCGAACGGCGAATCGCCGCTGACTTCGAGTGTCCACCACACGTTCAGCATCAGGATCGACTCGATATCGGACTCAACTTCCGCGGTATCGTCAAGCAGCGACATCGAGTCCCGGACCAGCTCCTCGATCGTTTTCGATGCCGCGCCATCGTAGCCGTACACATCAACAACGCGCTTCACCGCCTCGTCGATCGCCGAGGCCGAGTCCTTCTCCATAGTCAACCCCCGCAGCCCTTCGCCTTTGCCTCCTCCGAGAGGTCGTCAAGCTGATTCGCATAAGCTTGCGCGTCTTTTTTGAACGCGTCAACCAACTCCTTCGCCTCCCTGTTTGCCGCCCGCCGCGAAAGGCCTTCTTCCCGTACGAGCCAATCGGCGATCACGCTCTGCCTCACTTTGGCGTTTTCCGCGATATTCTGGGCTGCAGTCTGGCCGCGCACCGTGGCGTGATCGAAGAGGCCGGCCTCGCGTTGCGCCGCGGTGATCTCGCGATGGAGCGCTGGATCTATGCCCATCGCGGGGTTGCGGCGACCGACGTAGCCGCTTCGCTTGCCATAACCATTCTCGCGCAGCCACACGCTGCCGAGCATCTCGTCGGCGTCGAGGCCGTCGCCCGTGTGGCCCGCGTTTCCGTACGGTTGGACCGCATACTCATCGACGAGACCGAAAGGATCGGCGCGCAGCATCGGGTCGAGCACGTAGCCCCACGCGCGCAGGCCCGCGAGCAAGCCAAGCGGATCGGGTGAGATGTATGAATCGCTCTGGGGATCGAAATAGCGCCAGTAGTTGTAGTAAAGGCCGAGTTCGGCATCGTCGTATTGCCCGGGGAAACGCCAAGGACAATCTCCACGTTCCCCCACGCTGAGGTGGGCCTTGCCGTAGACATCGATCTGCGCGCGCCACGCGAGCGTTCCACCCGCGTCGAACATCTCGCTCGGCACGCCCCGATCGTCGGTCACAATCATCCAGCGTTCGCCGCCGCGTTCCCTCGCGATCGGCCGGAAGCTCTCGGGCTCCCAGTACCAAGTCGTGACTCCGTCGATGCTGTCTATCTCGTGCGCTACAACGTGTCGATCCCACACGAAGCGGCGCTCGCGCAGGATGGTCTCGCCGCCGTCCTCTCCGACGCGCAGGTGGGCTTTCTTCGTGCGCCGCTTGAGCGCGTCGTATTCGAAGCGCGTGACCGTGTTATCGGGGTGCACGACCTGGCGCAAGAGGCCGCCATCCGTCCAAAGGTAGCGCCACTCCTCGGAGCCGCAGCGCCTCGCAACACGCCGTCCCTCGCCGTCGTACTCGTAGACCGTGTCGCCGTCCTCGAGCAATCGACCTCCTGGACTGTAGGTGCGGCGCTGATCGCGATGGACGCGTCCTGCTTTGTCGTAGGCGCGCACGTCGGTGCCATGCGGCGTGTGCACGGCCTTCAGGCGGCCACGCTCGTCATGTTCGAAGGTGCGCAGTCCTGCTTGCGCGTCGAGAATTGCGTCGAGTTGAAGCACCGACTTCCAGCGGTACGCGCGTGCGCCGACCACCTCGCGGTCACTGCCGATTACTCGCTGCGAGGCCGGCCGGCCGAGCCCGTCGCGCGTCCAAACCGCGCTCACGCCGTTGCTCGCGCTCACCGACATCTCTTCGCCCAACGGATCACGCTCAATGCGGAGCGAGAGCTGCTGCCCCCCATTTCCGCCAAGCAAGATCACCGAAGGTAGGCCAAGCGCATCGTACGCGGCGCCGAGTCGCGCGCCCAGCGAGGTCTCGATCGCGCCGCGGTTGCCGCCGGGAGCGATCTCGCTCGCGACCCAGCTCTCCTCGGTGCTTTCGCGGCGTACGCGGCGGAGCGCGTCGGGTTCGATCTCGAGGACCACCCACGGGCTCTCAGCGCGCACCATTGCACCGTCCGCACGGTATTCGACCTTCTCATAGGTGCCGTCGCCGTACGCGTAGTCAGCAATGCGTCCGCCCTTGTCATACCCGAACTCGACGCTCGTGCCGCCTGAGCGATCGATGCGCACGATGCGACCGCGCGCATCGCGTGACAACACACGCGTATGCCCGTCAAAATCCGTTTCCTTCACAAGACGGCCGCGTGGATCGTAGTCGCAGGTCCATTGCGCGCCGATCTCGTTCTCCACGGCAAGCAGCTTCTGCTCGGTATCGTATTTGAACTCGACGCCTGCGTCGTTCTCGCGGTACTCGGCGATCTTGCGGAAGCCGGTGTAGCGGTAGCGCACGGTCCGGATCCCGTCCTTGAACTCGATCACGTTGCCATCCGCGTCATACTTCGTCTCTTCGATACTCCAAGGGGAGCTCTCGGCGAGCACGAGGCGCCCTTCGAGGTCGTGCTGGAAGCGGATGACGCGACCGCGGGCGTCGGCGAACTTGCGCAGTTGGCCGAGAGCGTCGTGCTGGTATTCCGTCACGGCGCCGTTCGCTGCATGTGTGCGGCGCAGATTCTTCGCACCGTCCCATTCAAACGTCGCGCGCGTTCCGTCCGCACGCTCGAGCCACACCGGGATGCCAGCGTCGTAGCCGAAGCGGACCGTCTCGCCGGTAGGAGCGACGAGTTCGAGCAGCTGTCCTCCGCTGTCGTAGCTGTAGCGCCAGACGCCGCCGATCTGATCGCGGATCTCGATCGGCAGACCTTCGTCATAGCGCGCAAGGACGCGTGCGTTATCGGGCGTTTCGACCGCGATCTTGTTGCCCTGTGCGTCGAACTCGCTCCGGGTGACGGCCCCCAGCGCGTCGACTGACTCGATGACCGTGAAGAACCGTGGGTGGTACTTGAACGTCTTCGCGTTTCCAAGCGGGTCGACGATCTTTGTGA
Source organism: Variovorax humicola (assembly GCF_037889915.1). Lineage (NCBI taxonomy): Bacteria > Pseudomonadati > Pseudomonadota > Betaproteobacteria > Burkholderiales > Comamonadaceae > Variovorax > Variovorax humicola. The sequence continues at coordinate 11,733 of NZ_JBBKZV010000041.1, read as the reverse complement.
CAAGGTTGTTGGCGTCGAGGTGATACTGCGTCTTGTGACCTAGCGAATCGGCCACGAAGGTGACCTTGTTCTTCTTGTCGTAGTTGATGACGTGATCGTAAATTCCTCCGTCGCCCCAAGTGCGCGTGCACCAGGCGTCGCCGCCGAGGCCGTCGTACTCGAAGTAGAAGCTGAGGCCCCCGCGCTGCGTCTCCTTCACCAAGAGGTGCGTGACGTACTCGAACGACCAGGCGTTCTCCTGCGAGTCGAAGACGCGCACGAGATCGCCCTCTGCGTCGTACTCGTAGCTTCGGTGCGCGTACCAACCGCGCTGATCCGGGTGCGGCAGCTTCAGCACGACCAGGCGATCCTGCTCGTCGTGCTCGAAGCCAATGAAACGGTCCGCCGAGTCACGCACCCACTCGAGGCGGCCCTTCGCGTCGTAGCTGAAGGTGATCTCGTGTAGGCCCCCACGCGACAAGATGCGCGCGATCGGCGCGCGGCCTGACCGGCCGGCGACCGGCGCATATTCGTATATGAAACCGTCGCTGTCCGTGATGCGCCAGCGTTCGTTCTCTTCGCGCCGCAGCGTGAGGCGATCGATCGGATAGAAGATCTCGTCACCGACTTGCATCGTATGCTGCGGCAGATCGAAGGTATCGAACTCGATCTCGCGGCCGTCGTCGAGCAGGCACACGACTTTCCCGCGCTCTTCCCACACTGCCCGATCAACCGAAGTGCTCCACCCGTGACCGTGTGGGCTGGAACGTCCGGCGAAGTTCGACGAGTAGAAGCGCTCGATACGCAGCGGCATGGGGCCTGGAAGCTCGGCGTCAAGAAAGCGCGTCATCACCTTGCCTGTGGCGACGTCCACCGGATGACCGGTGAGCTTGCACGCGAGCCAGCTCAGGACCGCTCGGCCGCGATTGCCAATCGGCAGATGGCTGATCCCGGCCTGAATAGAATCGCCAATGAAGCGCGTTCGAAGCGACGCCATCGCTGCAGCCATGAGATCCAGATGGGGCGGACCGCCGATCAGGATCGGCGCACCCTTCGGCACCGCAAGGATGACCGAGCTCGGCAAACGAACGGGCTCCGAACAGCTCAATAGCAGATCGCCCAGCCGCGACGCATTCGTGCCCATCACGTGGACGGTCTTCGAGCCAGTGATCACGACCGCATCGTTAGATGGCGTCACTGGCTTTTCTGGCTTGGGCGCGCCTCTGATCGCCGGCTTCGGCGTCTTGGGAACCGGCGCCCAACTCGTGCCGGGAGGGATGATGATGTGTCCGGGGACGTGTTTCGCCTCCGTGCCGGTGTTCGTCGCGGGCATGCCCCAGTAAGTGACCGGTCCCTTGAGCGAGCCGCCGAGTGCCATGCCAATGGCATTGCTGATCGCGAGCCCTACCGCCAAGCCCATCGGGTCGAACACGACGCCGGTGAACGGGTTCGGGATCGGCGTCGGCACCGGTGCCGGCATCGGCACAAATTCCCAGTGGATGTCGATTCCCAGAACCGGATCGCCCCAGCTACTTGCGAGCATGGCTTAGCCTTTGGTCATTGGTCTGCGACCTTCGGCCGCCCGACCTCGCCCTGTTCGATAGCGTAGGCCTGTTGAAACAGCGACTCGGCGTGTGCCTCGAATCCTTTGTCGGCGTAGCGTTTCGCGAGCGCCCGCGCCGCCTCTGCCGCGCTCGACGCCTGAGCGACAGCGACCTCGGTGCCTTCGGCGATACGGATCGCTTCACGAAAGCAGAGAGCAGCATTCGAATCGCTTCCGAGTTCAATCCCGATCTGACCAGCCAATCGCCAGCCTTCTATCGCGATCAGGGGAGAGCCTGCATGCTCTGCCCCGCGGGCGCACTGGGCATACTCGCGCACGGCGTCGCTGTAGCGCTTGTCGAGGGCAAAAAGCAGGCCGAGCGCCAATCGTGCCTGCGCCTCAGCAAGTCCGAGTTGGTGTTGCTCCGCGTGCTCGATCGCGGACCGGAGCTCGACAACGGCGTCTTCACGCTTATCCAGTCCGCTCAGGTAGGAGGCTAGTGCAATCGTGCAAATCACCTGGACGTCATGCAATCCAAGAGATGCGGCGAGATCACGCGCTTGTCGCTGAATCGAAATCGCGTCCTTGCCACGGCCATCCTTCATCGCAAGCGCGGCTCCGAACAAAAGCTTCGCCAGTACAGGCGCCTGCTCCAGATATGCTGGATCGATACCTGCGGCGCGAAGTTTCGCGTCCCTCAACTCGGGCTCGAGCTTCGGGGGCGCGTCGACGCGCCGTGGCGGTTCGATGCGCTGCGGCCCCGCGCGACCGAGCTTCGGTGCAGACGCAAGCGCATCGAAATCCTTGCCCTGCTGCTCGGGATCGATCGCGCAGTCGCAGATCATTGCGTCTGGACCCAGGCGCTCGACAATGGAAAGTGCCGCACGATCCTCACCGAGCACAACGATCCATCGAGCCAGCTTGAGGGAAGGGCTCGACGTCAGGGCCAACAGGTCCGAGCCAAAAGTCTCGGCTTCGTCGAGCACACCTGGGGCAAGGACGACAACGATTTTGCCGTCGAGAGGCGCACTTTGTGCGCGCAATACCCCGGCCAGGGCAGACCCGAACTCCCACAACGCATCCGACACCTCTGGAAACGCGGGAGATGACCGAGCACTTGGGTACTTCGCGAGGGGCATCTCGATCTTTTCCCGATCAAGGAATATTTTGCGGCGCAGATCCCAGTGTTCGCGGAGCCGCGCGGCGCGTGCCCGCCAGCCGTCGTCTGCCGTCGTGTGCGCGTCCTCGAGGACGACCCATGGGGATCCATTGTCGCGATCGAACTCGAACATGGGCAGCAAGCGCACAACCGTGCTCCACAGATCGCCGCTCGTGCGTACCTGCAAGAGCTTGACCTCCTTCGCACGAATGAACCACGAGACGTCTTCTTGAAGACGATTCAAGGCATTTGAAATGGACTGCATACAGGTCCTGCATCCGGGTGCTACGTCAATCTGCCGGCCACACCGCGTTGATCGCGCCTTCCGGCAGCCGACACATAGCCTTGTGCATCAGTGCAATGAACGAGCGCAATCGTCGAGCGATATCGGTAAATAGGTTGATCACGGCAAACCTCAATTGATATTGACCAGTGCGCCCGTGATCTCATGCGTGCCGGATGCAGAGGAATTGATTGCGGCGCCAGACACGTTGACCTTCCCTTTGTCGCAAGTGACCTGCTGCCCTCCCACGCCGATTTGTGCCGTGTCACCTCCAACGATTTCGACTTTCGGGGCTGACGCTTTGATCTCGGCATCCCCGATCACCGAGATCTTCTTGCTGTTGATGGTGACGGTGCTGGAGCCCGTGATCGTGATATTTACGCCTGACAGCTTGATGGTTCCGTCGCTGGCCATCCACAGATTGCTCGACCCGGTATGCAACTGAATGCTGTCCGTGGCATGGATATAGACCGGACCCTTGACGGTGGTCGTCTGCGAGGTGTCGTAGTCCTCGGTCAGGGCGGCCTTGACGTGGTAGTGGGCGGGGCCTGTCGCGATGTTGTGCTCGTACTTACCGGTCGAGACCGTTATAGCCGTATCACCCTTGATGGTCTCGGTATGAGTGCCTGTCCGCACCGCGATAGTCCGGTTCCCGGTTTCAACGATATGCGTCTCGTCATGTTTAATCGTCGTGTTCATGTCGTGTTGGGCATGAACGGTGATCTGTTCCTTTCCGGCGGTGTCATTCATGGACATTTCATTGAAGCCTTTCCCCTTGTGGGTGTTGCTCTTCAGTCCACTGACAACGCCATCACCGGGAAGCTTGTAGGGTGGCATGTTGTCCGCGTTGTAGAAGCGTCCGGTAATGATTGGCCGGTCCGGGTCGCCCTCCAGGAAATCAACGATGACCTCTTGCCCGATGCGCGGAATACTCACCGAGCCCCAACCCTTGCCTGCCCATGGCTGGGACACGCGAATCCAGCACGAGCTGTTCTCGTCGTGCTTGCCATACCGGTCCCAGTGAAACTGGACTTTCACGCGCCCGTATTTCTCGGTCCAGATTTCCTCGCCTTGTTTTCCGACAACGATCGCTGTCTGTGGTCCGGGCATCGTCCTTCGCGCCGTCAACCGGGGTGGTCGCCACGGCGAGGCCGATGGAATGACTGTCAGCAGAAAGGCGCTCGACCCGCGCGGCCCAAATCGCAGCGTCGGCGTGCTGTTGATCAGATCATCGAGCACTGTGCGCGTACCGGCATTGACGGGGTCGTCGTTCAATGCCTCCTGCAATACAGTGCTCGTCGAGCGCTCAGGCTCCATCATGTCCAAGCCCTCGTACCCCGGGTGGCTAATCACAAATGTGCAAGCAGCGATGATGTAGTCGCCGTCGCGTGTTCCGTCAGGATCGCCTTCGAATTTGAAACTTCGACCCGCAGCAACGTCTGGCCAACCGGTCAGGGCCCAGTGTCGATGGCGACGACCGACCAATTCATCCAGGCGGACCCGTGCGATGTTGTCGGTATCGTCGCCGTCGTAGTAGCCGCCCGGAAATTCGAAGCATTCCAGGTCTGCGAGTTCATGGGTGTCGGGATCGCCCTTGTCGGCACTAAGCTCCTTGCTGATCGCCTTGAAATCGCTGTCGCGCGAGGCAAACTTTCCCGTGTCGAACTGATGTGTGCTGACCCAGCGAGTGATCTCGTTGAAGCGCGCTTCGCTGGCCGCATTTGCGGCGAAGGTCAGCGTGTCAATCACTGGCAACTTCTTGTGCCCGAGATCGCTTGCGTCCGACAGGTGCATGGTGCCCGGGTTCTCGTGCGCGTCGAACCAGTAGTAGATGCCCTCCTCCTCCATCAGCCGCGAAAGAAAGCAATAGTCACTCTCCTGGTATTGGACGCAGTAGCGATGTGGCGCATGCGTCCCGACCACATTGTCCGATTTGGTCTTCTTGAAACGCTTGATCGGACTGTCCTCGAACACGGCGTCGAGGACTTCGAGCACCGGCCTTTCCTGCAGGATGCGGGAATTGCTTCGCTTGGTCAGCAGCCAGAACCACGATCGCAGGACGATGCGGTATTCGAAAAAGCGCCCCACCTGCGTCGCACGGGTGAAGCGCACCGCATGCCCTTGGCAATGCCTTTCGTGCTTGCCGCCGTCCGAATCTTTGAATTCGATGACGACGTCAAATGCGCAGCCCAGAATGTCCCCGGCCGAGATCGCTGAGTTTTGCGAGAGCACAGTGAGTTCGTACATCGAAGCCCGAGCCAGTGCCTCGTGCCCGACGATTCGCCAGAACATCAGTTCGGCATTCGCCGGCGAATCGCCTTTGATGAGGTATTGGAGTTCAGCCATGGCAGTTTCCCCAGGAGTCCGCGCATTTGCTGCAGTTCTGTTGGGTATGTCCGCGGCTCATCAATTCCTGACACGAGCCCATGCGGTCGATCGCGAGATCGAATGGCCGAAATTTGAGAGTGCCTTGGACTTGGTTCATGGGGCCGGCCTTATCTGTCAGAAATCCGAGCACCCATTGCGCTTGCTGTCATTCACGCAACTCAGCAAATTCGGCCGTGAACGCACGCGCGTCCATTCGGCAGCCAGCACGTCGCCTTGCTGCTCGGCGCGATCCCCGTCGAGCGCCCCTGTCGCAAAGCAGATCGGCGGCGGGCCCATGTTGCGATCGAAGGTGTAGGTGTTGGTATCTTCCCGCACCACGTCGGGTGGGGCCGGTGGCGCGAGGTCCAGCACCAGCGAGCCCGGGATGAAGTTGATCGCGTATCCCTCGTCGGACGTGAACTTGCCGTTAATGGCATAGCGTCCTGCCGGGCTGGCGGGGGTGGCCGGCGTGGACAGTGCGCCCTTTACCCCGACACCCGTGTCGCCGAGGATCAAGCCGCTCTCGCCATAGGTCATCGCCGGGAACGACTGGCCCGCGAATGTCCGCAGATTGGCAGCGGTCAGCGTAAGGACGGGCTGCTGCGTGTAGATGAAATGATCGTCGTTGCTCGATACGACCACGCTGCACGCGCCCCCGTAGCTGCAGTGGTAGAGGTTGGGCAGGCGCCCCGAGCCGGCCAGTCCGCCGCGCGTCTCGCCTTCCCAGGTTTGAGCCCAAACCCGCCACGTACCCCCGGTGATGGCGCTGCCGCTGCTGTTCTGCAAGCGTCCGGCCGTGACGAGGTCGGCTGAGGTCGCGCTGTTGACCTTGCCCGCGAGCGTCATGTCGCCAACGAAGTTGCGCACGCGCACCGTGTCGGCCGACACGCCGGCGACGGTGAGCGCACCTGCATTGGCAAAGTCGAAGCGGCCTGCGGCACTGCCGGCCACGATGCCGACCTGGTTCGCGGGGTTGTCGAGCAGCACGTCGCCGGTGTCGGAGCTTGCCTGCAACGAGGATGCCACGATGCCCTGCGGCGGCGATGTAGGCGCCAGCAACGACCTGTCGGCCTTCCCGGTCTTGCCGTCTCCTGCGGTGGCCTTGCCAAGACCTCCGCTGCCCGAGGCTTGCGTGACGCTGCCACCGGCGTGCAGGCCCGCGGCGCCGGTCGCGGTGACGTTTCCAGCCAGCGTCAGGTCGCCGTGCATCGCGTTGACGTTCAAATCGATAGCGGTCAGTCCACTGCCCAACATGGACTGCTGCGCGTCCGCGACGTTGACCGCACCGACGGTCAGCGCACCGGCATTCGTGAAATCGAAGCGGCCGGCAGCGCCGCCGGCAACGGCGCTCGTACTGACGCCCGCCGCGTTCAAGCTCACGTCGCCGCCGCGCGCGGTGGCCAGCAAACCACGGGTGACGGTCAGAGTGCCTGTCGATGACTGCGCGATGCCGTTGCCATCGATCGCGAGATCCGTCGCGCTCACCGGCGCATTCAATATGAGATTGCCGACGCCGCCGGCTTGCAGGATGGCTGTGCTGGCCGAGCTGACGGCGGCATTGACGTCCAAGTCGCCTGCGCCTGTGCGAACGCGTACCGCGTTGCCCGTCACGCCGCTGCCGGTTTCAAACAGCGGCGCGGTCGGGCCGGCTCGGAGCAAGGCGGGTTGTGCTAGCACGCTGACCGGGCCGATCGCCAGCGAGTCAACGTCGGTGTAGTCGAAGCGCCCCGGTGCGCTGCCGGCAAGCGTGTCGGCGTGATTGACGCCGGCGCTCAGATTCACATCGCCTGTGGTCGAGCGCACCAGCAGGCTTCCTGCGCTGATGCCACCTGCCGCCGTCTGGCTGATGCTGCCATTGGCCAGCAACGCAAGGTTGGCAGGATCGGTCGCGGCGTCGAGGCTCAGGTTGCCGGCGTTGCTCTGGAGCACGGCGTTGGTCCTGGCCGTGACGGCCTGGTCGACCGAGAAATCGCCCGTGAGCGCACGCAGGCGCAGCGCGTCGGCGGTGATCCCATTCGCGGATGTCGACTGCTGCGTGTCGGCGACGGTCACCGCGCCGATGCTCAGCGAACCGGTGTTGTCGAAGTCGAAACGGCCCGTCGTGCTGCCCGCAACCGTCCCGACCTTGTTGACCGCCGTCGTCAATGCAACGTCGCCATTGCGTGCATTGGCGATCAGGCCACTGCCAATCGACAAGGTGCCCGTCGTCGCCTGGCCAATGCTGGCGGCATCCAGCGCAAGGTTGCCGGCACTGATCGCTGCGCTCAAGGCGAGGCTGCCCGAACCGCCCGCCTGCAAGATCCCGGTCGTGGTGGCCGCGATACCGGCATCCACGCTCAGCGCGCCATCGAGCGTGCGCACCCGCACGGCATTGGACGCCAAGCCATCGGCCGAGAAGTACTGCTGCAGTGGCCCCGGGCCGACGATCGAGAGTTCCGTTGTCGTGTTGGTGCCGCGTCGCACCAGCACGCCGACCTGGTCGATCGACAGCGGGTCGGCGTTGGTGAAGTCGAAACGCCCGCCCGCCATGCCGGCGACCGCGTCGACGTGGTTCGTTTCCGCGCTGAGGTTCACGTTGCCCGCGGTCGCCTCCGCCACCAGGCCGTTCGCGGTGATGCCGCCCGCGCTTGTCTGGTTGATGCTCCCGAGCGCCGCGAATCCCACGCCGGGCGCGTTGACCGGCGCGTTCAGGTTCAGGTCGCCCGTTGAGGCCACGAGCAGCGCGCTGGTAGCGCCGGTGACGGCCTGGTCGACGGCGAGACCACTCCCCTGTGCCAGTACATCCACGATGTCCGCGCTGATCCCGTTGCCGACGATGGTCTGCTGTGGATCGCTGCTGGCCACTTTGCCGATGGCGACGGCGCCTGCGCCGGAAAAGTCGAAGCGCCCGGGCGCACTGCCGGCGACGGTGTTGACGTTGTTGGTGGCCGCGTTGAGGGTCACGCTGCCGTTCTGGGCGACGGCCAGCATGCGATCGGACGTGATGCCGCCGGCTGAGCCTTGGGCGATGCCATTCGCGGCCAGCAATGACACGTCGTTGGCCACTACGGGAGCGGCAAGGACCACGCTTGCGCCGCTGCTGCGCACGACCGCGGCGCCCCCGGCGGTCACGCCTGCAATCTGCGCCCGCGTACCGTCGGCAAGCGTGTACCCGACCGTGCCGACGACCAGTGTGCCGGGGGTGGTGATTTTGAGATTTGCTTCGACGTTGGCCGCCCACGTGTTCACTGCATTGCCGGGGTTCGTCAACACCACGTCGTTGGCAGCGCCAAGAAAGGCCGGCGCGACGACCGCGAGGCTGTCAGCCGTAATGCTCGCCGTTTGCGTGATGGTGCCGCCGGCCCCTCCGATCAGTGCGAGCGACCCCCCACTCAGGTTGATGTCGCCGTTCACCTGCAGGCTGCCGAACGGACCCGTCTGCAAGGTGAGATTGCGGCGCGCCTGCAATGCGATCGGGCCAGCGACCTGAATGCCTGTGACCCCGGGAGTCGTTCCGTCCTGCGAGCCGAACGAGATGGTTGGCGCGGCCAACTGGTCCAGTTCGGCTTGCGAGATGACGAAGGTATCGGTGCGATCTTCGCCCCCGAGCGTGATGAAACCGTCGGCCTGATTGCGTCGCACATTGATGGCGCCAGATTCGCTCCTGACCGGCGCGCCGATGTCGATTGCGTCGACGGTCGACTGCGATTGAGCAGAGAGGGTGATATTGCCCGACTTCGTCGTCACCGCCGGGGGCGTTACGCCCTCCACAATGGACGCGAGGGTGATGCCCGCTATCGGTACCGAGGTCGAAGTCACCGTTCCGGTAATGGCGACATTGCCGGTGGTTGTGCTGATGCTGCTGCCATTCCCGATCCGGACGCCGCCGATGCCGACGGCGTTCGCGCCCGGCGGTTGGCGGCCGGTTCCGCTGAGACTGACAGAGCCGCTGCCAGAACTGATGCGGAAATTGCTGAGTTCCAGGCCGTACTGGGTGTCGATGGGGACTGGAGGGGGAACGAAGGCTGCGGCAAGAACGGTAATGCCGGGAACGACGACAGGGCCGCCGGGAGTGCCGGGGATGCCGGGGACAACAGGGCCGTCGGGAGTGCCGGGGGGGGCGTCCGGAACGCCCGGAACTTCGGGAACTTCGGGAACGACCGGCGGTGTGAAGCGGCTTCCAGTGCCATCCAGGCTTACTTTTCCGCCGTCGGTCGTAATGCCACCGTTCGACAACGCGATACCCGCCGCACCGCTCGAATCGCCCTTCATGGTGACGGATCCGGTGCTGGTCGCGATGTCGCCACCGGTCATCTGGATGCCCGGGCCGGTTGACGAAGTGCCCGTCCACGCGACGTTTCCTCCATTTGTCGTGATGGTCCCGCCCGTCATCGAAATGCCTGCGGCGGTGGTCGAAGAACCCGTCATGGCCACTGATCCAGTGCCGGTCGCAATGGTGCCTCCCGTCATGGAAATACCCGCGGCGTTGATCGAACTACCCGTCATGGTCACGGATCCAGCGCCGGTCGTGATGCTGCCTCCCGTCATGGAAATGCTCGTGCCCCGGGTGGACGCAGCCCTTATCTGGATGTCTCCGCCCTTGGAAGCGATCGTGCCGCCCAAGGAGATCGATCCACCCGCAGACACGTTCGAAGGCGGATCGCTCTCGAACGCGACACCCAGCCTGCCCCCAGTCGACTTGATCGAAGCGCCAGCCGGGAAGTCGATGCTGTTGTGCGCAAGGAACTGCAGTGTCCTGTCTTGTGCACCGACGTAGTTGATCGCCACGGCTTTATCGAATGTGATGTCTCCGATGGCCACGCCCGTGTCCCCTGTCCTGATCGTCACAGTGGCGTTGTCGACCAAGGCGGTATTTATCTCCGAATCGTAGACGGCGGAGTCCGCAGCGGGCCCAGCGGCTGGGAAAGGAAGAGCCTGATGGTCGCAAGTAACTACTCCGCAGGGGATGCTCTTGTCACCATTCCACACGCCTGCGTTGATGGTGATGCTCCCCGGATCGAGCAGCCACTCGCCCGCCTTCCCCCTGGCTGCGCTCGTGTCGACCTGTAACCCGTGAAGATCGACACTTCCACCCGAGGTCTCGACGAACCCGCCATTGCCGCCGTTCGGGCCCCCACGCGCAGTGATCGGCCCCCGTGCCTGCAGCGTGCCGTCGCCAAACACCGCCACCTTGCCGCCCTCCCCCTTGTCCATCGCATCACTGCGCATGCTCGATGAGGCCAGCACCACCGCCGCATCGCTCGCATGCACCCGGATGCTCCCTCCCCCGGCGCTGCCGCTCGCATCGATCACCGCGCCCTCATCCGCCAGCACACGCCCACCTTCGACACTGATGCTCCCACCTTTCAGCCTTGCCTGCGCGCCGGTCGCATCGAGCGTGCCGGCCACGCGCACATCGTCGCCGTCGCCACCGCCCAGGATGATCTCGCCGTTGCGCTCGACCAGCGAGTGCGCCTGCACGGTGCCCTGCTGGTTCACCACCCACTGCGATGGCGTGCTGCCCACGGCCAGCATGGCGACGCGTCCGCCGTCCGCCGTGAGCGTGGCACCCGCCGTGTTCTCGGCCGATGCATGGGTCGCCTTCACATCGGTCGACACCCGAAAGGTGGTGAGCCCGTCGCCCGCGAAATCGATCGTGACCTGCCGCCCCGAGACCAGGCCGATGGTTCCGCTGGCCACGTGGATTTCGCCCTCGTTGCGCACCGTTTCGCCCATCAGTGCGACGGTGCCGCCCTTGCTCGCATGGATGCTGCCCGCATTCACGACACTCGCATGGTTGCCGTCGGCGCGCTCGAACACCAGTTGCTTGCCCGCCATGAAATTGGCGTTGCCGATGTCGAGCGTGGAGGCGACAAGGCCGCCTGTGTTGACGACCGACCCCTTGCTGAACAGCACCCCGTTCGGATTGACCAGGAACACCTGCCCGTTGGCATTGAGCCGGCCCGCGATGGTGGACGCATCGGGCCCGACCACGCGATTGAGCAGCACGCTCGCCGGCCCCGGCTGCGCAATATTGACGATGCCGCCCGCGCCGATGGAAAAGCTGTTCCATTGCGCCATCGCACGGACCGTGGACTGCGTGATGTTCATCGTGCCGATGCCCGGCTGGCTCATGGTGACGCCGCCTCCGATCGCCTTGAAGCCGGTGGGCAGCGTCTGGGCGAGTGCGGGCACAAGCCCTGCGGCCAGCAAGCAGACTACAAGCGGTCGCAGCCTGACCAGACTGGCATCGCAACCGCGGCGGAACACATCGAGGCGAGTGGTCATGGGATGCCTGCCTTTCGGTGATGGTCAGAAACTCTTCTGCGCCTGCACGAAGAACTGCGGGTCATGCCCGCCGCCGTCGGTCGTGGCCCGCGGCGTGCCGTCGCGCCACGCGACGGTGGCGTTGATCGAGAAGTT
>NZ_JBBKZV010000040.1:0-42847 GCF_037889915.1 Variovorax humicola | reverse complement strand
TGCGGCGTGAACTCCAGTTCGAGTTCGCCCGCGAGGTACTGGCGCTCGAACTCCTTGTTCTCGCCGACGTAGCTGGCGACCATCTTCTTGATCTGCCGCGTCTCGAGCAGCCTGCCCAGGCCGAAGCCGTCGACACCCGCGTTGTTCGAGATGCAGGTCAGGTTCTTGACACCCGAGTCATGCAGCGCGTCGATCAGCGCCTCGGGAATGCCGCAGAGGCCGAAGCCCCCGACGGCGAGAGTCTGGCCGTCGGCCACGACGCCTTTCAGCGCCGCGTCGGCGGAGGGATAAATCTTGTTCGCCATGGCGTGGAATCCTTGGGTCGGAAAGGGTTGATGGAACACTGGAAACAGCGCCCAACGATACTACGTACTCGCATACGTAGTATTTCGTAATGGGCACACCCGATATCGACTACCGCCTGGCCTTCGAGCACGCACCCGTGGGCATGGTGCTGTCGCGCCATCGCACGATGGTCGACTGCAATGCCCGCCTGTGCGAGATGTTCGGTGCCACGCGCGAGTCGCTGGTCGGCCAGTCGTTTCGGGTGCTGTACCCGAGCGTCGCCGAATTCGAGCGCATCGGCAAGCGCATGGAGCCGATCCTGAATGCCAGCGGGCGCTACGCGGACAACCGGATGATGCGGCGCCTGGATGGCGCATTGCGCGGCGAGACATTCTGGTGCCACGTTACCGGTCATGCACTGAATCGGGCGGCGCCGCACGAGGCCGGCATCTGGACATTCGAAGACCTGGGCTCGCGCCGCTCCGTCAAGGCCGAGCTCACACCACGCGAGCGCGAAGTCGCGGCGCAAGTCATGCAGGGGCTGACGTCCAAGCAGATCGGCAAGGCGCTCGGCATCAGCCACCGCACCGTTGAGTTGCACCGGGCACGGCTCATGCGCAAATACAGTGCGAGCACAACAGCCGAATTGGTGCAGAAACTGCTAGCCGGCTGAATGGCCTATATGGGGAAATGACCTACAGAAATGCCCCTTGCATCGGACCAATATTCGGTTCATGACACACACCAAACTCATCGTTCGGGAGCCTGTCGCAGGCTCGTTCTTCTGGACCTTGATGGAGTCCGACGCCAAGGGCGATCCGGTGCGCGAACTCGAAACGGCGGAAGCCGATTTCGACTCGTATGAAGCCGCCCTCGCCGCCGGCACGCGCGCGTTGAAACGCCTCGTCGATCGCGAGCACTCGACGCACTGATTTCAGTCTGCGAATCAACCTGCCTTGCGAAAGGTCAGGTTGATGCGGCAGCGTCCGGTCAACGGATGCTCGCCTTCTTTCAACGGCAGGATGCCGTGATGGCTGAGCCGTGCCGGACCACCCCATACCACCACGTCGCCATGGGCGAGCGAGAGGCGCCTTGATTTGTCTGCACGCCGGATGCCGCCGAACAGGAAGGTCGCCGGCAGGCCGAGCGACGCCGAGACGATCGGCTGGGCATAGTCGCGCTCGTCGCGGTCCTGGTGCAACGACAGGCGGGCGCCGGCTTCGTAGCGATTGACCAGGCAGGCATCGGGTACGAAGCGATCGAAGCCCGCGGCCGCGGCCGCCTGCGCTGCAAGCTGCAGGAAAGTCGCGGGCATGGCGGGCCATGGTTCGCCGCTGGCGGGGTCGACGCGGTCGTAGCGATAGCCGGTGCGGTCGCTGACCCAGCCCAGCGTGCCGCAGTTGGTCATGGCCACCGACATGCGAAAGCCCCCGGGCGTTGTCATGTGACGCCACGGTGACGATGCGAGCACCCTTTCGAGGTCGCCCAGCAGTTGCTGTGCGATGTCGTTGGCGAACCCACGCAGCAGCACGGCTCCCGGCACGATCGGGATCGACAAGCCCTCTTCTTCCTGCTCGAAAAGATCGCGCATCGCTTCAGGCCGCGTCGTGAAAGATGATGCCGGCGGTGTGCCGATGCCCCGATCGCACGCGGCTCACGCCATGCCGCAGATTCACGCGGTACGCGCCGCGCGTGCCCTGCACCGGGCGGTTGTGCACGGCGATGACGGCCGCATCGCCCTGTCGCAATGGCAGCACCATGGGCCGCGACTGCATGCGCGGTCGTTGCTCGGTCATCACGAACTCGCCGCCCGTGAAATCCCGCCCCGGCTCCGACAGCAACACCACCACTTGCAACGGAAAGACATGCTCGCCGTACAAGTCCTGGTGCAGGCAGTTGTAGTCGCCCTCGCCGTATTGCAGCACCAGCGGCGTCGGCCGCACCTGCCCCGCCGCATGGCAACGCGCGAGGAAGGCGTCGTGCGTCGGCGGAAAGCGCACGTCGATGCCCATGGCCTGGTGCCATCGATTGGCGATCGGCACCAGCTTCGGATAGAAGGCTTCGCGCAGTTGCGCAACGAGCGGCGGCAGCGGATACGCGAGGTACTTGTATTCACCCCGGCCAAAGCCGTGGCGCTCCATCAGGACGCGGCTGCGGAACGGCTTGTCGTCGGCATACAAGGCAGCCAGCGCCTCGCAGTCACCGGGCGCCAACACCCTTTCGATGATGGCGTAGCCTTCCGCGTCCAGCGACTGCTCTACGGCCTCCCAGTCGACCTTCATGCGGCGCCCTCATGCTCGCGCTCCAGCAATGCGCGCTTGCGCTCGACGCCCCAGCGGTAACCCGACAGCGCACCGTCGTTGCGCACGACGCGATGGCATGGAATCGCGACGGCCAGCGTGTTCGCGCCGCACGCCTGCGCCACGGCGCGCTGCGCGGTGGGTGCGCCGATGCGCCCGGCGATTTCCGAATAGCTCACCGTCGCGCCGGCCGGCACGGCGCGCAAGGCTTGCCACACGCGTTGCTGGAACGCGGTGCCGCGCACGTCCAGCGGCAGATCGAGCCCGCGGCCCGGTGCCTCGACAAAGCCGACGACCTGCGCCACGAGACGATCGAATGCCGGGTCGTCACCGATCAATCGCGCCTGGGGAAAGCGGTCCTGCAGTTCACGCGCGAGCCGATCGGGATCTTCGCCCAGCTCGATCGCACACACGCCGCGCTCGCTGCGCGCCACCAGGATCGCACCGAGCGAGCATTGCCCGATGGCAAAGCGGATATCGGTATCGGCACCGCCCGCCTTGAAGGCGCTTGGCGTCATGCCCAATACGTCGTCGGACTCTTCGTAGAAGCGGCTGTTGGCGTTGTAGCCCGCGTCGTAGATCGCATCGGTCACGGTGTCGTTGCGGCCGAGCGCTTGCCGCACACGATGGGCGCGGTGTGCCATCGCCCAGGCCTTTGGCGTCAGGCCCGTCACCGCCTTGAAGATCCGGTGCAGATGCCAGTTGCTCATGCCGACACGCTCCGCGAGTTCGTCCAGCGTGGGCGCCTGCCCGGCGCTTTCGATGAAACGGCAAAGGTCCGCGATCATTTCGGCATGTTGCTCGGCAAGCGGCGACTCGCCTGGCTTGCAGCGATTGCACGGCCTGAAGCCTGCGCGTTCGGCATCCTCCGTGGTGTCGTAGAAGGCCACGTTCTCCGGCCGTGCGAGCCGCGCGCCGCACGAGGGCCGGCAATACACGCCGGTGGTCTTCACCGAATAGAAGAACTGGCCGTCGAAGCTGCCGTCGCGCGCCTGCACCGCGGCCCAGCGGGGGTCGTTCACAGTCGTTGCGGCCTGCGGCGCGGAGGGGGTGATGGTCATCACGTTCATCTTGTCCATCCTTTCTTTCCTGAGTGGATGGAAATGACTTTAGGCAAAGCCTCGGCGGCCGGCACTCCGGAGCTTGCTGTTGAATTCAATTGTCGCGCGCCGCCTTCGGGGCAAGGCCAGAAGCTGCCGGATACGCGAGGTTGATGCGCCGCTTCGAAAGCCGATGGCCGCGCGCAAAATCCGCGAAACGAAAATTGCGCGGCCCCACCGGGAAATTTCTCACGCGGGCGCTTTCACCGCACCGTGCCGTGAACCGCCCGCGGGTGCTCAGCGCCCCTTGATCGCAATCAGCTCGACTTCGAAGTTGAGCGTGGCATTGGGCGGAATCGTGCCGCCAGCGCCCTTCGATCCGTAGGCAATGGCGGGCGGACAGGTCAGCTTGGCCTTGCCGCCGACCTTCATCATCTGCACCCCTTCGGTCCAGCACGGGATCACGCGGTTCAGCGGAAACTCGGTGGGCTCGCCGCGCGAATAGGAGCTGTCGAACTCCTTGCCGGAATCGGGGAATGTGCCGCGGTAGTTCACCTTGACGGTGTCGGTGGCTGCCGGCGACGCGCCCGTGCCGTCCTTGACCGACTCGTAGACCAGGCCGCTGGCCGTGGTGACCGGCTTGCCCTGCGCCCAAGCTGCAGGTGCGATGCAAAGCGAAAGAAGAACGGCACTGACGGTACTCGGAGTAAGACGCACGGTATTTCCTTGAGAAACTAAAAACGGTCATTATTGCCACGCTGCGGCATGGCCCCCGTCTTGCTGCAACATGGTGTTGCCAATCAATCTGGATCCCCTCCATGCGATACAGCACGACGATCGATGCGCAGGTTTTTGTGTTCGACGACCTCAAGCAGGTGATGGCCTTCGCCAGCCCGGCCCGTTCGGGCGACTACCTCGCCGGCATCGGCGCCGCCACGGCGCAGCAGCGCATGGCAGCGCGCCACGTGCTGGCCGACACGCCGCTGAAGCAGTTCCTCACCGAAGCGCTGGTGCCTTATGAAGACGACAACATCACGCGGCTCATCATTGACAGCCACGACGGCGAGGCCTTCGAGCCGGTGGCGCACCTCACGGTCGGCGACTTTCGCAACTGGCTGCTGTCGGCGCTGGCCACCACCGAATCGCTGACCGCCCTGGCGCCCGGCCTCACGCCCGAGATGGTGGCTGCGGTGTCGAAACTCATGCGCAACCAGGACCTGATCGCGGTGGCGCGCAAGTGCAGCGTAAGCACGCGTTTTCGCAACACGCTCGGGCTGCCCGGCCATCTTGCGGTGCGCCTGCAGCCCAACCACCCGACCGACGACCTGCGCGGCGTGGCCGCTTCGACGCTCGACGGCTTGCTGATGGGTGCCGGCGACGCGGTGATCGGCATCAATCCGGTGTCCGACAGCATGGCGGTGCTCGGCACCTTGCTGCGCATGCTCGACGAGGTGATCCAGCGCTTCGAGATACCCACGCAAAGCTGCGTGCTCACGCATGTGACCAACGCGATCCGGCTGGCCGAGGCGAGCGCGCCGGTGGACCTGGTGTTCCAGTCGATTGGCGGCACCGAGAAGACTAACCTCTCCTTCGGCGTGACGCCCGCCCTGCTGGACGAGGCGTATGCGGCGGCGCTGGCGCTCGGGCGCGGCACCGTGGGCCACAACGTCATGTACTTCGAGACCGGCCAGGGCAGCGCGCTGTCGGCCAATGCCAACTTCGGCGTCGACCAGCAGACCTGCGAGGCGCGGGCCTATGCGCTGGCGCGTCGCTACAAGCCGCTGCTCATCAACACCGTGGTCGGCTTCATCGGACCGGAGTACCTGTACGACGGCAAGCAGATCATCCGCGCCGGGCTGGAAGACCACTTCTGCGGCAAGCTGCTCGGCCTGCCGATCGGCTGCGACGTCTGCTACACCAACCATGCCGAGGCCGACCAGGACGACATGGACACGCTGCTGGTGCTGCTCGGCGCGGCGGGCATTAACTTCATCATGGGCGTGCCGGGCGCCGACGACGTGATGCTCAACTACCAGAGCACCTCGTTCCACGACGCGCTGTTCCTGCGCGAGACGCTGGGCCTGAAGCGCGCACCGGAGTTCGAGGACTGGCTGCAACGCATGCAGATCACCGCGCCCGGCGGCGGCCTGCAAGCGCCCTCGGCCAATCGGGTGCTGCGCGGCATGGGCGACCTCGCTTCGCTGGCGGCGCCATGACGCGGCCATCTCCCGACGCACAGAGCCTGGAGGTTTTCCAATGACCGCCGTCACACCCAGCCCCTGGACCACCTGGCGCGCAACCACGCCTGCCCGCCTCGCCTTGGGCCGCGCCGGCAACGGCATGCCGACCGATGAGACCCTGCGCTTCGGCTGGGCTCACGCCATGGCCCGCGACGCCATTCACGCCCCGCTCGACGTCGAGGCGCTCGAGCGCAGCCTCGCGACCGACGGTTGGCCAACATTGCGCGCGCAAAGCCGGGCCGGCGACCGCCTCACCTACCTGCGCCGCCCCGACCTCGGCCGCCAGCTCGATGCCGACGACGCGAACCGGCTGCGCGCGGGCCTCGGCGACCGGCCCGCCGAAGGCTATGACGCATGCCTCGTCGTGGGCGACGGACTGTCTTCGCTCGCGGTTGCGCGCCACGCGGTGCCGCTGCTTGCCGCCTTGCGCACGCACCTGCCCGCGGCACTTCGCCTCACGCCGGTGGTCATCGCCTCGCAGGCTCGCGTCGCGCTCGCCGACGACATCGGCGAACTGCTCGGCGCCAGGCTCTCGGTCATGCTGATCGGCGAGCGTCCCGGCCTCAGTTCCCCTGACAGCCTGGGCATCTACCTCACGCACACGCCACGCCCCGGCCGGCACGATGCCGAACGCAACTGCATCTCGAACGTACGGCCCGAGGGGCTGGCGTACGACACGGCCGCCTTCAAGTTGTCATGGCTCATGCGCGAAGCACTGCACCGCGGCCTCAGCGGCATCGGGCTCAAGGACGAGAGCGATCACGCCGTGCTGCCGGGCAACGACGCAAGCCCGCCGTTGCCGCGCTGAACCCGAAGCCGGCGCCCTATCATGGTCGCCCGACAAGGAGACAACCATGCCCGCGCGCTACCCCTTGGCCGAATTGGCCGACCTGCCCGAAGACATCCGCACCGCCATCCTCGCCGTGCAGGAAAAGGCCGGCTTCGTGCCCAACGTGTTCCTCGGCCTTGCGCGGCGACCGGCCGAGTGGCGCGCCTTCTTCGCATACCACGATGCGCTCATGCTCAAGGAAGAAGGCACGCTCACCAAGGGCGACCGCGAGATGATCGTCACCACTACCAGCGCACGCAACCAGTGCCTCTATTGCGTGGTGGCGCACGGTGCGTTGCTGCGCATCTACGAGAAGAAGCCGCTGGTCGCCGACCAGGTGGCCGTGAACTATCGCAAGGCCGACATCACGCCGCGCCAGCGCGCCATGCTCGACTTTGCGATGAAGGTCTGCGACCGCTCGCATGAAATCGACGAGGCCGACTTCCCTCCCCTGCATGCGCACGGCTTCGACGACGAAGACATCTGGGACATCGCCGCCATCACCGCCTTCTTCGGCCTCTCCAACCGCCTGGCCAGCTTCAGCGGCATGCAGCCGAATCCGGAGTTCTTCCTGATGGGGCGGCTGCCGCGCGAGAAGAAGTAGCGGTCAGGCGGCCGGCGCGCGGCACTTGCCGAACATGTCGAGCGCCGGCTTGAAAGTCGGCGTCTGCACGTCCATCACGGCCAGCGCGGTGTGGTACAGGTTGTCGTGCGTGTAAGGCGAATCCAGGTCGCCCTTCATGCAGCTCATTGACAGCCGCTGGCGCTGGCGCAGGCCCTCGCTGAACCAGGCCACCAGCGGCACGTGCTTCTGCGCCTCCGGCGCGATGCTGTACGGCAATCCATGGAGGAACAGGCCGAATTCGCCCAGCGATTCGCCGTGGTCGCTGACATAGAACATGCCGGTGTCATAGACCTTCGACTGGACCTTGAGCCAGTCGACGGTGCGGGCGAGAACCCGGTCGGTGTAGCGGATCGAGTTGTCGTAGCCATTGAGCAATTCGTCATGGCCGCATTCGGCCAGCGCGTTGGTCTTGCACTCGGGCACGAACACCTTTCCATCGGGTGGCGAGCGCTTGTAGTAGGCCGGGCCATGGCTTCCCATCATGTGCATCACCAGCACCACGCCCCTGGCGCGGCGCTCGCGCGACAGACCGGCAAGCCGCGCGTCCAAATCGAACAACAGCGCGTCGTCCAGGCACTCGTCGGCATCGCACAAGGCGGCCTTTGCGCTCGGCGACAGGCCATCCACCGCGGACGCATTCGGCACGCGCTTGCACACATCCTTGCAGCCTGCCTGGTTCTCGACCCACAGCACGGCCAACCCGGCCGCCTGCAGCACGTCGAGCAGGTTTTCGTAGTCGTCCTTGCTGCCTTCATGGGCCTCCTTGCCGAGCGGCGAGAACATGCAAGGCACCGAGGCGAGCGTGTTGGTGCCGCACGAGTGCACGTTGCGGTAGCTGAGCACGTCGCGCCGGGCAAGTTCGGGGTTGGTGTCCCGCGCATAGCCGTTCAGCGAGAAGTGGTCGGACCGCGCCGTTTCGCCCACCATGATGACGAAAAGCGGCGGCTTGCCCTGCTTCGCATAGCTGGAACCCAGCGCCGCGCCGGCCGTCATCGGGATCAACTGGCGCTTGTGCTCGAACAGTGGACGCGCCAGCACGATAGTGGCCGAATAAACCGTGGCCAGCGGATTGAGCATGTACCGCAAGTGGGTGTTGTTGCGCATCAACGGCGCCAGTTGGCGGTTCATGGCCATGATGCCGCCGGCCGCGATCGCCGCACAGCCCAGCAGCAATACGGCGTTGCGCCAGGCGTTGGTCCACAAGCCCATGCGCACGATGCGCACGCGGCAGAGCCACCACACCGGCAACACCGACACCAGCGCCACGTTTGCCAGCAGGCGCCAGCTCAACAGGTCGAGCACTTCGTGCAGATCGGTCTGCGTTGTGTTGGCCGCCATCGACGGGTCCATCACCATCCCGTAGGCCAGCATGTAGTGCTGCACCACCGCGGCCAGCACCACCAGCACGATCCACAGGGGCTTGAACCAGCGCGACCAGGCCGTCAGCGACAGCAGCCCGACAGTGCCCGTCACCAGCAGCAACGCCATCACGGCGATGGAGCGAAGGTACACGCCCGGCTCGCCGCCTACGCGGACCAGTTCCAGCCAGAGCGCCCAGTTGGCCGCCAGCGCCAGATAAAGAGTGAGCCACAGGATGACGTTGCGCGCCGAACGTGGTTTCGCCATCCAGTCGTCGATGCGGGCGAACAGACCTCTGGGCGTACCGCTGGGCGCGGCAGCCGAAGGTCTTGCGGTGGGCTCCGCGTCGCGCCCGGTGCCGCCGGACGCCAACGCCATCCTGCCGCGCCGGCGCGAAAACAGGAAGTCGATCGCGAAAGCGACTGTCCAGCAAATCCACGCTGTCCACAGCGTGTGGCTCATATAGTGGGCACCGCGCATCTGCTGCGCGATACCAAGCACGGCACCGACCACCAGCACCGCCGCCAGCCAGCGCCATGCGACCGCCGGCGCATGGCGGCGGAACACGAACCAGCCACCCAGGTAGGCGAACGCGGCCGATGCATGCCCGGCAGGAAAACACTTGCCCGGGCCACCGTCGCGCACACCCCAGGCCCAGTGCGACACATGGCTTGCAACACCACCGAAGACCTGCATGTCCCACGGACAGCTCGTGCGGCTGCCGGTCTTGATCAACGACACTGCCAGCACCCCGCCGAGCACTGTGAACGCAAGCTGAACACGATCGCGCCGATCGAGCAGGCGCAGCACCCCGACCGGCCATCGAATCGCGAGACAAAGCCCCACGACCAGCGCCCAGCTTGCAAAGCGCGGCACCTCGTGCAGCCAGAGGACCAATCGATGGTTGTCCCGCCATGGAAAGCCGGTGGGCGTGCCGAACAGCTGCGCGGCAGCCATGTCCAGTCCCGTTGCATCCCATGCCAGTATCAGGGCGAGTGCGAGGAGGGTGGCGACGAGCGGGCCGCGATACGAAGCGCGTTGATTCATGCGAACTGGCAATGGAACTCTGGGACTCTGGATAGACTCCCGATTTTGAACCGTGGAGTCAGTAGTGCGCGTATTGCTGGTTGAAGACGATGTGGCGCTGTCTGAAGCGGTGTGCGGCTACCTGCGTGCCAAAGCCTTCATTGTCGATGCCGTGCTCAGCCTGGCCGAGGCGCGCGTCGCGCTGGTGTCCGCGCAGTACGCCGCCATTTTGCTCGACTTGCATCTCGGCGACGGAGACGGCCTGCACTTGCTGCCCTCGATCCGCGAGTTGAAGGAGCGGCCCATCGTGATCGTGCTGACCGCGCGTGACCAGGTCACCGACCGCATCCGCGGCCTCGACGCAGGCGCCGACGACTACCTCATCAAGCCCTACGATCCCGGGGAACTGTTGGCGCGGCTGCGCGCCTCGGAGCGCCGCCGCAGCGTCGGGAACGCGCCTGTGCTGCAACTGGGCACCATCGAGATCGACCTGGCGCGCGAGATGGTCCGCAAGAAGAGCGTTCCGGTCACCCTCACGCAGAAGGAATGGGCCTTGCTGCGCGTGATGGCAACGCGGCCCGAGCGTATCCACACCCGCGAAGTGCTGCAAGACGCCCTCTACGGCTTCGACGACGGCACCGACAGCAACACGCTCGAGGTCTTCATCAGCCGCCTTCGCCGCAAGCTTGGCCGCACGCACATCCAGACGCTGCGCGGCCTGGGCTACCGGCTCGCTTTCTCGACTGAAGAAGATTGATCCTTCCACCATGATCCACCGGGACACGCTGGCCGGCAGGCTCACGCGAACGCTGGTGCTCTGGGTGGGGGGCGTGTGGATCCTGAGCGTTTTGGCCGTGGCCTGGTACGTGGACCACGAGATCAACTACAACTTCGACAACGAACTGGTCGAAGTGTCGCATCGCATGTTCGACATAGCAGTGGAAGAGATCGACCGGCGCCGGCCGGAACTGCCGCCCGGCGGGCCCCTGATCGCGCCCACGCCGCTGTTCCACGACGCCGCGGTGCTCTACCAGGTGGTCGACAACGACGACCGCGTGCTGCTGCGCTCGGCCGAGACGCCGCCCAACACGTTCGCCGTACCGAACACGCCCGGCTTCGCCAATCTCGAAGCGTGGCGCATCTACACGGTGCAGCATCCGACGCGAGCGTTGTTCCTTCAGGTGGCCGACCCGATCGGCGACCGGCGCCGGGCATTGAACCGAACGCTGTTTGGGCTGCTGGTCCCGCTGGCCGCCGTGCTGCCCCTGCTCGCCTTCCTGCTGCGCCGCATCGCGCGCGGCGAGTTGCAGGTGCTGCGCGAGCTGGCCAGCGAAGTGGCCCGGCGCAGCGGTGCCGACCTCAGCCCGATCGCCCTGCCCGGCCTGCCGCGGGAACTGAGCCTGGTGGGCGACGACATCAACCGGCTGCTGCAGAGGCTCTCGCATTCGCTCGACGTGGAGCGCGCGCTGGCAGCCAATGCGGCGCACGAGCTGCGCACGCCCCTCGCGGCGGCCCGCCTGCGCCTGCAGACCGCGCTGGACCACGAGCTGCGCCGCAGCGACGTGCTTGCCGCGCTGAACGCCCTGCACACGCTGGCCCATCGCGCCGACAAACTGCTGCAGCTTTCACGGGCCGAGTCGGGGGCGTCGCTCACGCGCCTCAAGGTCGACCTGGTGCAACTCGCGGCCACCGTGGCACAGGAGTTCTGGCAGGAAACACGCGCACGCGACCGGCTCGACCTGAAAGTGCCCGAGACCGAGCCGGCCCCGGTGACCATGGGCGACTTCGATGCGCTCGCCATCGCCTTGCGCAACCTGGTCGAGAACAGCCTGCGCTATGCCGGCGAAAGCCGCGTGCTCATCCAGGTCACCGCGGATCGCCGGCTCATCGTGCGCGACACCGGCCCCGGCGTCAGCGCGGCCGAACTGCATACGCTGCAACAGCGCCACATGCGCCACACTTCCGAGCGCACCGGCTACGGCCTGGGCATGTCGATCGTCGCAACCATCGTGGCCAAGCACAACGCGCGGCTCGAATTGCTCTCGCCCCCGCCGGATGCGCAGTCGGGCTTCGAGGCGCGGATCGTGCTGCCGCCCGCGTGAATTCATCCGTTTCTCCACCGCGCTTCGCGTGATCCGTGGACGCATGAAACCAGGACGAGCACCGCGAAGTCTGTTCGTGGGCACCCGCGGAACCGGCTTTGCCGGGCCGCTGGGTGCGCCCCCTCGAGGGGGAGGCGCCGCAGGCGCATCGGGGGTGTTTCATTCAGAGCGCGAACCCGTCGTCGACGGCGACAACGGCGCCGTTCACGAAGTGGCTTTGCGCACTGGCCAGCAGGACGACCAGCCCGTCCAGGTCCTCCGGCTTGCCGACGCGCTTGCGCGGCAGCATGCCCACCACCTTCTGCCCGCTCTCGGTATCCCAGTGATGCTGGTTGAACTCGGTCTCGATGTAGCCCGGGCACAGCGCGTTCACGTTGATGCCGAAGCGGCCCCACTCCAGCGCCATGGCCTTCGTCATCTGCACCACGGCCGCCTTGCTCATGCAATACACGCCGATCTGCGGCAGCACCTTAAGCCCCGCCATCGACGCGATGTTGATGATGCGTCCGCCGGTATAGGTGCCGGGCGCCGCGCCACGGGCACGCTGGATCATGCGTCGCGCCACTTCCTGCGCCACGAAGAACGAACCCTTCGCGTTGGTGTCGAAGATGAAGTCGTAGTCGCCCTCGTCCACGTCGAGCAGCCGCTGCGTGCTGCTGACGCCGGAGTTGTTGACGAGGATGTCGATGGAACCGACCTCGGTCTCGGCACGGGCCACGGCGGCCTTGATGCTCTGGCGGTCGGTCACGTCCAGCTCGACCACATGGGCGTCACCGCCCTCGCCTTCGATGCGGGCGCGCAGCTCCTTGAGCATGTCGACCCGGCGGCTGGCCAGCACCACCGCGGCGCCGGCACGCGAGAGCGTCCTCGCGAATTGCGCGCCAAGGCCGCTCGACGCCCCGGTAACGAAGGCCACCCGGCCCGAGAGATCGATGCTGTATGCCATGGCGGAGCCCCTGATGAGTCGCGCGCAAGGCGACGCGATAGGGGCGCCGCCGAATGACAGGGGATGCGGCCCGATGCGCCGCATAAAATGCCGTGCATCCCGCTGCTCCCCTGCAACCAAAAAACATTATCGACCACACCCCATGACGCACGACGAAATCCTCGCCCAGTTCGGCCCCCGCGAAGCCATGGAGTACGACGTAGTCGTAGTCGGTGGCGGCCCCGCGGGCCTTTCCACCGCGATCCGCCTGAAGCAACTGGCCGCCAAGAACAACACCGAAGTCTCCGTCGTGGTGCTCGAGAAAGGCTCCGAGCCCGGCGCCCACATCCTGTCCGGCGCCATCATGGACCCGCGCGCGCTCAACGAGTTGCTGCCCGACTGGGCCGAACTCGGCGCCCCGCTGAACCAGCCCGTCACCGACGACGCGATGGTGTTCCTCAGCGAAAAGACCGGCTACCGCACCCCCAACTTCTTCCTGCCGGACTGCTTCCAGAACCACGGCAACTACATCATCAGCCTGGGCAACTTCACCAAGTGGCTTGCCCAGCAGGCCGAGAACCTCGGCGTCGAGATCTTCCCCGGCTTCCCCGCGGCCGAAGTGCTCTACAACGACGACGGCTCGGTGCGCGGCGTCGCCACCGGCAACATGGGCGTCGGCAAGGACGGCGAACCCACCGAAAACTTCCAGCTCGGCATGGAGTTGCACGGCAAGTACACGATCTTTGCGGAAGGCGCCCGCGGCCACCTGGGCCGCCAGCTCATCAGCAAGTTCAAGCTCGATGCCGGCAAGGACCCGCAAGCCTATGGCCTCGGTGTCAAGGAAGTGTGGGAAATCGACCCCAAGCGCCACCAGCCCGGCTTCGTTCTGCACACGGCCGGCTGGCCGATGAAGAGCGACACCTACGGCGGCGCCTTCCTCTATCACATGGAGGACAACAAGGTCACGCTCGGCTTCATCACCGGCCTGGACTACAGCAACCCCTACCTCAGCCCGTTCGAGGAAATGCAGCGCTGGAAGACGCACCCGAACATCCGCTGGTACCTCGAAGGCGACGAAGCCCACGGCATCAAGCCGGCCAAGCGCATCGGCTACGGTGCGCGGGCCATCACGGCGGGCGGCCTGATGTCGCTGCCGAAGACGGTGTTCCCGGGCGGTGCGCTGGTCGGCTGCGATGCCGGCTATCTGAACGTGAGCCGCATCAAGGGCAGCCATGCCGCCATCAAGTCCGGCATGCTCGCCGCGGAATCCGCCTACGCCGCGCTGCAATCCGGCCGCCAGCACGACGAGCTCGCGACTTATCCGGCCGCGTTCGAGAGGAGCTGGCTCTACAAGGAGCTCTACAAGGCGCGCAACTTCAAGAGCTGGTTCAAGAAGGGCCTGGCAGTGGCGACACTGATGAACGGCGTCGAGCAATTCCTGCTCAAGGGCCACGTCCCATGGACGCTGCATCGCGACAAGCCCGACCACCTGGCGCTCAAGCCGGCATCGGAGTGCGAGCCCATCGTCTATCCGAAGCCGGACGGCAAGCTCACCTTCGACCGGCTCTCCAGTGTGTTCATCAGCAACACCAACCATGAAGAGCACCAGCCTGCCCACCTGACGCTGAAGGATGCATCGGTGCCGGTCAACGTCAATCTGGCTAAGTTCGCCGGACCCGAATCGCGCTACTGCCCGGCCGGTGTGTACGAGTTCGTGCCCGATGGCGATGCCGGCAAGCAGCGCCTGCAGATCAATGCGCAGAACTGCGTGCACTGCAAGACCTGCGACATCAAGGACCCGACACAAAACATCGTCTGGGTCACGCCGGAAGGCGGCGGCGGCCCCAACTACGTGGGCATGTAACCCCGCGCGCCCTTCACGCCGGAACGCTCACGCCAGAACGCGCCTTGCCGGCGCGTTTTTTGTTTGTGTCAGCGCGTTTCCTGCTTCACACGGGGGAGGCGATGCGCTATGACATCGCTTTGAGCTGGCTGGACAGGAGAGCAACGAATGCAAATCGTGATCACCGGCGGTGCTGGCTTTCTGGGCGTGCGCCTGGCGCGCAGGCTGCTGGCGAAAGGCGCAATCGGGGTCGGCGGCGGCAAGGAACATCGCATCGGCATGATCACGCTGGTCGACCGCGTGCATCCGCCGCGCGACCTGGCCGACCATCCCCGGGTCAACCTGATCGTCGGCGACCTGTGCGAGTTGCTGGCCCCGGACAGTCCACAGCGGGCGCTGCCGCCAGAGACGGCGGTGGTCTTCCATCTGGCGGCCGCCGTCAGCGGCGAATCCGAGAAAGATTTCGAACTCGGCATGCGCAGCAATTTCCTGGGGACCTATGCGCTGCTGGAAGCCTGCCGCGCCCAGCACACCCGGCCGCTGGTCGTGTTCGCGAGTTCCCTGGCCGTGTTCGGCGCGCCGCTGCCCCATGTCATCGAGGACGATACGCTGCCCACGCCCCAGACCAGCTACGGCACCCAGAAGTTCATCGGCGAGCAACTCATGGCCGACTATGGGCGCAAGGGCTTCATCCACGCGCGCAGCGTTCGCCTCATGACGGTGTGCGTGCGGCCGGGCGAACCCGATGGCGCGGCGTCGGATTTTCTCAGCGGCATGTTCCGCGAGCCGCTGGCCGGCCGGCCAGCCCGTTGCCTGGTGCCGCCTGACACGCTGGTGGCAATCTCGTCTCCCGCGCGCGCCATCGAGGGGCTTGTTTGCGCCGCGAGCGCGCCACACGGCAAATGGGGACCCCGCACCGCCGTCAACCTGCCGTCACTGTGTGCCAGCGTGGACGAAATGGTGCAGGCGCTGTATCGCATCGGTGGTTCAGCCGCAATCGACCTGCTCGATATCCGGCCTGACCGCGATGTCAGCGAAATCATCAGCGGCTGGCCGGGCCGCTTCGAATGGGTGCGCGCACGCGAGCTGGGCCTGTACGCCGACGAGAGCATCGAAGCCATCGTGCGCGACTACGTCCGTGAAAATCCCGAAGCGGTGAAGCTCGCCGTCGCGGCCTGACAGTAGAATTCCGGCGGTCAGGAGAGCGCCTCGGTTGCCGGGGCCGCCGAAGGCGCAGGCCCCCGAAAAAGCACGGGTCCGAACGCTCAGGCAAAAGGACTGACGAGGCGCCCGCTCCAATGGGCGTTTTCTTGCTGGAGAGAGGCCGCGCAACCAGGCGGTCCACCGAAGGAGCAAACCCCGATCGTGGGGCGAATCTCTCAGGTAAAGCGGACAGCAGGAGTGGCCCGTGGCATTGCCATGGAACTCGACTGCCCCACTGGAACAAAGCCTCATGGCCACTCCATCCGACACCGCCGCAGTACTCCTCAAGACGCCGCTGCATGCCCTCCATGCCGAACTCGGCGGCCGCATGGTGCCCTTCGCGGGCTACTCGATGCCGGTGCAATACCCGACCGGCCTGATGGCCGAGCACAAGCACACGCGCGAAGCCGCCGGCTTGTTCGATATTTCACACATGGGGCAGCTGCGGCTTGTCGGTCCGGAAGCAGCGGCGGCCTTCGAAACGCTGATGCCGGTCGACGTGATCGGACTGGCGCAGGGCAGGCAGCGCTACGGCCTGCTGCTGGACGACAACGGCGGAATCCTCGATGACCTGATGTTCTTCAACGAGGGCGACGACTCGATCTTCGTGATCGTGAACGGGGCCTGCAAGGCGGCTGACATCGCCTACATCACGGCCAGGATCGGCACACGGTGCGAGGTGCGGCCGCTGCCGGACCACGCGCTGATGGCGTTGCAAGGCCCGCAGGCGGCGGCGACGCTGGCGCGCCTGTCCCCGGGCGTCGAGCGCTTCGTTTTCATGACCGGAGGCTCGGTGCGGATCGGCTCGATCCCGGCTTTCGTGACCCGCAGCGGCTATACCGGGGAAGACGGATTCGAAATCTCGGTCGCCGCAAGCGATGCCGACGCCCTCGCCCGCCTGCTGCTTGCGCAACCCGAGGTCAAGCCCATCGGCCTCGGCGCGCGCAACTCGCTGCGCCTCGAAGCCGGCCTGTGCCTCTACGGCAGCGACATCGACACCACCACCACGCCGGTCGAAGCCTCGCTCAACTGGGCCATGCAGAAGGTGCGCCGGCCCGGTGGCGCGCGCCCGGGCGGCTTTCCGGGGGCGGACAAGATCCTGGCGCAGTTGGCGGTGGCGGCCGACCTGGCCGGACACGTCGACCAGAAAACGCTCACCCGCAAGCGCGTCGGCCTGGTGGCGCTGGAGCGTGTGCCGGTTCGCGACGGCACCGAGCTGCAATCCTTCGAGGGCCACGCCATCGGCAGGGTGACCAGCGGCCTGCTGGGCCCGACGGCCGACCGCCCGATCGCGATGGCCTACGTGGCCACGGCCTTCTCCGAACCCGGCACCCGCATCCAGGCCATCGTGCGCGGCAAGCCCGTGCCGATGGAAGTGACCACCATGCCCTTCGTGCCGACCCGCTACTACCGCGGCTGATCTTCTTTCTTGCTTTTCTCAGGAGCTTTCATGACTGTCAAATACACCAAGGACCACGAGTGGGTCCAGTCCACCGGCGGTGATGCCGCCACCGTCGGCATCACCGTGCATGCACAGGATGCGCTGGGCGACGTGGTGTTCGTCGACCTGCCCGAAGTCGGCAAGACCTATGCACAAGGCGAAGTGGCCGGCGTGGTCGAGTCGGTCAAGGCCGCGGCCGATGTCTTCATGCCCGTGTCCGGTGAAATCTCCGAAGTGAACGAGGCGCTGCGCGCCGACCCTTCGCTCGCCAACAGCGACCCGCTCGCGGCCGGCTGGTTCTTCAAGGTCAAGCTCAGCGATGCCCTGCAACTCGATGCGCTGATGGACGCCACCAGCTACGAGAAATTCTCCGCCGAGGCTTGATCGACCGCCGTGATGTCCAACGCCCTCCCCACCCTGCGTCAACTCGAGAACGCCGATGAGTTCGTCGCGCGCCACATCGGCATCGAACCGGCCGATGAGGCGCGCATGCTGCCCGTCATCGGCCACGCCACCCGAGCGGAGTTGATCGACGGCATCGTGCCGCCGGCCATTCGTCGCTCGGCGCCGATGGACCTGCCGCCCGCGACCACCGAAGCAGCCGCGCTGGCCGAACTGAAAGCCATTGCCGCGAAGAACAAGGTCGCGCGCAACTTCATCGGCCAGGGCTACTACGGGACGCACACGCCGGGCGTGATCCTGCGCAACATCCTCGAGAACCCGGCCTGGTACACCGCCTACACGCCATACCAGGCCGAGATCTCGCAGGGCCGCATGGAGGCGCTGCTGAACTTCCAGACGATGGTCTGCGATCTCACCGGCATGGCCATCGCCAACGCCTCGATGCTCGATGAAGCCACGGCTGCGGCCGAGGCCATGACGCTCGCCAGGCGCAGCGTCAAGAGCAAGAGCAACGTGTTCATCGTGGCGGGCGACTGCCATCCGCAGACCATCGAGGTCGTCAGGACGCGCGCGGCGCCGCTGGGCATCGAGGTCCAGGTCAGCACCGCCTCCGAAACGCTGCCGCACCTGATGGCGAGCGGCGATTTCTTCGGCGTGCTCGCGCAGTACCCCGGTACCACCGGCCAGGTACATGACCTGCGCCCGCTCGCCGGCCATGCCCACGCCAACGGCGCCGCATTGTGCGTCGCAGCAGACCTGCTCGCGCTCACGCTGCTGGCGCCGCCCGGCGAATGGGACGCCGACATCGTCTGCGGCACCACGCAGCGCTTCGGCATGCCTCTGTGCAACGGTGGGCCGCACGCGGCTTTCCTCGCCTGCCGCGACGAGTACAAGCGCTCGCTGCCGGGGCGGCTGGTCGGCGTCAGCGTCGACGTCCATGGCGCACCCGCCTATCGTCTCGCGCTGCAGACGCGCGAGCAACACATCCGCCGCGAGAAGGCCACGTCGAACATCTGCACGGCGCAGGTGTTGCCGGCGGTGATCTCGAGCATGTACGCCGTGTACCACGGGCCCGAAGGGCTGATCCGCATTGCGCAACGCGTGGCCGCGCTGACGGCCGTGCTCGCCGAGGGCCTCGAGGAAATGGGCCGCAAGCTGGCCAACAGCACCGCCTTCGATTCGCTGACCATCCAGACCGGCGACGACACCCAGGCCATCCTCGACCGTGCGGCCGTTGCCAACATCAACTTGCGCTGTCGCCTGCAAGGGCACCTCGGCATCTCGCTCGACGAAACCAGCACCTACGCCGATGTCGAAGACCTGTGGGCGTTGTTCGCGCCGAAAGACGCGCATTTGCCGCACTTCGAACTGCTGGCCGAAGGCGTCAGGCCGCTCATCCCCGAAGAACTGAGCCGCGCGAGTGCCTTCCTGACGCATCCGGTGTTCAACACGCACAAGAGCGAGACAGGCATGCTGCGCTACATCCGCAGCCTGAGCGACAAGGACCTGGCACTGGACCGCAGCATGATCCCGCTCGGCAGTTGCACGATGAAGCTCAACGCCACGAGCGAGATGATCCCGATCACGTGGCCCGAGTTCGCGAACATCCATCCGTTCGCGCCCGCTGACCAGCTCCAAGGCTATGCCGAGCTCGACCAGCAACTGCGCGACTGGCTCTGCGAAGCGACAGGCTATGCCGGCATCAGCCTGCAGCCCAACGCCGGTTCGCAGGGCGAATACGCCGGGCTGCTGGCGATCAAGGCGTTCCATGCGTCGCGGGGCGAGGGCCAGCGCAACATCTGCCTGATTCCTTCATCGGCCCACGGCACCAACCCGGCCAGTGCGCAGATGGTCGGCATGCAGGTCGTGGTGACGGCCTGCGACGCGCAAGGCAACGTCGACCTCGACGACCTGAAGCGCGCCTGCGAGAAGCACAGCGCCAACCTGGCCGCCGTGATGATTACCTATCCGAGCACGCACGGTGTATTCGAGACCGGCGTCAAGGCGCTGTGCGAGCTCGTGCATTCGCACGGCGGGCGCGTGTATGTCGACGGCGCCAACATGAACGCATTGGTCGGCGTGGCTGCGCCCGGCGAGTTCG
Source organism: Variovorax humicola (assembly GCF_037889915.1). Classification (NCBI taxonomy): domain Bacteria; kingdom Pseudomonadati; phylum Pseudomonadota; class Betaproteobacteria; order Burkholderiales; family Comamonadaceae; genus Variovorax; species Variovorax humicola. The sequence continues at coordinate 23,126 of NZ_JBBKZV010000040.1, read as the reverse complement.
GCGGCGACGTGAGCCACCTGAACCTGCACAAGACCTTTTGCATTCCGCACGGCGGCGGCGGACCGGGCGTCGGGCCGGTGTGCGTGGTAGAAGACCTCGTGCCTTTCCTGCCCGGCCACGCGACGGCCGACATCGCATCGCAAGGCCCCGGCGCGGTTTCCGCCGCGCCGCTTGGCAACGCGGCCGTGCTGCCGATCAGCTGGATGTACTGTCGAATGATGGGCGCCGACGGCCTCAAGGCCGCGACCGAAGTCGCGATCCTCAGCGCCAACTACATCAGCTCGCGACTCAAGGAGCACTACCCCACGCTCTACGCCAGCGCCAACGGCCACGTCGCGCACGAGTGCATCCTGGACCTTCGGCCGCTCAAGGACAGCAGCGGCGTGACCGCCGAGGACGTGGCCAAGCGCCTGATCGACTACGGTTTCCACGCGCCGACCTTGAGCTTCCCCGTACCCGGCACGTTGATGGTCGAGCCGACCGAGAGCGAGCCGCTGGCCGAACTCGATCGCTTCGTCGACGCGATGATCGCCATCCGCGGCGAGATCCGCCGCATCGAGGAAGGCGTCTGGCCGAGGGACGACAACCCGCTGAAGCATGCACCCCATACGGCCGCAAGCCTGATGGCGACCGAGTGGGGCCATCCCTACTCGCGCGAAATCGGTGCCTTCCCGTTGGCCGCGCTCAAGCAGAACAAGTACTGGTCACCGGTCGGCCGCGTAGACAACGTCTATGGCGACCGCAACCTGTTCTGCAGTTGCGTGCCGGTGAGCGAGTACGAAGAGGCGTGAGCGTGTGATCAGGCGGGCGTAGCCGGCCTGGTCACCGCAATCGCACGCTTCAACTCTTGGGCGCTGCCCCTGCCGCAACCCCCTTGCGGAACTCGGCCAGCTTCGCCTTCAGCCGCTTTTCGTTGGCCGGCCCCATTCGAATCATCATCTTCTGCCCCGCCGAAAGCGATTCGAGTCCCGGGTCCGCAAACTCGTAGCGCGTCCACGGTTGCGCGGACGGGTATTCGCCCTTCACTTCCGTCAGCTTGACCTGCGGCGCAGACGCCGGCTCCGGCGCCTGCAGCAAATGGTCGATCACCGCGACCAGCCGGTCGTTGAAGTAACCCTTTGGATAGCCGAGTTCCTCGTAGGCCTGCTGGAAGCGCGGATAGAGCTTGACGTAAAGCGCCGCGGCCTTCGGTGCGTCGACCTTCTCGGCAAACGACACGAAGGGCGCATAGCGCTTGGCGTTGTCCGCGGCGATGCGCTGCGACGGGCCCTCGCCCGTCACGGTGAAACGCTGCGGTGTCTGCTGCACCGGCCACATGCGCGTCGTGGCCTGTTCGCGGGTCAGGTTGTCGACCGTGGCGACCACGCGCCGCGCAAAGCCGTCGACCTGCAGGAACGATGCAACTGCGGGCTGCCCGAGCAAGGCCGTCAGCGCCTGCAGCATTTGTGCATCGGCGTCACCTGGCGGTGCGGCCTCGGCCTGCGACTCGATCGGGTAGCGGGGGCCGGAAGCAACGGCCGGCTCGGGTGCCGGCCCTGGCGGCGCCGCGTCCTCGACCGGTGGCGTCACGGCGGGCGCCTCGCTCATCTGTGCGGGCGGCTGAGGGCGCTGCGTGGTGAACCACCACCAGCCACCCGCGCCGATCGCCACCGCGATCAACAAGCCGACAACGATGCGGCCGGCCGGCGATTCGCCCTCCACTGGCCTGAAATCTGCTGTGTCCCGCTCAGGCATCGACTTCACTCCTTGCTGCATCTGAAAACAAGCTCATTGGAAACCCGCCGCGCAAGATTCGGGGTAACGTACTGTGAGCAACCCGGACATACATCCATGGACATCGATTTCGCTGCGCTCACCGAGCACCAGCGCTACAAACTCATGGCAAGCCTGATCGTGCCACGCCCGATCGCGCTGGTCACTACGATCGGGCCCGACGGCGTGGTCAACGCGGCGCCGTTCAGCATGTTCAACATGCTCGGCGAGGAGCCGCCCATCGTGATGATCAGCGTCAACCGCCTTCAGGACGGCGTGCTCAAGGACACGGCCGCCAACATCGTTCGCACCGGCGAGTTCGTGGTGCACCTGCCCGACGAGGATACCGCCGAGCAGATGCACCGCTGCGGCGACCGCCATCCGCCGCATGTGAGCGAACTCGACCTGGTCGGATTCACCGCCTTGCCCAGCAACGCCGTAAAGCCGCCGCGCATCGCGGAGGCGCCCGTCGCCTTCGAATGCACGCTGTGGGAAAAGCTCGAGACCACGAGCCGACAAATCTTCATCGGCCAGGTGCGATGGATGCATGCGCGCGACGAACTCATCGACACCGAGAACTGGCGCGTACGGCTGCAGAACTACTTTCCGATCGGGCGCTTCGGCGCTAGTTTTTACGTGAAGACGCGCGAACGCTATTCGCTGGCCGCGCAGGGCGCCGCGCGCAGCACGTCGATCGACGAGATTTGACCGCTCGCCGCGCGAGCCACCACTCTAGGAGCCTTCCATGTCCTCCGTTTTCAATGAACGTCTCAGCGGCAGGCTTGCGCCGACGCCGGGCGGCTCGGTCTACGTCGACCCGGCCCAACTGGCGTGGCAGCCCTCGCAATTCCCCGGGATCCAGATGAAGGTGCTCTACCGTGACGACGCGGTGGGCGAGATGACGGTGCTGCTCAAGTGGGAGCCGGGCGCGGTGTTGCCTTTCCACAAGCACCCTGAGATCGAGCAGAGCTATGTGCTCGAAGGCTCCTTCTACGACCATGACGGCATCTGCGCGCCGGGCAGTTCGTCTACCGCGTGCCAGGCTCGATGCACGAAACCCGTTCCGACGAAGGCTGCGTGCTGCTGGCCGTCTATCGCAAGCCCAACATCTTCTTCAAGAGCGCGGGCTTCGTCGCAACCTGACGCGTGAACCGACTCTCATATCGGTGCGCCATGACGCCCAGCGTCTTCTGCGACACATGAAATCAGGACGAGCACTGCGAAGTCTGTTCGTGAGCACCCCCGGAACCGGCTTTGCCGGGCCGCCCTCGAGGTCCCTCGAGGGGGAGGCGCCGCAGGCGCATCGGGGGTGTCTCATTTCAGTTTTTCACCACGCTATTGCGTTACCCGCGACACATGAAACCGGGACGAGCATTGCGAAGTCTGTTCGTGGGCACCCGCGGAACCGGCTTTGCCGGGCCGCCGGGTGCGCCCCCTCGAGGGGGAGGCGCCACAGGCGCATCGGGGGTGTTTAATTTCAAGCCGTAGCCGTTTCGGACGGCTGCGCACCGGCAATCTGGCGCAGCGCCCGCTCGAACACTTCGACCGGTTGGCCGCCCGAAATCAGGTGCTGGTTGTTGATGATGATCGCCGGCACCGAGTGGATGCCCGCATCGAGGTAGAGTTTCTCGCGCGAACGCGTTTCGGCGGCGTACTCGTCGCCGGTCAGGATCTCGCGCGCACGCGCCACGTCGAGCCCGACCGCGCCGACCACGCGCAGCAGAAGTTGGTGTTCCGACGGGTTTTCGCCCTCGGTGAAGTAGGCCTTCAGCAATGCCTTCTTCAGCGCGCGCTGTTGAGCGGGGCCTTGCAGTTCAGCCCAGTGAAGCAGGCGGTGCGCGTCGAACGTGTTGTAGATGCGCTTGCGCAAACCGATGCCGAACTCGAAGCCGACCGCCTCGCCGCGCTGGCGGATCATCTCGCGCATCTGGGCCTGCTGCTCCGGCGAAGATCCGTATTTCTCGCGAATGTGTTCCTCGATGTCCTGGCCCTCGGGCACCATGTTCGGGTTCAACTCGAACGGCTGGAAGCGCAATTCGGCCTGAACATCCGGCGCCACGCGCGCCAGCGCCCTCTCGAGCGCGCCCAGCCCGATGGCACACCATGGGCAAGACACGTCGGACACGAAATCGATCTGGAGTCGGGCGGTCATGAATGCGGCCTCAAGGACAGTGAAGAAAGAACAGCGACATTCTTTACTGTGGTGGCGACCTTTGGAGCTTCAAGGTCTTGGGGCGCAATCTGCCGCGCAGGACCTCATCGACAAGGCCCATCGACGAGGCCGGCGAACTTCACTCAGAGGCTGCGCCAGAAGTCGATGAGCAGTTCGGCGAACTCGGCCGGCCGCTCGACGGCACTGAGGTGCGCCGCGTTGATGGTCACGAGCCGCGCGCCCGGAATCGCATCGGCCATTTCCTTGGACATCATCATCGGCGTGGCCTCATCCTGCAGGCCACCGATGACCAGCGTCGGCACCGAGATGCGGTGGTTGCTCTCGCGAAAATCGATGGCCGCCACTGCGTTACAGCTGGCAATGTAGCCTGTGGCATCGGTCTTCTCGAGCGTCTGCTGGAGCGCAATCGCCGCAGCCTCGCCCTCGAAAGTCGACACCCACTCCGGCGTCAGCCAACGCGACACCGCCCCCGGCGCGATGGCCGCCACGCCTTGCGACGCCACCGCCTGCACGCGGGCGCGCCATGGGGACTGGTCCGGGTAATGCGCGGATGAATTGGCGATGACCACGCTGCGCAGCAAGTCCGGCCGGCGCGCCGCCAGCGCCTGCGCCGTCATCCCGCCCATCGAAAGGCCGACGAAATGCACCGTCTCGCCCACGGCTTCGCGCTCGATCAATGCAATCGCATCGTCGGCCAGCGTTTCGATGCCGAAGTCTGCCGTCGACTGCGCCGAGCCGCCATGGTTGCGGTGGTCGTAGCGCACCACCGTATGCGCGCGTGCGAGCAGCGCGGCAACGCCGTCCCACATGCGCAGGTCGCAGCCCAGCGCATGGCTCAGCACGACGATCGGGCCTTGGCCTTCGCGAACGACGTTCAATTGAATTGTCACGGTCTCTCCTTACGGGATTGGATTCGGGGCATCCACTGCAAGCGGATCATCGGCGAGGCTCAGGCTGGCAGAGCCCGCGGTCACGCAGCAGCGGCGGGCAACAGGCCCTTCTCGCGCAGGATGCCTGTCGCGATGCCGAACGCATGATTGGCCACCGGCACGCCGCAATAGATGGCCGACATCATCAGCACTTCCTTGATGTCTTCAGGGGTGAGGCGCGACTCCACCGGTCCGTCGAGCGCAGCGCGCACGTGCATCGCGAACTCCTCGTACGCGTGCACGCCCAGCATCATCGACAGCACCATCAGCCGGCGCGTCTTGTCACCCAGCGCGGGCCGGCCCCAGATGTCGTTCCACGCGTGGCGCGTGATCATTTCCTGGAACTCGCTGTTGAAGGCGTTGCGGTTCGCCAGCGCCCGGTCGACCCAGGCATCGCCCAGCACCCTGCGGCGGTGCACCAGGCCCTCTTCGTAGTCGGTCATCGTGTTCTGGTTATCGGTCATCGGGTGCGTTCCTTGATCGGGTTGGATGGCTTGCGCAAGTGCTCGATTTGCTCGATCGTCAGGCGCCCGGCGTGCTGCGCGAGCGCGGGGTTGAACCATTCGTCGGCCGCATCCTTGGGCAACTCGGCGCGCAATCGGTCGATGTTGGCGCGCATTCGCGCCACGTCGACCTGCAGCCCCGGCAACGCCGTGGCCAGCGCGCGCACGCTGCCATGCGCCGACATCAGCAGTTGAGGCCACTCCGCCAACTCGGCCTGCCATGCACCGAGCGCGCGCTCATGCTGTTGCGGCATCGCGCCCAGCAGCGCAGCAACGCGCTGCGGCGTGCGTTGCGCCGCAGCGAGCGCCACCATCGATGCAACCGGATTGCGCTTGTGCGGCATCGCGGAAGACCCGCCGCGGCCGGGCTCGCTAGGCTCCATGACCTCGGCAACCTCATACTGCCCGAGCAGCGAGATGTCCAGCGCGATCTTGCCGAGTGCGCCGACCATCAGCCCCAGTTCGCAGCCCAGCGCAATCCATTCGTCGCGCTGCGTGTGCCAGGTGGCGCGCGCATTGCCGAGGCCGAGGTCGTCAGCCATGCGCTGCATCACGTCGCCGCCCTTGTCACCCATCTGCGCGCGCGTGCCGACCGCGCCGCCAAGCTGCACGTTGAGCGCATTGGCCTTTGCCACGCGCAGCCGGGCGCGACTGCGCACCAGCGGCGCAACCCAGCCCGCGCATTTGAAGCCGAAGCTCGTGACGGAGGCCGGCTGCATCAGCGTACGCGCCAGCACCGGCGTCGTCGCATGCTGGACGGCATGGTCCAGCAGCGCATCGATGGCGCGCGAAAGGTCGGCCTCGACATGCGCCATCGCGTTGCGCGTGACCTGCGCCATCGCCGTGTCGATCACGTCCTGGCTGGTGCTGCCGAAATGCGTGTACGCCACTGCGTCGGCATTGAACAGCCCCACCGCCTCTTTCAGCGCCTTGACCAGGGGGATTGCCACACTGCCGGCGCGACTGCTCTCGCGCACGATGCGGGCGACGTCGAACAGCTCGACCTTGCAACTGCCGACGATCGACTGCGCGGCCGATTCGGGGATGAGGCCGACTGCGGCCTGCGCCCGCGCGAGCGCGGCCTCGAAGCGCAGCATGGCGTCGACAAAGCTGCGGTCGTCGAACGCGGCGAGCGTTTCCGTGGTGGAGAGAAAGCCTTCGAAGATGCTCATGGAAATGGCCCAGTTTGAAGCGGCTCAGGCCACGCTGGCCGAGTGGTAGCGCAGCGGTGCGGCAATCTCGTTGCGCATCGCCTCGGGATAGATCTGCTCGCGCAGGAACCGCATGTCGTGGCGCACGCCGTTGGCGGCCACGCCATGGCCGAAATAATCGAGGTAGTTGGGCATCTGCTGAATCAGCATCTCGAACCCCGCCTGTGCATTGAGCCCGCGTGCGCGCGCGGCCTGCACCAGCGGCGTCGGCTGCCCACGCAGCAGGATGTCGAACAGCGCCGCATGCGATTCCATGCGCGACACGTCGCATGGCAGCGCATCGCCCGGCGCCAGCCCGAGTTGCGAGGCGTTCACCACCAGGTCGTAACCTGCCGGATCGCTGGAGTCGACCGACACCACCGTCGCGTCGAAAAACGAATCGAGCTGCGTCGCCAGTCCGATCGCCTTGCCCGCCACCGGGTCGTAGAACGCGATGTGCTCGGCCCCATCGACCGTGCCGCCCTCCGCCAGCGCCACGCCGATGGCCGCGGCACTCACGCCGGCGCCAAGCACCAGCACGCGCTTGCCGCGAAAAGGGATGTTGTAGTAGTCGAGCGCATGGACCAGGCCTTCGCCGTCGAACAGGTCGCCTTCGAGTTCACCGTTGTCGAGGCGTCGCACGATGTTGGCCGACCCCGCCACGCGCCCGAACAGGCCGCAGCCGTCGAGCAGGCTCACGATGAGCGGCTTGTGCGGCGGCGCGATCACCATGCCCTTCACGTTCTTCGCGAGGAAGCTGGCTTTCAGGAACACGCCCAGGTCACGCGCGGCCACGCGTGTCGGCACCATCACCGCGTCGATGCCGAAGCGCTCGAACACGGCGTTGAACATGCGCGGCACGCGGACATTGGCAATTGGGTCGCCCGGGATCAGGTAGAGGTCGGTCGTGCCATTGATGGCCTGCATGTCTCACGCTCCGTTATTCAGGCAATCGCTCGCGCGGCGATGCGGGTTTGCCCGGACTTTAACGGCTCGATGCCGAATGCGAATCTCTTTTCGCTGGTTTCGTGCGATCATCGAACAGCCTCAGGCGATCATCATCCGCTTGCCGGGGTTTCACCGAGGCAACCGTCGCCTCGACACAATAATGCGAAGGACTCGCACGATGGCAAGAGACGAAGCGCAGGCTCCCCCACCCGGGCTCGAAAAGCGCGACTGGATCGCCGGCCTCGAACGCGGCATCAGCGTGATCGAGGCCTTCGACGATGCCAACCCCCGCCTCACGGCCAGCCAGGCCGGCCAGCGCACCTGCATGACGCGCACTGCCGCCCGGCGCTACCTGCTGACGCTGCAGCACATGGGCTATGTGGCGAGCGACGGCAAGCTGTTCTGGCTCACGCCACGGGTGTTGAGGCTCGGGCAGTCGTACCTCGAATCGGCCCGGCTGCCGCGCATCGTCCAGCCCTTCCTGCAGCGCGTGTCGGCCGGCACGCATGAGATCGTCTACCTGAGCGTGATGGACGGCGACGAGGTGGTCTACATCGCGCGCAACGGCCCCAACCGCAGCATGAGCACCGGCTATGTGCTGGGCGCGCGCGCGCCTGCGCAGGTCACGGCATCGGGCATGCTGATGCTGGCCTTGCGCGGCGACGCCGAACTGGACAGCTGGCTCGCTGCGCACGAACTCGCCGTGTTCACCTCGCACACCATCGCGAGCAAGGAGCGCATGCACCTCGAACTCATGCGCATCCGCGCACAGGGCTGGGCGCTGTCGGAGCAGCAACTCGACCTCAATTCGCGCGGCATCGCCGTGCCGCTGCGGGACCGCCGAGGCGAACTGGTCGGTGCACTCAACATCACGATGCCGATGGGGCATGAGAGCAGCGAGGATGCGGTGAAGCGGGTGCTGCCGGTGCTGCGCGAGACGGCGCAGGCGATGCGGAATTTGATTTAGGAGCCCAGTGCTGTACGACAACTCGAGGAGTTGCGACTTGTTGAGCGTAGGACTTCCGGGCTCGAACTTCATGTTGTGTTCAAGATCGCCGGGCTTGCACGCAAACGCCGGTTCTCACGTCACGCGCTTGAAGCATTCGGCCCGTGAGCCGGGCGCCGTCGCGGTCGGAGACCGCACACCTTGGAATTGAAACGGGTTCTGCCAATGCTGCGCGAGACGGCGCAGGCGATGCGGAACTTGACCCAGGCGTCTTATCGCCGACCCCACCCAAAGGGCGGCTGCCCCCGCCAATACCGCAACGTCAGCCAGCCACCGACGATGCCGCCCAGATGCGCGAAATGCGCCACCCCGTTGAGCGTGCCGGTCACGCCCAACCCCAATTCGACCAGCCCGTAGATCAGCACGAACAACCACGCAGGCATCGGAATCGGCGGGATCAACGGCACGATTTTCCGGTTTGGAAACAGCATCGCGAAGCCCAGCAGCAGGCCGAACAAGCCGCCCGAGGCGCCGATCGTGGGCTCCGTGGCACCACTCCACGCGGCGACCAGCAATTGCATCAGCGCAGCGCCCAGCACGCTCGCGAAATAGAAGACCAATTGCCGGCGCGGCCCCCACACGCGCTCCAATTCGGAGCCGAACATCCACAACCCGAACATGTTGAAGATCAGGTGCGACGGACCGCCGTGCAGGAAGGCATAGCTCAGCACCTGCCAGGGCATGAAGTTGCCGGAGCCTATCGGCCAAAGCATCAAGGCCTCCAGGTCGAGGCCGGGTAGCGAGTCGGCGAAATACACGACCACGCAAGCGAGGATCAGGGCCCGGGTCACGGGTGGCATGCGAAACATCGGGTGGATTCCGTTGGTTGATTCAGGGAAAAGACGGGCGAGAACATGCCAGTGTTCCATGACGCGAGCGCCCCTTCGGTGAGCCCCATCATCGAACTGGTGTGGGTGAACCGCAGCAGGAGGACCAGCGCGATCCACCAGGCGCCGCCATGGAACCACAGGCCGAAACGACACCATGAGCGCAATCGCCGCACTGATGCGCAGCAGCCGCACGCGCTCCCCGGTGTGGTCGGACAGCGCGCCCCATGCATAGGGCGCGAACACCCGCGAAAGCGACTGCACGGCCGCCAGCAAGCTGATCGTGAAGATCGGCGGTCCCTGGGCCTTCAGCCACAGTGGCAGGTACGGATTGAAGAACCCGATGTGCGCGAAGTAGCTGCCCGACAGGGCCGCGAACGCCAGCAGATGACCGCGCCCCGCGGCATCCGGCGCCGTCGCCGCTCAGAGAAAGGAGGCTTGCAGTGAGGCCGCGGCGGCGTCGCTCATGTGGAGCATGCGGGCCGCGCCCACGTCGGCGTTCTGGGCACGGTTGCGCAAGGCATGCTCCATCACCACGAGCGCCAGCATCGCCTCGGCAATCGGCGTCGCGCGAATGCCCACGCACGGGTCATGGCGACCCTTGGTGATGACTTCGACGGGCTGGTTGTTCACGTCGACGGACTGGCGCGGGCTGATGATCGAGCTGGTCGGCTTGATCGCGATGCTGACCTCGAGGTCTTGCCCGCTGGTGATGCCGCCTAGCGTGCCGCCCGAGTTGTTGGTGACGAAACCTTGCGGCGTGATCGAGTCGCCATGCACGGTGCCACGCTGAGTCACGCTTGCAAAGCCGGCACCGATCTCCACCCCCTTGACCGCGTTGATGCCCATCATGGCGTAGGCGATGTCGGCATCCATCTTGTCGAACAGCGGCTCGCCCAGCCCCACGGGCACGTTGGACGCGGTCACGCGGATGCGCGCGCCGCAGGAGTCGCCGGCCTTGCGCAGCGCGTCCATGTAGGCCTCGAGCTGCGACACATCCGCCGTCGGTGCGAAGAAGGGGTTGTTTGGCACGTGCTCCCAGCTATCGAAGGGAATCACGATCTCGCCGATCTGGGCCATGCACCCGCGGAACACAGTGCCGTATTTTTCAGCCAGCCATTTCTTGGCGACCGCGCCCGCGGCCACCATCGGCGCCGTGAGCCGGGCCGACGAGCGGCCTCCTCCCCGCGGATCGCGGATGCCGTACTTCTTCCAATAGGTGTAGTCGGCGTGGCCGGGACGGAACTGCTGGGCGATGTTGCCGTAGTCCTTGCTGCGCTGGTCGGTGTTCTGGATCAGCAGCGCGATCGGCGTGCCGGTGGTCTTGCCCTCGTACACGCCCGAGAGGATCTGCACCGCATCGGGCTCGTTGCGTTGCGTGACATGGCGGCTGGTGCCGGGGCGGCGGCGGTCGAGGTCGCCCTGGATATCGGCTTCGCTGAGCGCCATGCCGGGCGGGCAGCCGTCGATGACGCACCCGATCGCAGGGCCGTGGGATTCACCGAAATTGGTGACTGCGAAAAGGGTGCCGAAGGTATTGCCGCTCATGGCGCGGGATTATCCCAACAAACGCCACGCGGCCCCTCGCAACCGCACGTCACACGACAAAGCGGTGCGAATGCGGTTTTCACGCAACAGAATTGCAAACCAAATAGTTATCGCAGGGTAACATTGCGTAGTACTTTCAGTTGCACGTTTAAAGCCGCATGGCTTGGCCATTCGGACCATTGCATCCCTGCCGTTCCCGACGAAAGGGGATGGCCAGAACAACGCCGAAAAGGCGGAAATGGACGGCTACGAAATGATGAGCGCAATCAGCGACATGGGCACTGATTTCAGGCAATGGCAGGAATTGACCGATGCCTATGCAAGGCAGATCGACGCCCTCGCCCGCCGCATGCCCGGCGCCGCAGCGGAAATCGCACGGCTGGCGCAGGCCATGAAGGAACACGAAATCGCATTTCGCGACGCGCCGTGGACAATGCTGCCGGTGTAGGAAGGCGCCATTGCTGTCGATCTAATTGCGTAGCCATACGACGTATGGACACTACTTTCCTCGATGCATACCTTTGGACCTCGGTCGAATGACGACCGCAATCCGTGAAGGTTTTCATGCAACCCCACCTCCAGATCCGCTGCATTCGCCCCCAGGTCTATGCGTATTGCCTCAGTGCCGGTGGCAACTCGTTCGTGCATACCGAGACCACGCTCGAGTCGCTCGAAAGGTGTCTTTGGGATGCCTGCGATGCGCTCGGCCATTACTTTTCGAGCGTGCAGATCAGCCTCGAAGGGCAACCGCTTGGCAGCTACGGGGTCGCATTGATCCAGCGCAACGCACCCGCCCTCGCGCGGCAATTGCGCGCGCGATTCCTGATAACGCGCGAGCGCCAGGCGCGCCCTCTTTCGATCGTCAGCGCCACATAGAGCCGGCCTCCTTCAGGAATGGTTTTTGCGTGCTGCAGTGCAGCAGCAAACCATCTCGGAAGGAGTGCCCCATGTTGGACCGTACCGCCACCAAGTTCTCGCACGTCAAGCCCGGCGATACCCAATTCGTCTCCGGCGGATTGCGAGATTTTTTCCTGTACCGCGACCTCGGCGTGGCCGAAGCAACCAATGGCCAGGTCATTGCGCACCTGGTGAAGGCCAACATGCCCCCGGACGAAGGCACCGGCTGGCACCGGCATGAGGCGAACTTCCAGATCGTCATCATGGTCAAGGGCTGGGCCCGCTTCATGTACGAGGACAAGGAAACCCTGGTCGAGGCCGGCGACGTGGTGCACCAGCGCCCCGGCATCCGGCATTACCTGTTCGACTACTCGCCCGACATGGAGTACCTGGAGATCGTGTCGCCGGCGGATTTCAAGAGCGTCGACGTGGAAGCCGCAGCGGCCGTACCGCCGGCAACGCCCTGGGAGTAGTCAGGAAGAAACGACCCCGAAGCGCCTGCGGCGCCTCCCCCACGAGGCCCCTTGAGGGGCGATACCAGCGGCCCGGCCAAGCCGGTTCCACGGTATCCCGGGTATCTCACTGCGCTACATCTCACTGCGCTAAAGCCGCTCCTGCCCCTGCGGGCCTTCAGGCTCCAGCGTCGCCTTGCGAATCGCATCGTCGTCCATCAGTTCGTACCACATGGCATTGAGCACCGCAAAAGCTGCTGCCAACGGCAGCCCCAGAATCCACGAGAAGTACCACATCAGATTTCCTTTCCACGCGGGGAATCAGTAGGCATGGCCCCGCTCTTCGCGTATCGCGTCTTCATCCACCTTGCCCCACAGCACGTGATAGACCCAGCTCGTGTAGGCCAGCACGATCGGCAGGAAGATGCCGGTCGTCACCAACATGATGAAGAGCGTCATGTGGCTCGATGACGAGTCCCACACCATCAGGCTGGCGCGCGGGTCGATGCTCGACGGCATGATGAACGGGAACATCGACGCGCCCACGCTCAGGATGATGCCGGCGATGCCAAGCCCCGAGCAGAGCAGCGCCAGCCCGCCGCGCCGCGCGATCAATGCCAGCAGTGCGCCAATGGCACCGGCGAACCCGGCCGCGGGCGCGATCAACGTCCACGGGTGGGCGGCGTAATTTGCAAACCAGGCGCCGGCGCGCACCTCCGTCGACGACGCTGGTGATGCGGTAGCCGTTCACCACGGTCAGCAACAGCACGCCGGCCAGCGCATACAGCGCAACCGTCAGCAGCGCCGCCAGCATGCCGAACATGCGCGCCCGCTCGGCCACCGCACCGTCGGTCTTGAACACCAGCCAGCCGGCGGCATGCATCACCAGCATCACGACCGACACCATCCCGCACAGCAACGCGAATGGATTGAGCAGGCCGATGAAGCTGCCCTCGTAGAGGATGTGCATGTCGGGCGTGAAGCGGAACGGCACGCCCTGCAGCACGTTGCCGATCGCCACGCCGAAGATCAGCGAGGGCACCAGTCCGCTGTAGAACAGCACCCAGTCCCAGCGCGCGCGCCAGCCGGGATCGTCGCGCTTGCTGCGGAACTTGAAGGCCACCGGCCGCAGGATCAGCGCCGTCAGCACCACGAACAGCGCAAGGTAGAAGCCCGAGAACGACACCGCATAGAGCTGCGGCCAGGCCGCGAAGATGGCGCCGCCACCGAGCACCAGCCAGACCTGGTTGCCTTCCCACACCGGCCCCACGCTGTTGATGACGACGCGACGCTCGATGTCGTTGCGCCCGGTGAAGGGCAGCAGGATGCCGGCGCCCAGGTCGAAGCCGTCCGTCAGCGCAAAGCCGACCAGCACAATGCCCAGCAGCAGCCACCAGATGATTCGCAGCGTGTCGTAGCCCAGCAGATCGTGAAGGATCATGATTCAGCTCCCTGAAGCGAAAGGCCTGGATGGGTTTCTGCCGAAACCGCGCAATACATCACCCACCATCGGCGGATGCTCGTCGTGTGGCCCGTTGCGGATCGCCCTGAACATCAGCTTCAATTCAATGACCAACAGCAAGGTGTAGAGCGCGATGAAGCCCAGCAGCGTGATGAGCAACGTCGTGGCGCCGAGGTTCGACACCGCCACGGCCGTCGGCAAGACGCCTTCGATGATCCACGGCTGCCGGCCGAATTCGGCCACCATCCAGCCGGCCTCCGCGGCAATCCACGGCAGCGGAATCGCAAACACGGCGAGCTTGAGCAGCCACGCGTGCCGGTCCAGCCGCCGGCGCGCCGACAACACGAAGAACGTGAGCGTCAGCAGGATGAGGAACATGCCGATGCCGACCATCAGGCGGAAGGTCCAGAACAGGGGCGCGACCTGCGGTACCGTGTCCCAGGCCGCCTGCCGGATCTGCTCGGGCGTGGCCTGGCGCGGGTCGTCGACATAGCGCTTGAGCAGCAGCGCGTAGCCCATGTCCGGTCCGTTGAATTCGAACGCGTCGCGCACGCCCTGCGTCACGCTCGTCGTGCTGCCGGCTTCGCGTATCTGCTGCAGCGCGGCGTAGGCCTTGAGGCCCTGGGCAATGCGCGCCTCGGCACGCTTCACCAACTCGTCGATGCCGGGAATCACGGTATTGAGCGAGCGCGTGCCGATCAGGCCCATCACCATCGGGATATGCACGGCATAGTGCGTCTCGCGCGCTTCCTGGTCGGGGAAGCCGAAGACGGTGAACGGTGCCGGCGCGGGATGCGTTTCCCACATGGCCTCGATGGCCGCGAGCTTCATCTTCTGGTGTTCGCTCGACTGGTAGCCGCTCTCGTCGCCCAGCAAGACGACCGACAGCGAGGCGGCAAGACCGAAGGACGCGGCAACCGTCATCGAGCGCTTGGCCAGTTCGACGTGCCGGTTTTTCAGCAGGTACCAGGCCGACACGCCCAGCACGAAGATCGACGCGCACGCATAGCCCGCCGACACGGTGTGCACGAACTTGGCTTGTGCCACCGTGTTGGTCAGGATCTCGTAGAAGTCGCTGACCTCCATGCGCATCGTCTTCGCGTTGAAGACCGCGCCGACCGGGTTCTGCATCCAGCCGTTGGCAATCAGGATCCACAGCGCCGACAGGTTGGTGCCCATCGCCACCGCGTAGGTCGTGACCAGGTGGCCTACCTTCGACAGCTTGTCCCAGCCGAAGAAGAACAGCCCGACAAAGGTCGCTTCGAGAAAGAACGCCATCAATGCCTCGATGGCCAGCGGCGCGCCGAAGACGTCGCCGACATAGTGGCTGTAGTAGCTCCAGTTCATCCCGAACTGGAATTCCATGACCACGCCCGTCGCCACGCCCATCGCAAAGTTGATGCCGAACAACGTGCCCCAGAACTTGGTGATGTCGCGCCAGATGACGCGGCCAGTCATGACGTAGACCGTCTCCATGATGGCCAGCAGGACCGACAGCCCGATGGTCAGCGGCACGAACAGGAAGTGATAGAGCGCGGTGGCGCCGAACTGCAATCGCGAGAGAGCAACGATGTCCAGATCCATGTGGCGCTCCTCTTAATCAACGTCGGTTCTTGTTGTCCATCAATCGTGACGCAGCGCGTGGAGCGCAGCGTCGAAAGCGTGCGTGCCGCGCCTCAGGTCGGCCACGACGCAACCTTCCTTCAGGCAGACCAGCCGATCCGCCAACTCCGCCTCGCGTCGCAGATGCGTGGCGATAAGAAGACTCCTGCCTGCAACATGGCCGGACAGCCGATGCAACACATCACGCGCAGTGACGGTGTCCAGCGCTTCAGTGGGTTCATCGAGAACCCACAGGGGCGTATTACGCAAGAAGAGTCGCGCGAGCGCAAGTCGTCTTGACTGGCCGCCCGACAAGCCCAGACCACCTTCGCCCAATGGGGTGTCCAGCCCCGCCGACGTGGCCCGCACCTCGTCGCCGAGACCTGCCGCATCGAGCACGGACCATAGGCAGGCATCGTCGGCCGAAGGGTTGGCAAGGCGCAGGTTATCGCGCACGCTGTCGTGGAACAGTTCGGTGCGCTGGGTCAGCAGGCATGCGGGTTGCCTTGCGACGCTGCCGGCCACCGGCGTCAACTCGCCGGCGGCAATGGCCAGCAATGTGGACTTGCCCGCGCCGCTCGGGCCGATCAGCGCAACTCGTTCGCCAGCAGCGATGGCGAGCGACAGGCGAGCGACGGGGACTGTGCTCTGTGCATAGCCTGCAGTCACGTCGCGCAATTGCAATGCAAACGACGTTTCTTCATCGACAGGCGGTGCGAGCAACGTCTCTTCGACGACGGACATGCGCGGACCCAGCCGCTTTACCGCGAGCCATGTCCGCCCGGCATCGAGCGCCCCGCGCCGCAATGCCGCGAACGGCTCTATCGCAGTCAACGCGATGAGCAATGCCAACGCCGCGGCGGGCGCACCGATGGCGCCCTTGTCTGCCAGCCAGCCGACCGCTGACAACATGACGACCAGGCTCAGCGTGCTGGCAGCGCCGTAGCCAAATCCGGCAGCAGTCTCGAGCCGGTTCAATGCCAGGTCGGCCTTGGCAAGACGCGCGTCCGCGCTGGCCAACGCATCGCGTTGCGCATCGACACGACCCGCCATCACGAGGTCAGTCTGGCCCGCGACCAGGTCCACCGCACGCGCACGCAGTGCCTCGATCGCATGGCCGCGCAGCACCGAGGGCCGGCGCGCACGACTGGCAACGGCCATCGCCATGCCCCATCCGCATGCCACCAGCCAGAGCCCCAGCGCGAGGCCCACGCCTGCGTGCATGAAGCCGACGACCACGCCGGCCAGCACGGCCGCACCCAATGCCGCGAACGCTGGCACCATGAGGCGCAGATAGAGCGACTCCAGTGCGTCGATATCGGAGGTCAGGCGAAACAGCAGCCGCGACGGTTGCGCAAGCAGCGCACGCGCAGCCTCGGCTCGGGCCCAGCCACGGAACAAACGCACACGCAGCGCCGCCAGCACGCCAAAGGTTGCATCGTGCGTGACAAGCCGCTCCGCATACCGCGAGGCGGTGCGCCCGACGGCCAGCAACCGGATGCCGGCCGATGGCATGGACACATCGAACATGATCGCCGTTGAAGCATTCAACCCGGCCAGCGAAGCGGCGGTGATGAACCAGCCCGACAGGCCGAGCAGGGCCATGCCCGTCAACACGGTAAGCGCGGCCAACGACATGCCGAGCAGCAAGGCGCGCGGCTGTGCAGCGACGAACGGCTGCAGCACGGCACGCAGATCGCGCCTCGATCCGGTCACGCCGCCCGCTCCAGCAACTCGACATCCAGATTGACGACGCGGCCAATGCGCGAAGCAAGCACCGGGTCGTGCGTGGCAACGATCAATGTCTTGCCGAACGCCAATGCGAGCAGCGCATCTGCCACGTGCGCGGCAGTCTCGGTGTCGAGGTGTGCAGTGGGTTCGTCGACGAGCAGCAAAACAGCGTCGGCATGAACGGCAATGCGTGCCATCGCGAGCCGCACTGCCTCGCCGCCCGAGAGCCCGACCCCGCCTTCGCCAAGTGCAGTACCCGGATGCGCTTGTGCCACCGCTTCCAGCCCGACCAATCGCACGGCGGACGCGACCTGCGGCGCGCCGACACCGCTGCGGCCCAATGCGACATTGGCTTCCACCGAGCCCGCGAACACATGCGGCTTTTGCCCCATCCAGCCGATGCGCTGGCGCAACGCGGTCGCGGTGCGATCGGTCATCGGCACGCCGCCGATCTCGATCTCGCCGCGTGCGGCGGGCAACAAGCCCGCTATCAGCGACAGCAGCGCGCTCTTGCCCGACCCACTCGCGCCCAGCAGCGCGACGTGCTCGCCGGCTGCAATGCGAAGTTCGAAGCCGCCGAACAGGGGTGCCTCTCCGGGGTGTGCAAAGTGCAGGCCGCGCATTGTCACGGACGGCGCCCCATGCGCGTGCGCGACCCCGGGTTCGGCGTTGACCGCCGCTGCATGCCCGCCGGGAAATGCAAGCCCATGGCGCTCCATCTGGCCGAGCGCATTCAAGGCTGCCTCGCCAGCGGCGCGGTCATGCCAGACCGCGGCAATGTCTCGCAATGGCTCGAAGAACGCCGGCGCCAGCAGCAGGATGAACAGGCCTTCTCCAAGGC
Organism: Variovorax humicola; assembly: GCF_037889915.1. Lineage (NCBI taxonomy): Bacteria > Pseudomonadati > Pseudomonadota > Betaproteobacteria > Burkholderiales > Comamonadaceae > Variovorax > Variovorax humicola. Next base: position 5,265 of record NZ_JBBKZV010000040.1, on the reverse strand, counting down.
TGAGCCGATGGCCCCAGGTGCCGAAGGCCAGCGTGCCCAGCAAATGGAATCCCACATACGCAGCCACCATCGCGACGCCGAGCGCGGAGAACAGTTCGAGCACGGCCGACGACAGGAACGCGATGCGCAACACAGCCATGGTGCGTCGCCGCAGCGACTGCGCGGATTCGCCCAGACGCTGCGCAGTCGCATCCACCGCGTCCAGCGCACGCAAGGTGGCAAGTCCGCGCAGGCGGTCCAGCAGGAACGCATTCATGCTGCCCATTTCCAGCATCTGCGCCTTGCTCGCCGCCTGCGCGCTCATGCCGACGAAGGCCATGAAGACAGGAATCAGCGGGGCCGCAACCAACAGCACCAGCGCCGCGACCCATGACAAGCCTGCCACCACCGTCGCGATGGCCAGCGGCACCACCATCACGCGCCAGCGCGCCGGCTGATAGTGCACCAGGTAAGGCACCACCGCTTCGGCCTGCTCGGCGATCACGCTGGCCGCCAGGCCCGATGACACTCGCGCGCGATCCAGCGGCGATCCAGCGGCCAGTGCCGCCGCCGCATGCGCCCGCAAGATCGACAAGTGGGCGCGGGCCTGCGCGAAGACCCGGCGCGCACCCCAGGCTTCGCAGGCTGCGCGCAGCAGGCCCAGCACCAAGATACCCCCGGCCGGCCACCAGACTGCTGCCAGGCCGCGGCCGTAAGCAAGGCCCTGCACGGCCCAGGCCAGCAGTGCGGCCTGCGGTAACCACAGCAAGGCCGCGGCACCTTGCACAGCGCTGCCGACCTTCTGCGACTGGAGCGATTGCAAGTGTGGACTCGGCGATGGCGTTGTCATCCGTCGATCAGGTTGTTCACCCCCCGCAGGGTGCTCTCTCCGAACGCCGCGTGCAACGACTTTCGTTCGCCAGCGGAAACCGGCCACATGAGCGCACGACCCACGCACGACCCGCGCATGACCCGCGCACGCGGGGCCATGTTCCCTACAGCGCCGTAAGCAAGCCGCACAGCAAGAGTGCGCCGAACATGATCAGCAGAGCCCGCCAAGTTGCCGGACGCTGCTCGACCTGCGTGTAGAGCACCGTTGCGGCCCCAAGAGACAGCGCCACCGCCGCCAGCAACCCGGCCGCGTCGCCCCAGGCCGATCGCGGCGCCCAGCGGCTGACGATCGCATTGACCAGCAGGATCACCGGAAAGTGAATCAGGAACAACGAGTAGGAGATCCGGCCCAACAGCAAGAGAGGCATGGCCACCACCGGCCAATGCTTCGGCGCCAGCCAGCCGCGGCGGTCGGCCATCACGACCGCGAGGACCGCGACCAGCGCCACCGCAATGCGGCTGCGCCAGTCGACGGCCAACGCCGCCAGGCCCAGCGTGCCGAGCAAGGCCACGGCACTGCGCCACGTGATGTCGCGCGTGGCGCGACCGATCCAGAAGCCCAGCATGCCGAGCCCATAGGCACCGAAGAAATAAATGGCCGTGATGTCCAGCGAGGCTTGCCGGTTGAACACCAGCAGCGAGCCAACGACAAGGCCCGCGACCAGCGTCACGCCAACCCGGCGCGCCTGCACGGGCGGCAGGCGCCAATACCGCTGCATCAGCCCGGCCAGGCCAAACACCAAGACAGCAACCGCGAACAACTGAAAGTCGATGGCCACGTACCAGACGCCTGCCGACAGCGCCTCATAGCCCAGCAGGTCCTGCAACAACAATCCGTGCGCGATGAGTTGCGGCAGGCTTGGCGCGCCTGGCACGGCTTCGTCGTCCAGCCAGGGCCGCACCGCCGCCGCCACCAGCACCGTGCAGATGAGCGCCACAAGGTAAGGCATGACCAGGCGCCCGTAACGCTGGTAGAGCGCGCGCATTGCCGACCGGTCGCTTCGCAACAGGCCCGCGGGCGCAAGGCTCGCGGCGGCCAGGAAACCGGCAAGTACCAGGAAGACCTGCACCGCGAGCCTGCCATCCTGCGAGAGCCAGCCGAACAGGCGCGGCGCAAGCGGCGCCGCCCCTTCGGACAGGGGTCCGTAGCGAACCAGGTGGTGCCCGACGATGAGCAGGCAAGCCACGCCCTTGGTCGCATCGAGGAGCGGCATGCGCCCCGCCGCGGACTGCTGCGGCGGGGTCGCCGCGGTGCGTGTCGTCAATTAAAGCGCGAGGCGCTTGCGGGCGGCAAAGTACTCGCCCTTCAGTTTCTCGATGAAAGCAGCTGCCGTTGCCACTTCCGTGACCGCGCCGATGCCCTGGCCCGAGCCCCAGATGTCCTTCCAGGCCTTGGCCTTGCTGCCTTCGCCACCGCCGAAGTTCATCGTCTTCAGGTCGCCCTCAGGCAGGTTTTTCGGGTCCATTCCGGCCGCGACGATCGACGGCGCCAGGTAGTTGCCATGCACGCCGGTGAACAGGTTCGAGTAGACGATGTCGTCGGACGTGCCGTCGACGATGGCCTGCTTGTAGTCGGCGCTGGCGCGTGCTTCCTCGGTCGCGATGAAAGCGGTGCCGATGTAGGCGAAGTCGGCGCCCATGGCCTGCGCAGCGAGCACCGCATCGCCGGTGGCGATCGAGCCCGACAACGCGATCGGGCCGTCGAACCAGCGGCGGATTTCGTGGATCAGCGCAAACGGGCTTTTCACGCCCGCGTGGCCGCCGGCACCGGCCGCCACGGCGATGATGCCGTCGGCGCCCTTCTCGATCGCCTTGCGCGCGAACTTGTTGTCGATCACGTCATGCAGCGTGACGCCACCGTAGCTGTGCACCGCATCGTTGACGTCGGTGCGCGCGCCGAGCGAGGTAATGACGATCGGCACCTTGTACTTCACGACCATCTCCATGTCGTGCTCGAGCCGGTCGTTGCTCTTGTGCACGATCTGGTTGATGGCGAACGGCGCGGCCGGGTTGTCCGGATTGGCCTTGTTGTAGGCGGCGAGTTCTTCGGTGATCTCGGCCAGCCAATCTTCCAGCTGCGAAGCCGGGCGCGCATTGAGCGCGGGCATCGCACCGACCACGCCTGCCTTGCATTGCGCAACCACGAGCTTTGGGTTGCTGATGATGAACAGCGGCGAACCGATGATGGGCAACGGCAGGTTGGCGAGGACGGGGGGCAGTTTCGACATGATCGGTTTGTCTGTTGGGAATGTTGAATACGGGAGCGGGCAGCCGACGCAGAAGCAATACCATCAGATTCTGGATTTACTTCTGCGATTCCTGCGTAACCTTCGCGACCTCTGCGTTCGGCCGCTCGAGTGTCAGAACGCCTCGAGCGCCATCGCAGTCACGCTCTCGCCGCCTTCGACGATGCTGTCGCGCAGGCCGGGCGCCTTGTTGAGGATGTGCTCCGCATAGAAGCGCGCGGTCGCGATCTTGGCCTGCATGAACTCGACGTCGTTGTTCTGCGAAGCGAGGTCTTCCGCGATGATCAGCGAGCGAGCGAGCTGCCACCCGGCCACCACATTGCCTGCGAGCATCAGGTACGGCACGCTGCCGGCGAACACTGCGTTGGGCGAGCCCTTGGCCTGGGTCACGACGAAGTCGACCACGTCGAGCAAGGCTTCGCGGCCCGCCTTGAGGCGCTTCAGCATCGAGGCCGATGCAGCACTGCTCCGTTTGGCCAATTCGGCTTCCGTCTTCTCGATCTGCGCGGCGACCGCCCTCGCGGTTGCGCCGCCGTCGCGCATGGTCTTGCGGCCCACCAGGTCATTGGCCTGGATCGCCGTCGTGCCTTCGTAGATCGTCAGGATCTTGGCATCGCGCAGGTACTGCGCCACGCCGGTTTCCTCGATGAAGCCCATGCCGCCGTGCACCTGCACGCCAAGCGATGCCACTTCCAGGCTCATCTCGGTGCTGTAGCCCTTGACGAGCGGAACGAGAAAGTCGTAGACGGCTTCGTTCTCCTTGCGCGCGTCGGAATCCGGATGCCTGTGTGCCGCGTCGTAAGCCGCTGCGCCGACGCTGGCCATGGCACGGCAGCCTTCGACGTAAGCGCGCATCGTCATCAGCATGCGCTTGATGTCGGGGTGGTGAATGATCGGCGCGCTGGCCTTGATCGAACCATCGACCGGACGGCTCTGCACGCGTTCCTTTGCATAGGCCACGGCCGCCTGGTAGGCACGCTCTGCCACCGCGATGCCCTGCACTCCGACGCCAAAGCGCGCCACGTTCATCATGATGAACATGTACTCGAGACCACGGTTTTCCTCGCCGACGAGATAGCCTGCGGCACCGCCGTTGTCCCCGTATTGCAGCACTGCGGTCGGCGATGCCTTGATGCCCAGCTTGTGCTCGATGCTCACGCAATGCACGTCGTTGCGCTCACCCAGCGAACCGTCCTTGTTGACCATGAACTTCGGCACGATGAACAGGCTGATGCCCTTGACACCTTCAGGTGCGCCGGTCACGCGGGCCAGCACGAGATGCACGATGTTCTCGGCCATGTCGTGCTCGCCATAGGTAATGAAGATCTTCGTGCCGAAGACCTTGTAGGTGCCGTCGGGCTGCGGCTCTGCGCGGCTGCGCACCAATGCGAGATCGCTGCCGGCCTGCGGCTCGGTGAGGTTCATCGTGCCGGTCCATTGGCCGGCGATGAGTTTTTCGAGATAGGTCGATTTGAGTTCGTCCGAGCCGGCCATCAACAGCGCTTCGGTCGCGCCGTCGCTCAACAGCGGGCACAGAGCGAAGCTCATGTTGGCCGAGTTGATCATCTCGGTGCAGGCCGCGCCGATGGTCTTGGGCAAGCCCTGGCCACCGAATTCGGTCGGGTGTTGAATGCCTTGCCAGCCTCCCGCGGCGTATTGCGCGTAGGCGTCCTTGAAGCCGGCAGTGGTCGTGACCTTGCCATCCTTGAACGTCGAAGGCGCGCGGTCGCCTTCGACGTTCAACGGCGCGATCACATCCTGGTTGAAGCGCGCGCATTCTTCGAGCACGGCCTGCGCGGTTTCGAGGCCGGCGTCTTCAAAGCCCGGGAGCTTGGCGACTTCGGCGATGTTGGCCAGGTGCTCGATGTCGAACAGCATGTCCTTGAGGGGCGCGGTGTAGCTCATATCCTGTCTCTCTGAAAAGATGTGAAAAGGGCATCGCGAACGATGCCCTTGATGCTGTCGGGCTCCGAGGCCTTAGAGCGCCTTCACCAGTTCCGGCACCGCCGTAAACAAATCAGCCACGAGGCCGTAGTCGGCCACCGAGAAGATCGGGGCTTCTTCGTCCTTGTTGATCGCGACGATCACCTTGGAGTCCTTCATGCCGGCCAGATGCTGGATCGCACCCGAGATGCCCGCTGCGATGTAG